>CBFHMA010000024.1:0-17571 GCA_965656775.1 Luminiphilus sp.
GCCAACAGCTGCTCGGTCTCGATAATGATCTGACGCTGACTTTTGAAATAGTCAGGCATGACGGAGATCGCCAAACCGTCTTCACCAACGACTTCTGGGGCTTCATCTAACCAGCGAACAACGACCGTATCCGACCGACTCGATTGTGGCTGACCCGGGTGGTTATCGTAAGCACGGGTGAATAAATAAAGCTCGTCGCCCGGCGCCATACCGAGTTCGCGCAAGTCCCACTGCTGCTCATACATGACCCCATCGTCGACCGGTTGAGAGCGCTCGAATGGGTAACGAGCATCACGAAATTTCACCCCCTCCCCCGAACCTTTGGCCACAGACACCCGTATCTCGACCTCGCTAATACCGTAGTCATCGCCAACGGTGACCCCGTACTGAAACTGGGGAGCAGCGTCCTTGGCAATCTCGACGCGGGTGCTTTCCGGGGCGTCCTCGCGGATAGTGGGTGGTTGGTCTAGGATCGCGGTAATACTGTGGACAGCAGGTATCCGGTCCTCCCCTGCCTGTCCAACCATGGGCTCTAAATAGTACAAAGAGGTGGCATCGACCGTTGCGCTAGCAGATGCAATGGCTCCGCCGGCTGCGCTTTTGCTAGGGGCATCGGCACGGCTGCCAGGCTCTTTTATTGAGGGCTGTAAGTTAAGTCGACGATCCCGGCGCGCAGCATCGCTCAGCACTAGCTGCCAGTCGACAAGCTTCGGCCCTTGATAGTGCCAGCGCACCGTGGAGCCCTCGGGCGCGGTCACATCGGCCTGGGTAACCCGAAAAGCCGATAATTGCGTGTATGGGGGCGGCTCAATGTCGATGGCCACCAAAGACGGGTTGGCTAACTGATTGCCCTGAGCGTGTGGGCTATCAGCCGGAGCTACCGATATGTTCGCAGGCCCAAAGAGCATTGTCGCAACAGCATAAGTAAGCCCCATAGCCACGCCAACGCCCGTTACCCCCAGCGCCGCTCGCGGGTTAAGGGCGGGTAGCCAGCGCTGGGGTGATTGCGGTAGTTCATCCCATACGTGCGCCACCCGTCTGCGCTGTAATCGCTGTAGCATCGTAAGAGAGGATTCTGGCTGCAGCCACAGACCTGCGCTCTCTTCTAAGTCGGGTACCCGCCGATTGAGGTAATGGGCAAACGTGGCCGTTGACCAACGCAGAGGGCGGTAGCGAACAGTGTGGAACACCAGCGCCACGAGCGCCGCTGCAATACCTAACAGGGGCGAGGGCGAACCCGCTACCTGATAACTCAGCGCCAGAACCACCACAGCCCAACTTAAGCTCGTCAGTATCGCCTGTAACCAGAGTCGCTGGCGCAACCGAACAAGGAGTAGCGCCAGTGGGTCAGCTCGGTCTGCCCTCTCGCCCGTTGCCATATCGTTCAGTGGCCTGTGGTCGAGATTCATAGCCGCCTACCACCCCGGTACCACTCACTCCAGAGACGCTCTAGCAGCAGTAGGAGCGCCACTAACAGTGCGAGCCACGGCGTCAGTAGCGTGGGTGGTGGCACCTGCGCGGGGGGCGATTGCGCCAAGACCTCGTCGACTGCCACGGGGGCGTGATCGAAGCTAGCCTGTTGTAGCTCGGTCCCTAAAAGCCAAGGCAACAATCGATCGGGGAACTCGTGGTGCGCGAGGATGCCTGCGGCTCCCTGATGCAAATTCTCTATCCACAGGGTGGGCGCTCCGAGAGTCGGTGTTGAATGATGCAGCAACACCACAGCACCAAAAGGACTCGACGCTGCGGTCAGAACTTCCGGATCGAGGGCAACAGCTGCCGGCTGGGCGAGGAGGCTGCGTATGTTGGCGTTAGTGTTGGCACCGCTCAACAGTGTGGCGGGTAATTGGTCTGTGATGAGCAAATCGGCCGTATTATCGGACACAGGCACCCCAATACCCACCACAATACGGCGCGGCAGATCGCGGCCAGACACCGACGCGTCCTGGTTATAGACCGCGCTATTAACGGCCTCAACAGCATCAGTGGCAGTAGCCGTCGATTCCAGAGTGGTTCGAACACGCACGGCTCGAAGCTCGGCGATTAACGACAAGGCGGCCTCAAAGGCATAGGCATCATCGGCACGCTGCGGGCTGTAAAACACCGTCACATCAATAGCGGGCTGCCAGTCCGTATCGATGACAGGTGACTGCCAGTGCCAAGCCACGTCTGCACCCAACCCACACAAGGTTGAAGGCAACTGCCCCACCCTATTTACCCCATAGACCGCTACGGTGTTGGTATGTCGCTGCAGCGACATGCGCTCGATCAGTAAACTGCAGACATCGCTGGTCTGCTCGGGCATGACCGCAGTGGGTGCGGTGAGCTCGGGAAAGTCGGGCACCAAAGAAAATACGTGATCGTGGCTAGCGAGTAACGCAGCTTTGACATCGTCCTCGGCCAACCGCCACCATGCGGGGGTTACATAGGCCACGGCGCCCGACAAGGTGCCTGTGTAGGTCATACTTAAACCGGCCAGTAACAGTGCTAGCAAAGTAAGCACCATTAAACGTAGGACCAGCAAACCCGGCTGGTAGACACGTAACGCCAGCAGTCGCCGACGCCGTGGTTGACGATAGAGAGCAATGTTGCCCACCCAAACCCGCTGACCCCGATGACGATTCAACAAATGTATCGCCAGAGGTAAGGCCAGCGCACCCAAGGCAAAGAGTGCCCACGGATTCATCAAGCTCCAGCTCATGGTCGGCTCGTGTGCCGTTGCCTGGCGCGCAATACCGAGGCAACCGCGCGCTCTAACGGTTCATCTATACTGATGTCCGCCACCTCGATACCACGTTCGCGCAATTGCTGCCGGGTACTCTGCAGCCAAGCATCACGCTGAGCTAAGTAGCGCGCACGGGCGGTGCGACCACTCACTAATACCTGTTCACCGGTCTCTAAATCTTGGAAACGGACCGCGCCCTTGTAGGGAAACTGCACTTCATCGCTAGACGCAAGCCGGATAACGGTGACTTCATTGTGGCGAGTGGCACAGCGTCGCAATAATTGCCGCTGCTCCTCGGTTTGCTCATAAAGATCGGTGACCACCACGGTGAGCCCGGCCCTCTGCACACGAGTCAGCTGGGCACTCAAGCGCTCATGGGTTGGAAACAAACCCGAGGTGGTGACCCGTTCAAGTGCATGCAATATACGGTGCCATTGCTTCATGCCGGATGCAGGCGGAATCACGCACGGTGTGGTGTCATTGATGATCCACAATCCCACGCTATCACCCTGTACTTGGGCTACGTAAGCAAGGGTCGCTAGCACATAACGACCAAAATCGAATTTGCTTAATGTGCCCTGCTCACTGCGCAGGGCCATCGATTGGCTGGCATCGAGCACAAGCCACACTGTCGTCTGACTGTCGCGCTCGGCTTCGCGCACAAAGTATCGATCACTGCGGGCATACAAGCGCCAATCAATACGCCCCACTGGGTCCCCCGGCTCGTAGCTACGGTACTGACTAAACTCGATGCCTACCCCTCGGTGAATACTCTGCTGAACACCCTGTAGGTACCCGGTGGCGACCGTACGCGCCACAAGCGCCAAGTCGCGGACACTAGCGATAGCTCGTGGATTGACAAAATGCACCATGGCCGACGATCGTCGTTAACGCAGCACGGGTGCTGCTACCGACAAGCTACTCAGTATCGCCCCTACAATGTCGTCGCTCGTCACACCGTCGGCTTCGGCCTCGAAATTTAATAAAATACGGTGGCGTAGCGCCGGAGCCGCAATGGCCTGAATATCGTCTAAAGTGACAGCAAACCGCCTATTCAACAGCGCCAATGCTTTTGCACACAAAATAACCGCTTGACCGGCACGTGGGCCTGCCCCCCAGCGCACATACTTTTCGACCTGCTCGTGGCCTTGGTTGTCGGGACGGGTTGCTCGGACCAAATCGGTCGCATAGTGCAGCAATGGCTCACTGATATCGACTTCACGGACAAGTTGCTGCAATGCGATGACATCGTCGGCATCGAGTACCGAGGCCACCGACGCGCCAGCGACACCTGTTGTCAGACTGAGAATGGCACGCTCCTCTTCGACCGACGGATAGTCCACCCGCACAAAGAGCAGAAAGCGATCGAGCTGTGCTTCGGGTAGTGCATAGGTACCCGCTTGCTCAACGGGATTCTGGGTAGCCAACACAAAGAAAGGTGCCGCCAGCTCATAGCGCTGCCCGCCATAACTGACAGCGCGCTCTTGCATAGCCTCAAGTAACGCCGCCTGGGTTTTTGGTGGTGTGCGGTTGATTTCATCGGCAAGCAGCAATTGGGTAAAAATAGGTCCCTTTTGAAAGGTGAAAACCCGCTTACCTGTACCGTGATCCTCCTCGAGAATGTCGGTACCGATCAGATCACTGGGCATCAAATCGGGGGTAAATTGCACGCGCTTAAACTCAACCCGCAAGGTCTTTGCCAAGGTGCTGACCATGAGTGTTTTTGCTAGCCCCGGCACCCCTTCGAGAATGCAATGCCCACCCGCCAGCAAACTCACCAACAACTCTCGCACCACTTGGGTCTGTCCCACAATGGCTGTGGCGATGGCGTCTTGCACCCCATCGAGCTTATCGAGCAATTGGGCGATATCGGTTTCAGACAGGGCTTGATGGGGCATAGCTACCTCTTTAACGGGTCATGGCGTAAACCACGATATTGACGGCAAATCGGGTGTTATCGGTCACCATAAAACGCTTATTGCGGAAATCGTAATCCCACTCGCAACCGTAGTCTTTGTTGCTGTAAAGCACGCCAATCCGACCGTCGACAACAATGGCTTTGAGGTACTCATGGACCAGACCATCACCCCAACCATTGAGTTCTTGGCTTGTTCTTGGAGGCCCATCGAACTCAAAAAAACTGCGGTAGATAGGGTGGTCATCGGCTATAACTTGAAGGGCATCGGCACCAAAAAGTTCAGCCATTTGCGCCTCAAAACTCGTGGCGAATAAGCCGTCGATGTCGTGATTGCAGTCATCCACCAGCACAAAGCCACCCTGCTGCACGTAGCGTTTGAAATGATCCCGCTCGGCATGATTGAAGCGCAGTAATCTGCGCCCCGCTAAATAGCAAAAGGGCGCGTTGAGCATGGCGGGGTCGGCCAGGGCCACCACGCGCTCAGTCGGATCAACCCGCAAGGTGGTGTACTCGATCAGTGCGTTCAACACGTTCGAAGGCGCCCGCTCGTCGACGTTCCAGTCACCCGATTCGTACTGAAGGCGAGTGAAGTGAAAGTCGAAATCACCCTTGTGCTGTGAATCAAGGGTGCGCCCGCCAACCTGCCGAGGCATAGCCGAGAGAGCCACCCCCCCTACCAGTAACCGCAGAACCTCTCGTCGCGGGATTACCGGCATAGGGCGTACTGGCTCAATCGACAATGGCCGTTACACAACATGGATCCCGAAAAAACCTTATCTCACACTGCGTCTGACAGGCTCGAGAAGGTGAAATCGCGCAGCTTCATGGGGGGTATTAGGGACCCGTCGATACGCTGTGGCACACCCAATTGTTCGATGTTATTCAACATGACAATGGGCGATTCGTTAAACCGGAAATTCTTAATGGGGTATTTGATCTCACCATCTTCAATGTAGAACGTGCCATCGCGGGTTAAACCCGTGTACAGCAGCGTCTGAGGATCGAGTGATCGAATATACCAAGTGCGGGTGACCAGTACGCCTCGACGGGTACCAGCAATCATGTCTTCTAAGCTGGCATCGCCGCCGGCCATAATCACTTGCACGCCGCCGCCAAAAAGACCACCCCCGGAATAAGCGGTGGGCACATAGGGCACCCCTGTCTTCTGGGCCCAGTAACGGCTATTGGGTAGTGTTTTCACTACGCCCTTGTCAATCCATACGGTCTTTGACACGGGTACGCCGTCAGCGGAGAACGCAGGTGTTGGCACTTCGGGGTGCAGCGGGTCACTCCACAGGGTGACGCGCTCATCGAATAGCTTTTCACCAATGCGATTGGTGGGTGCATTCTCTGCGGGGGTCTCGTCGGGCTTGGGTTTTGCACTTAAAAAGCTGCGACCCTCATCCGCCGATCGCTGGTCCATGGCGCGAGCCATGTTCTGGATTAGTGTGGCAGAGGCAGCGGGCTCGAGAATAACCGTGTAACGACCCGGCTCCATTTCACGGGCATCGACCGAGGCTCTGGCTTTATTCAACGCTATGGCGGTGGCCGCACCCGTGTTCATTTTACGGCTGTCGTTGTAATCCCTCGACGCCCAACCCGAACCACGGCCATCTTCAGTGCGCACCGTAATCGTAAAATCAGTATTGGTGGCGCGGTTATAGGCAAACATGCCCTTATTATTCGCCATCGCAATGAATCCTTTGCTGTCGCGCAAAAAGCCCGCTGCGATGGTTTTGGCTTCCCGCGATGGCGCAATACTGGCCTCGGCCATGGCCGCGCGATCGGCTGGGGTAACTGCAGCGGTGCTATCGACCCAGGCGTTCACGGTGTCGTAGCTGGCAGGCCCCATCAGTGGCATGTATTCGGGATTTTCCGGCGCTAAGCGCGCCAACTCTTCCGAGCGGCGTACGACCTTTTCAAGAGACGCGTCGTCAAACTCATTAATGGTTGCGGTACCCGTTCGCTTACCAAAGGACGACTGTACTGCCAAGGTTACATCGCTGACTTCACCGGCGGTCGATACCGTATTTCGGGCGTAGCGAATATTGCCTTCAATCGAGCCCTCTAATCCGCATTCACATTCGTCAGCCTTGGAGTAAGCCAAGACCTTTTTCAGTAGCGCTCGGGCTTCCTGTTCAGTAAAGATGGTCATGATCAATCCTCAAAAAATTTGGCGGGTTGTGACCCGGTTAAACGGATTTACGGGCGGTGTTAATCACATTGACGCCGTTAAACCGGGTGGTCGGACAACCGTGGGACACTGCACTGGCTTGTGAGGGTTGGCCCTTGCCGTCGAAGAACGAGCCGCCCAACCGATAGTCAGATATACCCGCCATGGCGGTACACGCGTTCCAGAATTCCTGAGTGTTCGACTGATAGGCCACATCCTCAATCTGCTCGGTGATCTTGCCGTTTTTAATTTCATAGAACAGCTGACCGCCAAACTGGAAGTTGTAGCGTTGCTGATCGATTGAGAATGAGCCCCGACCCACAATGTAAATGCCGTCTTCGACATCTTTGATGATGTCATCGGCGCTGAGATCTTCCTTGTTCGGGCGCAACGACACATTAGGCATGCGTTGGAACTGAACGTCCGACCAACTCTGGGCGTAGCAGCAGCCATGGGATTCATCTTGGTCGATCATATGAACCTGATCACGGATGGCCTGGTAGTTCACCAAGATGCCATCTTTGACCAAATCCCACTCTTTTGTTTTTACACCTTCATCGTCGTACTCGACGTAGCCCAAGGAGTGCATCTGGGTCTTATCGGCCACCAAATTGACGATATCGGAACCATACTGGAACTTGCCACTGCGCCACTTATCGAGTGTGGCGAAACTGGTGCCGGCGAAGTTAGCCTCATAACCCAATACGCGATCGAGTTCGAGTGGGTGGCCAACCGACTCGTGGATGGTCAACATTAAATGGTGAGGGTCAAGCACTAGGTCGTATTTGCCCGGCTCCACAGAGCGCGCTTTCAATTTGGCCTGCAGCTGCTTCCCGGCATCCCGGGCGTCTTGCACCATGTCGTAGGAGAAACGGTACCCGACATTCGCGCCCTGCACATGAATCTGCTCTTTCGGGTCACCGTCTAAATATTCGTAACCCATACCCACGGGGTTGCATAAACCGCTGCGCTGTTTGAAACCAGAAGCACCCACCGCGGTAGCGAAAAAGGGCGTCCATAGACGGTGTACATCTTGGTCAATATAGGAGCCATCGGTGGATGCAAAAAACTTTTGCTCATTTACCTGGAACAACACCGAGGTAATGAAGTTAGCACCGTTATCGAGGGCTGCCGCGTTGGCGTCCATTAATAGGTCGACTTTGTCTTTGATGGGCACCTCAAAGGCATTTTGCTTGATAGGTGTGCGCCACTGAACGTCACCAGCCCCTTTTACCGGCGCCAACTTAACGGGGTCGGTTTGAAACTTAGCATTCGCTTTGGCGACCGCCACTGCTTGCTGTGCAGTGCGCGCGATGGCTTCAGGGGTCAGACTGGAGGTAGCGGCAAAGCCCCAGGTACCGTTAGCAATAACCCGAATGCCAATACCTACTGACTCGGTATTCACAATACCGTCGACGCGCAATTCTTGAGCGGTGACAAATTGATTCAAGTAGCGACCAATGCGAGCGTCGGCATAGGAGGCGCCCGCTTCAGTCGCCGCATTGAGGGCAACATTCGCCAACTGTTTCTTTTGGGCGAAATCCATGCCAGTGGCCACTAGGGCCTCGGCGGACACTCGGCTACCTGTGATGGGCAGCACCAAGCCAGCAGCGCCTACCCCCGTCAATTTCACAAAATCACGTCTGTGCATAGGTCTCCCTCAGAGAATGACGGACAGCTATCTGCTGCCCTGGGAACGGTAATCCGCTACTTTACTGGATACGCGGAAATACGAAAAAGCGTTTTCAATCTACAGTTATTACGCGCCTGTGTCCTCATCGGTGCTAGGAACACTTGAAACAAGGTTTTGGGGTGCAGTGCCTGCCTGGGACACAGCGACGCCATCAAAAACGGGATTTAGATCCCAATTGCTGAGCACACTATGCGACCGAATCGACAAATCCATCACTACCCGCTAGGCAGAGCACTGTCACTGCCTAAACTGAACTCACATTACGGAAACGCCTCGTGGAGCAGTAAGGAGGGTACATGTGTTGGGTTCGCAGTAAAATTTTCCCAAGCGCCGACAAAACCGATTTAATGCAAGCTATGGATCATGAAACCCGGGTTTTGCTAGAGCGCAGTTTGTCACCGAAGGAACGACGCCACGTCGATCATGTTGTCGTGCATCCGCAGCAGAGCACCTATGAGATTCGCTTCAAAGACAAGCGCGTGATGATGATCGACTCGTCGGTACTTAACGGCTGAAATCTCGCTGGATGAACCCTGGTTGGCGCCACCACAAGAGCGGCCCATCAATGATGGGTGGCGCCCTCGCCGATAGTGGTTTCAAATAGCATAAGAATGCGCCGGTACTGGTCAAGCCAACTTTCAGGATGCACGTACCCGTGGGGCTCAAGTGGGTACGAGGCTAACTCCCAATCTGCCTTTTCTAACTCAATTAAGCGCTGAGCTAAGCGCACCGAATCTTTGTAGAACACATTGTCATCAAGCATGCCGTGACTAATGAGCAGATGCCCCTGTAAACCCTCAGCGAATTCAATGGGCGAACTGCGGCGATGGGCCTCAGGATCCACTTCTGGAGTATTCAAAATCGACGCTGTGTAACCGTGGTTATAGTGGCGCCAATCGGTGACCGGGCGCAATGCGGCACCGGCTTTAAACACCTCGGGGGCTTTAAACAACGCCATAAATGTCATGAAGCCGCCGTAAGACCCCCCGTAAATACCTATTCGTGCGGGATCGGCGTTGTGCTCACTCACCAACCAATTCACACCATCGATATAGTCTTCAAGCTCGGGTGTCCCCATTTGTCGATAGATGGCGGTACGCCAGTCTCGTCCGTAACCTTCGCTTGCGCGGTAGTCCATATCGAGCACATGGTAGCCTCGCTGGGTGAGCAGGTTGTGGAACATTTGCTCGCGGAAATAATAGGGAAACTTATGGTGAGTGTTCTGGGTGTACCCCGCACCGTGAACAAACAAAACCGCTGGGCGTGGTCCACTAAAGCGAGGGTCGGCAGGGTAAAACTTCGACCAAATGGGCCGGTCGACTACCGAGGACGGCACCGCCACGAACTGGGGCGCCTGCCAGCGTAGAGCCCGATAAGCCGCCGTGACCGTATCGGTTTCCGCGTATTGCTGGCTTGTAGCCAGGTCGACAACTGCCGCCTGGGTGGGAATGTAGGGCTCAGAGTAGCGTACTAGCGCGCGCTGCTGGCTGTGATCGAGCACAAACGACTCAACGCCCAACAGCTCGGTGACCCGCTCTAGACGTCCCCCCTTCACCGCAATTCGATAGAGATCCCATTCGGTGGGGTGGGCTTGATTGCTAAGTGCGAATACCTGCTTACCATCGCGCTGCCATACCGGTGAGCGCAGTTCAAAATCGCCGTGGGTTAACTGGGTAACTTTGCCGTTAATCGTAGCAGTGTAAAGTTGGGCATATCCGGACTGCTCGGAAAGAAACCACGCATCGGTGCTTTGGGGCACCCAACCCATATCATTGAAGTCCCAGTTAATCCATGCAAGATCCGTGAGTCGGTGCAACGTTTGGGTGGTCTGTTTAGCGGGGTTTAAGCTCACGATCCAGCGATCTTTATGATCAATGGCCATCACCTGAATTAATGCCTGCGCCTGCTCGGGGTGCCACTGAATATCGGTTATGACCACCGGGCGTGGATCATCAGCATCATGCAGCGGTAGCGATTGGGCCTGCTTCAGCACCGCCAGAGGATCGACATCCCGACCGGGCAAATCGAGCTCAATCGGTAACTGCTGCCGCGTCTGCAGGTCGAGCAACATGAGCGACTGGGGTTGAGGCGCGTCCCGACCAACGAGACGACGTACATCTTCTATTTCCACATAACCCGAATCGGTGACGAAGCGCGGCATTTTATCGGGCTCGCCGCCACGTTCACTGGCGGGCGCCAGCACTAGTAACAGCCATCGACCATCGGCCGATAAATGCTGTGCTACGGCCTTGTGTTCATCGCCTAAATACCAGGGAGCCGGACCCGTCTCTGGCGCTGCCATTGCCCGCTGCTCCCGCTCGAGTTGTTGCTCTTGTCGGTTCTCGGCGTCACGTGCCAAGGTACTGAACAAACGGCGCTGGTCTTGTGCCAGCCCGGGCTCGGGCGCTTTATGGGGGTTCGGTTCGAATCGCAAGTCGGTCACTGGATAGGCGGCTCCCACACCCAAACCCTTGTACCACCACTGATTCCCACTCAGAAAGAACACACCGGTGTCATTGGCGGCGAAGTGCGCATCAACCACTGGGGCCGAGCCACTGAACAGGCGCTGCAAGGGTTCAGTGGGGACCGGCGCATAGTCACCCGCTTTACTTTGCTCACTACCCATCGAAAGTTGGCGCAACAATAACTGCCCATCGCGAATCGACAGTAACTGGGTAGCCGATGTATTGAGCCGTTGCCAAGGTCCATCGACAGCGGGGTAGTCCTTAGCCGCCACAGGGGTGGAACTACTATCAGTAGCCATCGCGTACAGGTCGCGCACGTCGCCGCCCTTACGCTTTACTTGATACCAATACCCTTCGGCATTGCCCTGCCACCAGGCCGACTCCACCGGTGCACCGATCCAGTCGGGGTGTTGCATAATGGTTTTGAGATCAACACCTTCGGCTGCGGTCACCGACCAGCTTAGTAACGCTCCAACAAGCAGTCCAAAACCACGCAAAGAATTCACAGGACACTCCAAAACGAGAACACCACGGCATAGTAACCACAGCGTAGATTTATTGCATCGCTAGTGACTAGCAAGGCTGTTAGCTTGTTTGAGCCGGTGTTTGATACAGCTCAGACACTGCCTGCTCGAGCTCAAGCGCCAATGGGTCATCCGCTGGCAGGTAATGGTGCACCCGCCGTAAGAAACGCCGCGGTGGCTCTAGGGGGCGACGGGCCAAGCCTTTCTGGGCCAGCTGTTCTGCCACCCGAGCAAAGCGACGCTCAGTGGCCAGGGGCAGTGGCCCACGACGCACCCGATGCATCCACCAAGTAAGTGGCAACAACACCAACAGTGCGCTGCCAAAAAGCACCAGCACAAACCAACCCGGACGCAGCTCGCCAAACCAATTTTCAAGCACCCGAATTTGACGATCGCTGTTAAAACCCACCACAAAGGTTTGCCAGCGCCACGCCACGGCGTCGTAACGCAGGCGTAACCAGTTCACCGCGCTAATACCTTTGAAGCGATAGGCCGATAAGGGAGACGACGCCAAATAGCCAGGGTCATCGGCAAGGGCCGCCTCAAGACCCAAGCTCACCCGCTCGGGGGCCACAGCCGCGGTAGGATCCACTCGGCGCCAGCCCTCCCCGGCCAGCCAAACCTCCGCCCAGGCATGGGCATCAAATTGGCGCACAATCACGGTGTTGTTGACGGGGTTGTATTCACCACCTAAGTAGCCGCCTACCACCCGTGCCGGTATCCCCGCCATGCGCATCATGACCACAAAGGCGTAGGCGTAGTGCTCACAGAACCCGCGCCGGCTATCAAATACAAACCGATCGACAAAGTCGTCATCGGCAATGCCTGGGGGCTCAAGGGTGTAATAAAACGGCTGGGTGCGAAAATACCGCAACACCTGCTCGATAAACTGCAAGGGATCGCCGGTGTTATTCGCCGCTACCCAACCTCGCGTACGCGGGTTTAATCCCCGAGGTAGCTGTTGTTCATAGTTACGACGCCAGGCCGTGAGCGGCTGATCGCTGCGCGCACCCAACCACGTCTTTACATCGTAGGCAAACTGCGTGGTGAGAGGCTCGCGCTGCAACAAGTGGTTATCGGGGCTTGCTACAACCCCTGGGCTGTCACTTTGGGCATAGGGTAATGCATACAGCCACCGCTGTTGTGAGGGTTCCATAATGACCCGATATCGAATGGCGGCTGATACATTATCGGGACCCCTGGGTGTTTGCTCATTCGGGGGCAACTGGCTGATCTCGGTGCGCCGCCAGGCACCATCCTCGAAACGATTGAGCACCATGCCCCGCCAGTACAGGGCCGAAGGGCTTGGTGCCGGCGCGTTAAACTGGGCTCTGAAGGCGACATCGGCAGAGCGCGCCAGGCGACTCACCGAACCCGGCGATAACACATCACTCATGCCCGTACTGCCCTGACCTAGCCGTGAGGGCAAACTCCAAAGGGGGTCGATCCGGGGAAACAGTACAAACAACGCCACCATCATCGGCACCGCCAATGCCAACATGCGCAGCGCCAGTAATGGCTGCCTATGACTAAGTCGGGTGCCGGGGGTTTGATTCAGCAAGATGAGCGTGGTGACCAAGAGTACTGACATGGCCATCATCCACAACACCAGGGGCAGACTTTGATCAAATAAAAATTGGGTAATCCCCAGAAAGAAACCCAGGAACACCAGTACATAGCCGTCGCGCACGCGCACCGCCTCGAGAAACTTCAATGCGGTGGCAACCAACAGCAGTGAGACCATAGGTTCAAGGCCTACTAGGGTGCCGAAACTGAGCCACACCAGCAGCGCGCCACCGATCCCAAATAACAACCGTATAGCCCGGGGCGGCATGGTTAATCGTGCACGCAGCATTTGTAGCCGCCACAGCGCTGCCAGTGCATACACCAACAAAATCCAGTTCGGCATGCGCAGTATGTGGGGCAACACCATCAACACTAAGCTGATCATCATCCAGGTCATAGCCAGTGCCGGCATGGCTTGTTGTGGCATCACCGAGCGACTCTCCGGCTATCTTCGACCCCGTAGAGTGCTAGTGCGCCCAATACCGCTTCGAGATGCCGAACCCCCACACCCTGCTCCAAGGTGCAGGTGGGTAATCGCAATCCATAAGCCTGACCCTGGGCCTCGTAGTGCAGCGCTAACCAGCAGAGCCACGACAGACGCTGTTCAGTATCGCCTTGGGGAAATTGGGCCCAATCAAGCCAGTGATCCCTCGATTGTGGGCTAGCCAGCACCCGGGTTTGCAGAGACTGCTCTCGAGCCCAGCCTCGCCAGTCAACACTGCGTAAGCTGTCACCCGCGCGATACTCCCGAAAACCCAAAAAGTCGTCATTGCCGAGTTGATTGACGTCACCCGCACCGGCACTCGACGCATCGCTCATCCAGGATGCTGACGGTGCTATGGGCTGGGGCCAGACCAATGCGCGCATGTCGAGCTGGGCATAACTCCAGCAGCGGAGCAGACCCAATGGAAACCCCGATGCAATGGTGAGACGGGTTGGGCGGAACCAACCCCGAGACGTGACCGGTAAAAACAGACTCAGGGTGACATCGCCACCGGCGGGCACATCGACAAATGCTTCGCTATCGGGCCACTGCACACGTACACCATAATGGCCACGGCGTGCGGTGGCGCGCAACCGAAGTTGAAACTCTGCCCGCTGACCGGGAAAAACCGAGCTTGCACTCACCGCCACCACGGTTAAGCGCAATAGATTACCGTGGGTGAAATGCACCGCTACCACAAACAGCATTGCCAACCAAAAGGTCAGCCCATAGGCCATATTATTTTGGTAATTGATGGCCGCCAACAGCATAAGTAGCAGCGTCACCATGAAGAAGAAACCGGCTCGGGTTGGGAAAATGAACAGTCGCCGCTGCTCTAGGGTAATCTCTCGCGCCGGGGGCAAACGCCGCTGCAGCCAACGCTGGTAGCGTCCCTGCAAAGGTCCTGTCAACAGCGCCATCAAAGGTACTGTAGAGGGCGTTTTAAATGCCATGGGCCTATGTTGCGACGACGTCGACGCTGCGCTCAAGCAGCCCTACCAAAGCCATGCCATCCCCCGCATAATCGGCGCTGGGCATCACTCGATGGGCGACAACCGGCGCCAATACCTGTTGCACATCTTCAGGGATAACATAGCTGCGATTCTCCATCACAGCCCAGGTACGGGCAGCGGCCATAAGAGCCAGCGCTCCCCGGGGAGACAATCCCAGAGCAAATTCAGGACGCTCGCGGGTAAAGGCAATAAGCCGCTGAACGTAATTGAGCAAGCTGTCGGATACCGTGACCGATGCCGCTTCCCGACGTATCGCATGCAACTGATCGGTATTGAGGGTCATGGCAAGCTCTGTCGCGGCTTGCACCCCGCCTGCCAACAATAATTGGCGCTCGGCACTGGGATGAGGGTAGCCCAGGGACAGCCGCATAAGAAAACGATCGAGTTGAGATTCAGGCAAGGCGTAGGTGCCCGCTTGCGTGGCTGGGTTTTGGGTAGCGATGACAAAGAAGGGCTGTGCCAGAGGCCGGGTCTCGCCATCGATACTCACTTGGCCTTCTGCCATGGCTTCTAACAGTGCGCTTTGGGTGCGAGGTGTGGCTCGATTAATTTCATCGGCCAGCAACACCTGATGGAAAATGGGGCCCGGGAGAAATTGGAATTGACCCTGACTCCGATCGAACACCGACATACCCAAAATATCGGCGGGCAGTAAATCGGCGGTGAATTGAACCCGGCCATAACTGAGCCCAAATACCCGCGCCAGTGCATGGGCCAAAGTGGTCTTGCCGACCCCGGGCATGTCTTCGAGCAGTAAATGCCCTCCTGCCAGCAAACAACACAGCGCTTTTCGAATAATGGGGCCTTTGCCCAACAGCACTGTACCGATGTGATCGACGCTGGCATCAATGGGATTTTGCATAGGGTGAAGCTCTCTCGGTGCGGTGATAACCCCCTGCTACGGGCGTGCGTCGAAACCCCGCTGACAATCAGCCATCAAGTCATGAAGGTGCTCAAGACCCACCGCAATGCGAATGAGGCCATCGGCAATACCTGCCTCTGCCCGCTGTGCATCGCTTAATCTACCGTGGGTGGTCGTCGCAGGATGGACAATGGTGGTTTTAGCATCACCCAGATTCGCGGTCAGCGACATCAGTTGCGTGGCGTCGATAAACCGCCAAGCGGCCTCTTTTCCACCTGCCAGTTCGAAGGATAACACCCCGCCGTAGCCTTGTTGCTGACGGGTGGCTAGCGCGTACCCCGGATGCTCGGGTAAGCCCGCATAATGCACCCGACTCACGGCTTTTTGTTGCTGCAACCACTGGGCCAGAGCCAGGGCATTATTGCAGTGGGCTCGCATGCGCAGCGACAAGGTTTCCAGTCCTTTCATAGCAACCCAGGCATTAAATGGACTCAAGGAAGGCCCACAGGTCCGAATAAAGCTGTTGACCTGCGCCATATCCTGACCGCTACCAACCACTGCCCCACCCAAAACCCGCCCCTGTCCGTCGAGGTACTTGGTTGCAGAGTGAATCACCACATGGGCACCCAAGGCCAAAGGCTGCTGCAGTGCTGGGGTGCAAAAACAGTTATCGACCACTAAACGGGCGTTGGCAGACCTGGCTATGTCACCGAGGGCTGCAATATCGGCGATTTCGCTCAACGGGTTAGAGGGCGTTTCGCAGTACAACAACCGGGTGTTGGGTGTGACCGCCGCCGACCAGGCCTCGAGGTCACGAAGGCCCACAAAACTAATGCCAATCCCAAATTTTGCCAGGTAATTTTGGAATAGCCCAACGGTGCTCCCAAACACATCCCGGGAGCAAATGACGTGGTCACCGCTTTGTAGAAAGGTCATACAGACCGACAAAATGGCTGCCATACCGGAGGCGGTGCCTACCGCGGCGTCAGCGCCCTCGAGTGCCGCCAGGCGCTCTTCAAAGGCTCTGACAGTAGGGTTGGTATAACGCGAATACACGTTCGCCGATCGGCTACCGTCAAAGCGCGCAGCGGCATCGGCGGCAGACTCAAAAATATAACTGGATGTCGTAAAGATCGGTTCCGAGTGCTCCCCTTCGGGACCCCGTCGGATGCCCGCGCGAATCGCGAGGGTATCGGGATGGGCATGATCTAACCAATCACCGGCGTCAGAGGTCATGGCCTACCCTTAGTTGTCATTGTGCAGGCCGACCACCGCGCCATCTTGCGAGGAAGCACTGCGTAGCGCCGAGCCCTCGGAGCGTGCGGCTTCAATACTGTGCAGGTAGTCGGCGTCGATGGTGCCGGTTTTGTACTGGCCATCGAAGACCGATGATTCAAACTCTTCAATGCTCTCGTTACCTTCTCGAGAGCACTCGTACAAATCTTCTAGGTTCTGATAGACCAACCAGTCGGCACCAATAAGGGCGCAGACTTCATCGACGCTGCGGTTGTGGGCGATGAGTTCATGGGCGGCCGGCATATCGATACCGTAAACATTAGGGAACCGCACCGGTGGCGCTGCTGAGGCGAAATAAACCTTGCGTGCACCAGAGTCTCGGGCCATTTGAATGATCTGACCACAGGTGGTGCCGCGCACGATGGAGTCATCGACCAGCATCACATTTTTGCCTTCGAATTCGAGGGGTACCGGGTTTAACTTTTGCCGCACCGACTTCTTGCGCTGGTTCTGCCCGGGCATGATGAAAGTACGCCCAATGTAGCGATTCTTCATGAAGCCCTCGCGGAACTTCACACCCAGTTCATGGGCCAGAGACTGGCCAGCCACCCGACTGGTATCGGGGATGGGAATGACTACATCGATATCGTGGTCGGGCCGCTCCTGCAGTATTTTTCGCGCCAAACGCTCGCCTTGGCGCATGCGGGTTTTGTAGACCGATACGCCGTCAATTAATGAATCGGGGCGCGCAAAATACACATGCTCAAAAATACACGGCATGAGTCGTGGCCGCTCTGCGCACTGACGGCGCATCAGTTGACCTGTGGCGCTGATGTAAATGGCTTCCCCAGGCGCTACATCGCTGATGACTTTAAAGCCCAATACGTCGAGCGCCACACTTTCAGAGGCCAC
>CBFHMA010000025.1:0-17505 GCA_965656775.1 Luminiphilus sp.
AGTGCCCGAGGGTCGGCATGAATGTCACTGATGAAGTGCACGGGTGCTTCTGGACAGGCCAATTTACCACTTTGGCTGAGGTGTTGTAGGTGCCTCTTCAGTGCCGTGGGATCGGTGTTGGGGTCGACGTTGGCCGTGATGTCCTCGAGCCAAG
This sequence comes from Luminiphilus sp., assembly GCA_965656775.1. Classification (GTDB taxonomy): domain Bacteria; phylum Pseudomonadota; class Gammaproteobacteria; order Pseudomonadales; family Halieaceae; genus Luminiphilus. The sequence continues at coordinate 155 of CBFHMA010000025.1, forward strand.
GTGCGCAGCCGGAGGGTGCTCGGGCTCGCAACTTTGGCTCACGGACCTCGGGAGTGGCGCTGGTTACATCAGTCCACGTCACGGTGTTGCTCCACTCGCTGCTTCCACTCGCCTGCTACGTGCTGCCATCGATCTTGCTGCCACTGAAGGAGTACGGGCTGGGCATGATGCATGCTGAGTCTCATCGCTGTCGATCGCTCGAATACACCGAGGCTCACGGCACTATGGCGGAGGGCGGCACCGTGGCCGACAATCACAATGATGCCGTGAAAACCTCGCTGGGCTTCCACGATAGTGTGTAAATAGGCCGCAACCCTCTCTCCCGCGTCGGCCAATGACTCCGCACCGGGAACCGGCAGCCGAAAGTCTGGGTCACTCTTCCAGTTTTTCGGTAGGTTCGGGTGGCGTGGATCGAGGGCAATGGCTCGGACAATGTCGTCCAGGCTTAAATTGGCCGCAGCGCCGACGCAGCGTTCCGTCAGAGCGTCTGAGGCGAGAGGCGCGTGTGGTAGCCCGAGTGCTTGCGCCAACCCCTGTGCTGTTTGCCAGGCACGTAATAACGTTGAACAGTGCATCACCGGGGCTATGGGTAATGCCAACGCCTGGGATAGCGATGTCAGCATACGCGCACCCGCCTGCACTTGTTGCCAGCCTAGGTCAGAGAGCGGCCACGGTTGCCAGGCACTGGGTGTATTGGCTTGTTGTTGGTAGTCGGCATGGCGCACAAGCGCAAGGGTTGGTAGGGATGTCATGGCTCAGTCGTCTAGCAATGGCTGGCACAGGGCCACCCCTTTCGTGAAATCAGTTGTGCCCGATAGTGTGTAGACGGGTACGTTTTGCAGTACGTCCAGATAGGGTTGAGGTGAGAGCCTCTCAGAAGCCGGCAAAAATGTCGCCTCTGTGCTGGCGTAAAAGGGGCCTGCCGATTTCATGAGTGCGTGAAGCAAATGGATATTGGTGTCGAGGTCCACTGGCGATAAATAGGTAGGGCTTGGGTCCTCTCGATGCCAATTCAGGATGACGACTGCGCATAGCGGGCCCTGTTCCAATGTCCGACCGGCACCAAAGGTTGGCCCTATCGGAACGTCATATTTTTCTTCTAAGGCCCACAGTGTACTCTCCGGCAGATCGCGCAAGGCGCGCCTGCGTTCAGGGGGCAGAATGTGGCCCAGTTGCGGGTTATTCAGTAATGTCCCCGGGTTAACTCTGGGCATTTTCGCTACGCCTAGAGCGGTTACCTCGTCGTTGTCAGGGGCAAGTAACAGTCGATCATTACTGACAAAGCGATAGTCGCCGGCTGCCAAAAGATGCAGCATAAGGGTTGATTTGCCACCACCCGAAAATCCGGCGAAGGCCACCACGCCATGTTGGCCCCCTATCGCCGCAGCGTGGCACAACGCCCAGTCCCGTCGTTTCCAGATACTAATGGTTTGATTGTTAATAAAATTGACGACTTGATTAAAATTATTCAGCAGGGGTCCCACCGCCAGGCCTCGCTCTACGCCCTGCAAAAAGAGAACTCCTGTGCGGACTTTTTGCAGTAATCGGGCATCGTCGAGATCGGCGTAGGCTTCTTTTTTGCCTTTGTCGGCAGGTCGTGGCCAATCCATTAGGGGTAGGGGCGGTGTAACCGTAGAGGCCTCAATAAGCTCGAGCACGACGGTGGGTTTGACCTTAACCTCGGGTTGGGTGCTGCCGCCTAAAAAGTCATCGAAGTAGCGATCGAGGGCATCGAGTAGGGCGGCACTGTTACTGCAGACACGGATACAGCCATCGCTGAAGGGGAAATCGAGACAGTCGTTGGCCACGATCGGAGTTCTCAACAGGCAGGCCAGCTCATCATAGTTCATGTTGATGCGGCCAATTCTTCAAGCATGTAATCGGCATATAACGACGCAGCGTCGAGCCCCGCCCCCTCCTTAACACCCCTAAAGCCACCAAACGCCGATACCTCAAATACCACGGGCCCCTGTTCAGTGATGGCTACATCGACAGTGGTGTAGTCGAGATTAAACACATCGCGTGCCCGTTGCGCCAGCGCCACAACTGATGCAGCCGGCTCGTGAGCGCGGTACTTGCCACCGCTGTGAATAGTCGTATTCCAGGCGTCTTTGCCACCCACCCTCGAGTAGCAGCAGAGGTATTCGTTACCCACGAATACAACGCCGTAATCTTCCCCCGATAACTCGTGCTTTCTCTGGATATACATAATGGGATTACGGCGGTGAAACTCGGAGAGTTGCTGATTCAGCTCCGCTGCGGCGAGGCTGCTATCGAGCACGACCATACCTCGAGCTTTCGTTGAGAACAGTGGCTTTAATACGGCGGCACCATAGCGATGCACAGCGTTTGCCGCGACATCGATACGTTCGGTAATCGTAGTCGCTGGCATGGCTATACCCGCGTTACTGAGTGAGATGGTACAGCTCAGTCGATCGACGAGGCTATGTACGCTGCCCACGGGACTGAAGCACCGCACACCGGACGCCTCAGCTACTCGAAGTAAATCGAGTCGCTCAAGGGTCTCGGGGCTGTAGACGCTCGAGATTTTTTTGATGGCCAGACCATCGAGGGTGCACAGATTAATGTCATCGTACCAGAGGGCGCGGCTTGCTAAATCGAGCCCAACCCGGCTGATATCAATGACTAATCGGAAGCCAGTACGTGCCTCTATGGCATCGGCGAGACACTCGGTTGACCATTTGCCGGGTACGCCAATGACCCCTATCCGTTTAGCCTGAGTGGATGTCACGGAACAATTCCTTTAAGGGCAATTTGAAGTCGGGCAGTCGCTGTGACGGTGTTTCTAAAACGCGCTCTAACAACCAGCGCGCTCGTTCAATAAACCGCCTTGCCTGACTGCGGTCGGCCATAAAGCGCGTTGATGTTGTCAACGATCTCGCTAACCCTAGTGCCAACCGAAGTTCGTAGTGTTCATCATGTTGCCGTCTAGCGAAACGTCGTGCCGCCTGATCCATCGTCATAATGACCGATTGGGCACGCTCACTGATACCGGGATCGCGGATGGGTAGTCGACAACAGGACACCATGAACACCGATACATCCTGTAGGTAGTCCATGTAGCGGGAGCGATGCAAGTCGATGAAATGAATACGACCCGAGTCGGGGTCGTAGATAACATTGTCGACATTAAAATCCCCGTGAATATAAACCGAGAACTGGGGCGGTAGTTTGCGTTCCAATTTGGCAGCGCGTTTTACCAATGGCTCGAAGGGGGTTTGCCTATAGCTGCCGATTCGCATGGTGTTGGTGAAAAGATCGCCATGCACGGCTTGGATGTCAGGCAGACGCTGAAGAATTTGGGTCATGAACTGCGCTGATACGGGCGTAGTCGATTGTGTGGCACGCCAAACATCCTGCAGGGTTTTAAATAAGGCTTTTGTGCCCTCATCCAACAGCGATTCGGGCTCGCGCAGCAGCAGCTGTTCAAAGGTGAAGCCGGGTAAATGCTCGATCAGCAAAGCGGCAGATTCGCCACGTTTGCGATAGGCCAAGATCTTAGGCGCTAAGCCTGGATATATCTCATGCCAGCTCTCAACGCCTTTACGCTCTTCTTTAAGTTTTTGACGTAAACCATCTTTAAAGACCGCTGCAGGCTGGTGTTGATGGGCGGGTGTTAGACCGCTGATGGCGCTGCCAGAACGGGTTTCAGCAAGGTTTGAAACGGCGGCACCGGCAAGCTCAGGATAGCGATCGATCATCGCCTGCAGCGATTGGAAACGATCAAAGCTCATGGGTTGGCCCAATTGTAATGACAACAAATGTTCGCTGATGCGAGCCGCCGCTTCCCCTGCCTGATGCAGGGCATGGGCCATTAATACACACCGGCTCAAATCGGCCGCTTGTTTAGGGTGAGCCCTTAGCTCATCGACGAACCCATCGTGTAGCTTGCGCGCTTGCTTGTCGATGCGCTGCGCACAGGCAGCCAAAGCCATAGCGCGATCACCTCGATTCGGAGGCATTGCATCGGCGAGACCATCAAGCGCTGTATGCAATCGCCCTAGAGGGGGCCGAAACCCTCTAAGTGACATGTCACTGGTGGCGTTGATGGCCAGATAGTGGCGACTGAGGTCGCGGAATTTGTCAGTGATGCGTTCAAGTTGATGGGCAAGCTCCGTCACAGTAGCGAGGCGTAGGCTGGCAACTTTATCGTGTTGGATCTCTGACAGTGCAGTGAGGCAGCCGCTTTGGATGCGCTGTTTCAAGTTCGCGACGTAACCCGAGCGCTCCACAATACGTCGAATACGGCTAGTTTCACCACGATCGATGGCGCTGCGGAGAGTAAGACACTGGGTTCGCACCTCTGCGGTGAGAAACTGCAGGTTCTCGCTGGCATTGGCGGGCAGATGCATGGTGTGCTCGCAGTGGTTAAGGGCGTTGCTGGTAAAGACATCAACCGGCTGTCGGGGGCCAGTGTACAGGGTTTCAAAAGACATTGGCCCTACAAGCCAGCGCCATGGGCCACCCTGTCAATTGAGTGCAGTCCCTCAGGTGCTTGCTTAATGCTGAGTTCCCGCTGAGACTTGTGGCCATGACTAAGCCACTCGTTGATCAAGGGCATAGGAGCCGTGGTACCCGTGTCTCCGACGCTGTGCGTATTGCCCGTTACCCCAAGCACCCTGAGCAGGGGCCGAAAATGCTGTTCTTCAGTGGAGGCACAGCACTCAATGGCCTAAGTCGACAACTTAAAGCCCATACCCACAACAGCATTCACTTGGTGACGCCTTTCGATAGTGGCGGCAGCTCAGCGGTATTGCGCCAAGCGTTTGATATGCCCGCTGTGGGTGACTTGCGCCACCGATCAATGGCGCTAGCCGATGAGTCGATGCCGGGGAGTCTTGCGGTGTGTCGCTTATGCCGCTATCGGTTGCCTCAGGAGGTCGATCAAGATCAGCTTCGCATTACCTTTGAGCAGATGGTGTCGGGTCAGCACGACCTTATGGTTGACATTCCAAAACCGTTGCGCCAGCAAATTTGTACACAGCTACAGTCGGTTCACGCCCAGTTGCCCTCTGATTTTGATTTGCGCCGGGCATCGGTTGGCAATTTAATTTTGGCGGGAGCCTATCTCAATCATGACCAAGACCTAGATGCCGCTCTTGGGCTGTTCTCTGAATTGGTCAGTGTGCAGGGCACGGTTCGCGCTATCGTGAATGACAATATTCATTTGGCGGCCGAACTTGCAGATGGCGCCAGAGTCATCGGCCAACACAAACTGACAGGTAAGGAAGTTCCCCCTATTCAATCGCCAGTTAGCCAGCTTGTTTTGACATCATCTCTCGAGCGTTGGCTGCCGGTTCAGGTGGGTATTGAGCGTGCCACGCACGAGCTCATCGCAGGTTCAGAGCTCATCTGTTACGCCCCCGGGTCGTTCTACTCGAGTCTGATGGCCACCTTGCTGCCCGCAGGTGTTGCAAGTGCCATAACGGCGAGCACAGCACCCAAGATACTGATACCCAATTTAGGGTCTGATCCAGAGCAGCTGGGCATGGGCTTTGATGACAGCTTGCGCATACTTCTTAAGCAGCTCTGTGATGACACGCGATCGATCAGCGACGTGTTGAACTGCGTGATCATCGACAGCAAACGCGGCCATTACGCCTCGGATGTCTCGCGCGATGCCTTGCGTGCAATGGGTGTCACACTGATCGATTTGGCGCTAGTCAGCGACAACAGTGCCCCCTACTATGATGACGAACGCTTGTTGCACGCCCTGTTATCGTTACTCGAATAACACCGTTTTAAACCGCCTATTGATCCAAGGAGCTCCTCACTGTGAATGACGTTAGCGCAGCCTTTATCGAAGTCGCCAACCGGCGTCGTAGTATCCGCGCCTTTAAAGACACACCGGTACCGGAAACGCTGATTGAACAGATTTTTTCAGCTGCCCTGCGAGCCCCGAGCAATTGCAACACACAACCGTGGTTTGCCCACATAGTGACGGGTGACAAATTAGAGGCGTTACGCGTTAGCCTGCCTGAGCGCTTTATGGCCGGTGATGTTGCGCCCGATTTCCCCTATGAAGGCCGCTACGAAGGTGTTTACAGGGAACGCCAATATGCCGCTGCTCAGGTATTGTATGAAGCGGTGGGTATTCCCCGGGAGGAAAAAGCGCGTCGGCAGGCATGGTTCCTCGATAACTTCCGTTTTTTTGGCGCGCCCGCTGTGTGCTTTTTCACCTTGCCCGAAGGCTTTGGTTTGCGAGAGGCCTGCGATCTGGGGATGTTTGCGCAAACTGTGATGCTCGGGCTTACCGCCCACGGACTGGGCTCTTGTCCCCAAACCGCACTGGGTTTCATGGCAAATGTGGTGAAACCCGAGCTGTCGATACCCGATGATCAAAAGCTCTTGTTTGGTTTGTCCTTTGGCTATCCCGATGACGTTGCGCCCGCGAATGCTGCCATCACCGATCGCGCCAATTACCAGCAGGTGGTAACTCTCCATGCCTAGATGGGTAGCCGGTATTGCTCAGCGCAGTGCGAACCCTGGTTAGCGGGGTTCGCTGATAAATTCGGTAATTTCCAGATTGAACCCCGACAGGGCGTTGAACTTGAGCGGTGCCGATAGTAATTGCATTTTCTCGACACCCAAGTGGCGCAAAATCTGTGCGCCGGTACCGATTAAACGGTAATTCTGTGGTGCCGGTGGCGGGCTGCCGGTTGCCAAAAATTGATGCACATCATCCAGTAAAGCATCGGCATCGGCGGGCTGACCTACCATCACCACAATGCCGCTATCTTGTTCGGCGATGTGTTGCATGGACGATCGATAAGACCAGCCAGCGGTGCCATCGACCACAGTGGTACCCAGCACATCACGCAATACATTCACGGGCTGGACCCTGACGGGTATGGGTGTGTCGGACACGTGGCTGCCCCGCTGCAATGCAAAGTGGACCGTATCATCAATGAGGTCTCTGAATGTATGTAGGGTGAATTGTCCCCACTCGGTATTGACGCTGTGGCTTTCTCTGAACTCGATGGAGTGCTCGTGTATTGAGCGATACTCAATGAGATCGGCAATGGTGCCCATATTCAGTCCGTGTCGCTCGGCAAACGCCTCAAGTTGCGGTCGACGGGCCATGGTGCCGTCATCGTTCATGATTTCCACAATGACCGCTGCCGGGGCTAGGCCTGCTAAGCGGGCTAAATCGACACCCGCCTCGGTGTGCCCCGCTCGTCGCAAAACACCGCCGGGTTTGGCCACTAATGGGAAGATGTGGCCGGGTTGTCGAAGGTCATTATGACTCGCATGGGTGGCTACGGCCTTCTGGATGGTATGGGATCGCTGGGCCGCACTGATGCCCGGACCCACCTGTTCGGTGGCATCGATAGAGACCGTAAAGTTGGTCTCATGCTGAGACCGATTGTCACGCACCATCAGGGGAATGCGCAGTTGCCGAGCACGCTCAGGCGTGATGGGCATGCAAATGAGCCCGCAGGCTTCGGTTGCCATGAAGTTGATGATTTCCGGGGTCACCTTCTCGGCAGCAATAATCAGATCCCCTTCGTTTTCCCGATCTTCGTCATCCATCAGGATCACCATGCGCCCGGCGCGAATATCGTCGAGTAGAGCGGGTATTGAGGCTAGGCTCATGGGCAATCTCCGGAGGAATTAATCGAGCATTTCAATGGCAATGGCCGTGGCTTCACCACCACCAATGCAAAGGGCTGCAACACCTCGACGTAGGCCGAGTCGTTTAAGTGCATGGACCAAGGTCACAATAATGCGCGAGCCGGTAGAGCCAATGGGATGCCCCTGGGCACAGGCGCCACCGTTGACATTGACTTTACTGTGCGCTATGCCAAAGGCATCCATAGCCAACATGGTCACCATGGCGAAGGCTTCGTTAATTTCCCAAAGATCTACGTCTTGGGCCTGCCATCCGGTTTTTGCCAACAACTGCTCTATGGCATTCACCGGCGCCAACGTGAATTCCTCGGGTGCGCGGCTAGCGCGGCTGTGGGCAACAATGCGCGCCATGGGTGTTAGTGTGTGCTTGGCGACGGCGGCCTCGCTGGCGAGCAGCAGAGCGCTGGCGCCGTCGGAAATAGAGCTGGCGTTAGCGGCGGTGATGGTGCCGTCTTTGGCGAAAGCGGGGCGCAAGGTAGGTATTTTGTCGATATTCGCCTTGTGGGGTTGTTCATCATCCGACACGGTGATGTCGCCCTTGCGGGTGCTGACCACCACCGGTTCAATTTCATGACTCAGCCAACCGCCCTCAATGGCCGCTTTGGCGCGGGTTAAGCTCTCAATGGCAAATGCATCCATAGCTTCCCGGGTAAGCCCATGTTCGTCGGCGGTCTGTTGTGCAAAGCTGCCCATGGCCTTTCCTGTATAGGCGTCTTCGAGACCATCGAGAAACATATGGTCGTATAGCTGTGTATGCCCCAGACGTACACCTTTTCGTCCGGTTAGCAGCACTTGGGGAGCATTACTCATGCTTTCCAATCCACCCGCCACGACGATGTCGTTGGTGCCTGCCACGATACTATCGTGACCAAACAAAGTGGCCTGCATGCCGCTGCCACAGGCCTTGTTGATGGTAACGGCACCCGCACTGCTGGGAATGCCCGCAGCCAGCATCGATTGGCGAGCGGGGCACTGCTTCAAGCCCGCCGGTAGCACACATCCCATGAAGACTTCGTCGACAGCACTGGCGTCGATGTTCGACCGTTGAAGTGCACCGGTGATGGCTACAGTGCCAAGCTTTGTGGCACTGACATCGGCCAGATCACCCATCAAACCACCCATAGGCGTGCGGGCTCCGCCCACCACATACACGGTACTGCTCATTGTTGACTCCATTGTTAGTCAGTCCAAGATCACTCTAAGGCTGTATGGACAGTAGCACTCTGGGGGCGCTAGGCCATCGCGAAATGTAGGGTCGGCATTTAGCCACAGGGCCAGTGTGACCTCAATGCGCGGCCTACGTCTGTTCAGACGGATGAAAACTTTTGCCTCGGACGGCCATTCGCCAGCGTTTCGGCGTCATCCCGACAACCTGTCGGAATTGGCGGCTAAACAGTGAAGGGTCGCGAAAACCAACAGACCAACCGACTTCTGCTACCGACAGATTGCTGTGTTGAAGCAGGCCTCGAGATTCTTTGATGCGCCAGTTGTTTAGATAGTTGCTAGGTGTCATGCCAACCGCGCGTTTGAATCGCCGGCTTAGGGTGCGGGTTGTCATACCTGTGGCCGCCGCAATGGCTGCCATGTCGAGCGGATCACGGAGTTGCTGACGAATAAGTAGTTGAGCATCTGCGACCTGCTCATCGCCGTGCTGCTCTGCATCATCCCACGGGGAGTGGGGAGTGAACGGTTGCCGAATTTCCGGTGAAAACTGTTGCTCGACGGCGCGAGCGGCGCTCGCGGAAAACCAATACTCGCTCAAATACACCATGAGATCGGCGACCGAGTTGATGGAGCCGACACAGAAAAGTTTATCGGTTTGGGTGATGAGTCGATCGCGGCGTAGTTTTACGGCGGGGTAACGACGGCTAAAACCATCGAACCAATGCCAATGGGTCGTGGCTATTTTGTGATCGAGCAGCCCCGACTCTGCGACCAAAAATGTGCCGCTGCCGACCCCGCACACTTGGCCGCCCGCTGCTGCGCACTGTTCAATCACGATCATTTGCCATTGGGCAGACGACAGTATGGGCAACGGATTGCGCCAAATAGCAGGCACAATCACAATGTCGGGCGACTGCATCTCTTGGTAACACTGGCTATGCAGTGTGAGGCCATCGGCTGGTTGCACGGGTCCGCCGTGTTCGGACAGTAGCTGTAAGCTTACCGAGGGGGTGGGTCGTTCGCCGCTGGCTTGGGCGGCAGCGCGAAGTATTTCCAGGGGTAGCGTGATTGAGGAGGTGAGCATCCTGCTGTGAACAGGTGCAGCCACCCTAATTTGACGTTGTCTGTGGCCTAAACTGCCCGGATTAGGGGTGCGTGCCTGCTCGGCTGTTTCAACGGTTCGGGTCATTCCAGTCTTCCTTCATAGCCCTGTATGGCCCTCTTCATCACCCGCCACAACCAAAATGTGAATTGGCGTAATTTGCTTATTTTGTGGCGTAATAAACTTATAGGATACCCGGGGCGCTTACTACACTTTCGTAATTGGCGGCACAGGTCGCTTGGCTTCATTCACTCACTTAAACCGAGTCATCTCTATGCTTCGCCTTCCCGTGATGGTTGCCGCCGGCGGTATTAACAGTGCTGGACGCAGCTCTCAGCGACACGCTTATCGCCGCATGGTTATGGCGGCACTGCCCGCCCATGTTGCTGCGGAAACCCGTGCCGCGCTGTCAGAGCTGATGGGCACTGACGACCATGTGGCACAAGAGGTCGGTACCTTAGTCCGCCCAATTGAGTCATCCCACTTTGACCCCAGGGCGGTGCCATGGGCGCGCCGAGTGCATTTGAGTAGTGGGGTGGCCGCAGAGCTGGGACCTAATCAGGCGCCAGAGAGCCTTGAGCCTGCGCTTAATCCTCGCGCCGAAGGCGGTCGACGCACCGTTATTGATATTGCCCCTGACACGGAAGTCTTGTTGCCGGGAACCCGGCCATTTGAAGTCAGTGCTGCAGGTCAATTGCCCACAGGGTTTGATCCTGCCAGTCGTTATACCTCACGAGGCCACCCCAGGGCTCTGCAGATGACGGTATTTGCCGCGTCCGATGCCTTGGCCGATTTGGGGATTGAGTGGTCGGAGGTTACGGCTCGAGTAGCGCCTCAAGCTATTAGCGTTTACGTCGGTAGCTCTATGGGTCAGCTTGACGAAGACGGTACCGGAGGAATGCTGCGAGGCCGCGCCACCGGCCGCCGTGTGTCATCGAAGCAATGCCCTCTGGGTTTTGCGGAAATGCCCGGAGACTTCATTAACGCCTATGTGCTGCGCTCCATGGGCAATACTGGGCCCGCTGTAGGTGCCTGTGCCACGTTTCTCTACAACCTCCGGCAGGGGGTTGCCGATATTCGCTCTGGACGTGCTCGGGTAGCTATTGTGGGCGCTGCCGAGGCGCCAATCGTACCCGAGGTCATGGACGGTTACGTGGCCATGGGAGCCCTGGCTACCGATCGATCTCTGCGCGCTTTAGATGGGCTATCCGACGATCAACCGGTTGATGCACGCCGTGCCTGCCGCCCGTTTGGTAATAACAGCGGGTTTACCATGGCCGAATCGGCCCAGGTCGTGGTGTTATTTGACGACGCACTCGCTTTGGAATTGGGCGCACCAGTACTGAGTGGCGTGCCCGATGTCTTTGTCCACGCCGACGGACCGAAGAAATCCATTAGCGGCCCGGGGGCGGGCAATTTCATTACTATGGCCCGAGCGGCAGCTTTGTTACGTGGCATGTTGGGGGAGCAGCGCTTTGTTGGGGGTGGTCTTGTTCAAGCCCACGGCACGGGCACGCCTCAGAATCGTGTTACAGAATCCGATATTATTAATCGCGTTGCCGCCGCCTTTGGCGTTTCCAAGTGGCCTGTGGCCGCGATTAAGAGTTACATCGGTCACTCTTTGGGGGCCGCAGCCGGTGACCAGTTATCTGCCATGCTGGGTATTTGGCAAACCGGTATTGTGCCGGCAATCAATACCATCGATGGCGTGGCTGACGATGTGCATACTGAGTCACTGGAGCTTCTACTGCGTACCGAGTCTCGGTCTATCGCTGATTATGCGATCGTTAACAGCAAAGGCTTTGGCGGAAACAACGCGTCGGCGGCCCTGCTGAGCCCCGATGCCACCCTGGATTTGCTGCGCGCTCATCATGGGGTTGAAACCTTGCGAGCATGGGCTAGACGCCATGATGTCGTGCAAACTCGACGGGCTGCCATCGAGGAAGAGCGTCTGCGGGGTGAATGGCAGCCCCGCTACCACTTCGATGCTGGCGTGTTGAGCGCTGATGATATTTCTGTGTCTAGCACCGAGCTGCGTTTGGGTGATACACGTGTCTGCCTCGAGGCGGATGTGCCCCAAGGTTGGGCCTTGAGCTGATGGGGATTGGCCCTTTGGCCTGCTATCCTTACCACTGATTTTTAGGGGTGGTACACATGACAAGTTCTCAAGCTGCTGCTGTCATTGCGGCTCTGCAAAACCGTAACAGTCATCCACGGCTGACGACCCCAGCGCCAGATGACGCCGAGCTTGAAGGTATTTTTACCGCAGGTTTGCGCGCACCTGACCATGGGCGACTTCGCCCTTGGCAGTTTCTTGTGGTGGAGGGCGATGCTCGTGAGCGATTGGGCGTTATTTTCGAGCAAGCGCTGGTGCTGGCGAATCCGGAGGCAAGTGATGCCGAGCGCACCCGGGCCCGTAGCGCACCACTGCGTGCCCCGCTGATTATTGCGGGCCTGTTAAAGGCCACCGCGCACCCAAAAATTCCTCGGCAAGAACAGGTGGCAGCCGTAGCTTGCGCCTTGCACGGTATGCTGCTGGCAGCCGAGGCATTGGGGTTTGCCGGTATGTGGCGGACGGGTAGCTATGCTCGCGACCCTTGGGTATTGCGCGAGCTTGGAGCGGCACCTGAAGACGAGGTGATAGGGTTTTTATACTTGGGTAGCGCCGAGGGATCACCCAAGCCCATTGATCGACCGGTCATTGCCGATTACGTTCGTCGTTTCACTGCTTAAGGTTATGCGAGATCCCTATGAGGGCCTCGTTTGTCTGTTCAATCGTCTGACTATTACTAACGTTGAGAGAACATCATGGAATTGCCGGTCACCCGTACTTTAGCCTTGGAATTTGAGCATCATGTACTCACGGTGACGCTCAACCGCCCTAAGCAAGCCAATGCCATGAATCCCGAGATGTGGAAAGAGGTGCAAAGCACATTCGAGTGGGCCGATGCTGAGCCTGGGGTCCGCGTTATTGTTCTGGCCGGGGCAGGCAAACATTTTTGCGCGGGTATCGACCTATCGATGTTCAGCGAGATTACGTTTCAGCACGATGACCCCAGTCGCGCCAATGAACTATTTTTTCATCACGTGCGTGGCTTACAGCGTAATCTGCAGGCTCTGCGAGACTGCCGCAAACCGGTATTGGCCGCCATGCATGGCGCCTGTGTAGGCGCCGCTATCGATATGACTTGCTACGCCGACATGCGCTATGCCGTTGCCAGCGCTCGCTTTTGTGTGAAGGAGATTGATATCGGTATTGTGGCCGATGTAGGCACCTTGCAGAATTTGCCGAAATTAATTCCAGAGGGTGTCGTACGCGAGTTGGCCCTCACCGGGCGTTATATGGATGCCCAGGAAGCTCAGTCGGTCGGGTTCATCAACCGGGTTTTTGACGATGAGCAGGCGCTGCGTGCTGGGGTGCACGAGCTGGCTAGGATCATCGCCAGTAAAACCCCGCTGGCCACTCGGGGTACCAAGCAAGTGCTCAACCACGCCCGAGATCACAGCTTGGACGATGGCTTAGAGTATGTGGCATTGTGGAATGCGGCCATGATGAGTCAGCACGATGTGCGCGAAGCGATGGCCGCCAAGCTTGAGCAGCGAGATCCGGTGTTTAAGGACTGAATTCTCATCGTTAAGGCTGGGCTGTCCAGTGGAGAGCCCAGCCGGCAACGGAGTTCGGCGTTAACCTGGGTATGGGTGCCCCTTGCTAACCCTCGGGGTTTTGGCCAGGCCAATTGCTCATGGCGATGAGCGGGTGCAGTGCCAGTTGAATGCCTTCGTCAATGAAATCGTCGTTTTCCAGGATATCCCGGCGTCGAATAAAACCACGACCCGATCGCGTGTCCACGGCATCCGACAAATCGATGCCACCGATACCAGCAAACACCTGCTTGAGTTCTAAGTTATAAAGACTCACCTGTAGCGAGATAGCGGCAATGGGTGCCGCCCAATCAAAATCGGCGGTGACACCATCGCCAGCGCCCCGCAGTGTTGGCTTGCGGGTGACACCATGAAAACGAGCGACCCGTGTCATACCAGCCCCTATAACAACCTCATGCTCAATGAGATCGGTGAACACGAAGCCGTCGACATTGGTCTGTTCGCGCATTTGGTCTCGTACCGCGCCAATCAGTTGAATAAATGTCTTGGTGTTGACCCGACCTGTCGTGGGGTCGACTGGATCGCCGTAGATGAGTTTGGCGTTATCCCAACGCTGACTAAACTCCCGCTGGGGCAGCACTTTGTAGCCATTGTCTCTCAAATAAGCCGAGACGCGCGCATCGATCATGGGTTCAGAGCGTTCAACATAATTGCGCGATGGCTTGCCGAGGTTGATGTGAGCGATGACCACATGCTTAATGGGTTGCTCGTTGAGTATCTCATTGTTGAGTTCGTTGATGTTCGTGGTGGGGTTGTAGCCACCACCGGCACCTGCGCAACCACCCAACAATAACGCCCAAGGCAGTACATAGGCAGCTAACAAACGTAGACGTTTCAATTTCGTCATTGCAATAATCTCCTGTGGAAAGTTGCCGATGCTAACAAAGGAGGAGCGGTAATGGACAACAGGCTGCACGACAGCGTGTTGGGGGAAGGGCCAGATGTGGTTTTGCTGCATGGTCTTTTTGGGCAGGGTAGTAACTTGGGGAGCATTGCACGTGCTTTGCAGGGTGAGTTTAGGGTGCACAGTCCCGACCTGCCGGATCACGGCCACTCACCATGGACCGAGCGTCCTTGCATTCAAAGTTATGCTGAAGCGATTGCAGGCTGGATGGCCGAACGGGATATTCCCATGGCCCACTTTGTCGGGCACTCGCTAGGCGGTAAGGTGGCCATGGAGCTCGCGTTGTCGCAGCCCCACTTGGTCGATCGCTTGGTTGTGGCCGATATTGCGCCCGTTGCATACCCGCCGGGACATCAAGCGGTATTGGCGGGCCTCGAGCGGGTTGCTAGGGCTGACTGTCGATCGCGCCAAGAAGCGGGTGTGTTGTTAGCTGAGACCATTCAGGAAGAGGGCGTTATCCAGTTTCTACTGTTGAGCCTTATGCGTGATGGCGACGGCCCTTGCCGCTGGCGACTGAATTACCCGGGTATTACGGAAGCCTATCCGCGCTTCCGCGAGGGTTTGGCTGCAGACGCGCCCTTCGATGGAGAGACCCTGTTCATCCGTGGTGGACAATCTGACTATGTGAAGGACAGTGACTGGCCGTTTGTGACTTCGCTGTTTAATCATGCGCAATTGGAAACCATTGCCGAGGCGGGGCATTGGTTGCACGCCGAAAAGCCAAAAGCATTTAACCGCTTGGTGCTCGAGTTCTTGCTTTGAGCCGCAGTCTGCAACGACCAAAACTCATCAAAAGTTTCCACAGAATCTGTGGATAATTTGGTGGGTAATTTGTTTAACCGGCCCCTCAGCGTACTAGCTATGGGGCCTATGATAGGCTGGTTAAAAATTGATCAAAACAAAAAATAGCAATAAAATCAATAGCTTATGAGCACAACTAATAGCGCTTTATGCTCTTGTAACGCTAAGTTCACATTTGGCTGACTCGTTCTCGCCCTTGTGCATAAAGATTTGGGCGGGTCAAGCGTCCGTTTATATCTACAATGCCCCTGAGGGCACGTTTTTGGTGCAGGCTATCGATTATCAGGTGGTGGCTTTAAGCCACTGATTAGCCGCGATGAATACAGCCAACCGTGCAGGTTTCACGTATTTCCACCGCACTCAACAGCGGCAGAGCGGGCTTCAGGCGATCCCAAATCCATTTGGCCAAGAGTTCGCTGGTGGGGTTCTCGAGTCCAGGAATGTCATTTAAGTAGTGGTGATCCAGCTGCTCAAGTAGCGGTGCGAATGCCTGCTTGATGTCATCGAAATCCATGACCCAGCCGGTGTGATTGTCGACGGGTCCGTCGATGGTGAGGCGCACAAAAAATGAGTGGCCATGTAGACGCGCGCACTTGTGTCCCTCAGGCACATTGGGTAATCGATGCGCCGCTTCGAATCGAAAATCTTTGTACAGTTCCAAGATGATTCCCCCAGTAGTTTTCGGGGCGCGAGTGTACACCCCATAGGGGGCGTTTGAAAAAAACTTGTCATAAACCGTTGACAGGTTTTGGGCCACACTTATAATGCGCGGCTCCGGTTTGGGGTGGTTAGCTCAGCTGGGAGAGCATCTGCCTTACAAGCAGAGGGTCGGCGGTTCGATCCCGTCACCACCCACCAATACCGAAATGGTACTGGTTCCGGAAACATACACGACGCGCTATGTGTCGTAGCTACCTGGAGCGGTAGTTCAGTTGGTTAGAATACCGGCCTGTCACGCCGGGGGTCGCGGGTTCGAGTCCCGTCCGCTCCGCCACTTTTGCTTGAAACGCAGGTCTTTATGGCCTTCCCGCTGGCCGCAGCTGGCGCAGTATTCGCCCTGTAGCTGGCTGCGACAGTAGCCGCGGTCGGCATCTGGTGACGGCATGGTTGATGCTCCCGGTGGGCTCCTGTTCAGGCTTCTGGCCAGGCTTCCATGAGCGCATACCACGCCCGGCAGACGCAGATTCTCCCGATCGGCGCTTCAGATCAAGCCCGACAGGCTGATGGCGATGGCTGATTTACCGGCACCGATGGCGGGACACAACCGTAGGTGCTATCAGATACCTTGGGGTTGAGGTTGATCAAGCGATTGAGCTGGCCGAGCACACCGACGCCTGACATCGATTATTTCCTCGTTTGCCGCTTTATCCCAAGCCTGGGGGGCTTTGTCCCAGGGGCTAATCTTGGTGCAACCAGGTGTTATTTGGCGTATTTGGCACGAAGCTATCGCCAGAACATGATAGGAAGTACACCCTGTAAGACAAGCACAACGCATAACTGCAAGCTGGCCAGCACAGCGTAAAGGCTCACAACAGATGGTCTTTGGCTTCGAGCGATGCAATACCACGCCAGCACCAGCGACAATGGAAAAACACCGCTCAGGAAAGCCAGTAGAACACTCGCCGCGGTGACCTCGCCGAATCGCATAAACGGTTGTGCGTTGAACAGGTATACGGGCAGCGCGAATGCCATAAGACAGAGCCAGGGCGGAAAAATGGCCTTGCTCGCCATAATACGTCCTCTAAGCGTCAACCAAGTACCGTAAAAAACAATGTAGAGCATTCCCAGCAAGCCCATCGCCAGGCTAATCCATCCAAGGCAAAGTAGTACCGGCGATGCCGCGCGCCAAGTCGTCAGTCCGTAACTGAGCACATCGCTATCACCATTAAGGAAAACATGGGATGCCACGCGGCGATCGATATCGCGAAACAATCCATCTCCCAAGGGTACGAGGAGCCGCTTCGGACCCTGCAAGGATCGCATCACCAGGCCATTCCTTTGCTCATCTACGCTCAGGTAGATTGAGTTGAACATCCAGTCCAGCCAGGCAAATTGAGCCATGTT
>CBFHMA010000026.1:0-16868 GCA_965656775.1 Luminiphilus sp.
TCTGTAGCCAGTGCACTGGCGCATGCGGGTGCTGGAGAAGTGGTCGTTAGCCACGATGCCGACGCCATTGCCCGTGCCGATCATGTGGTATTTCCAGGCGTTGGTGGTATCCGCGATTGCATGGCGGAAATCCGTCGGTTGGGCTGTGATCAACTGCTTGCCGATGCGCTTGCCGATGGCCACAAACCGGTGCTCGCCATCTGTGTTGGCATGCAGGCGCTCATGGATAGCTCAGAGGAAAATGACGGCGTTGAAGCTTTGGGCATCATCCCAGGGCGCGTCCGGTTCTTTGGAAAGGACCATCGCACCGAGTGCGGCCAGCGGTTGAAAGTGCCGCATATGGGGTGGAATGAAGTCCACCAGTGTCGCGAGCATCCTATCTGGGCGGGTATAGATGATGGCGCTCGTTTTTATTTTGTACACAGTTACTACGTGGCTCCCGATGAGCCTGCTGTCAATGGGGCAACCTTTAATTACGGTGTCGTCGGTAGTGCTGCTATCGCCCGAGATAACTTGTTTGCGGTGCAGTTTCACCCGGAGAAAAGCCACACTGCGGGCTTACGCCTGTTATCGAATTTTTTGAATTGGAACGGAACATGCTGATTATCCCAGCGATAGATCTTAAAGACGGACAATGTGTGCGCCTGCGACAGGGGCTTATGGATGACAGTACGGTTTTTTCCGATGACCCCGTGGCCACCGCTCAGCGTTGGGCATCGGAGGGCGCTCGTCGTCTGCACTTAGTGGATTTGAATGGCGCGTTTGAGGGAGAGCCCGTTAATGCGGGTGCGGTGGAAGCCATTGCACGCGCATTACCCGATCTACCGATTCAAATCGGTGGCGGTATCCGAGATTTGCAGACCATCGAGCGCTATCTGGCAGCCGGTGTTAGCTATGTCATCATTGGCACTAAAGCTGTTAAAGAACCCGCTTTTGTGCGAGTTGCCTGCCGGGAATTTCCCAATCGCGTCATCGTGGGCATTGATGCCAAAGACGGGCTGGTAGCAACCGATGGCTGGGCTGAGGTTTCAGATCAGCGGGCCACTGAACTCGCGTCACGTTTTGAGGAAGCCGGTGTCAGCGCCATTATTTACACCGACATTGCCCGCGATGGCATGATGAGCGGCGTCAATATAGACGCTACGGTTGAAATGGCTCAGGCGTCTAGTGTGCCTGTTATTGCATCGGGTGGCCTTACCCATCTTGATGACATACGCAAGCTAATGCATTACAGCCGCGAAGGTATAGCCGGTGCTATTACCGGGCGTGCTATTTACGAGGGTGCTATTGACTTTGCCGAGGCCCAGTCCTTGGTCGATAGCTTCATGCGAGTCGGTTGATGGGACTGGCGAAGCGTATCATTCCTTGTCTTGATGTCGACCGGGGCAGGGTGGTTAAGGGTGTTAATTTTGTTGGCATTCGTGATGCCGGTGATCCTGTAGAAATTGCACGCCGCTACAACGAACAAGGTGCCGACGAAATCACCTTTCTCGACATCACCGCAAGCCACGAAGAGCGCGACACCACGGTTCATACGGTAGAGCAGATGGCTCGGGAAGTCTTCATACCCCTGACCGTGGGGGGTGGTATTCGCAGCGTGTCCGATATCCGTACCATGCTAAATGCGGGCGCCGACAAGGTCAGTATTAATACCGCTGCCATACATAACCCTGAACTAGTGGCCGAGGCTGCTGCGCGCTTTGGATCCCAATGCATTGTGGTCGCCATGGATGTGAAGCGAGTGGCTCACGATATCGCCGATGCCCCGCGCTACGAGTTGTTTACCCATGGTGGACGCAACTCTACAGGGATTGAAGCAGTGTCTTGGGCTCGGCGCATGGCAGAACTTGGTGCGGGTGAAATTTTGCTCACCAGTATGGATCGCGATGGCACTCGAGATGGTTTTGAGTTGACCATTACCCGCGCCATCGCCGACGCAGTCGATATCCCTATTATTGCATCGGGCGGGGTCGGCAATTTACAGCACCTTGTCGACGGTATTACCCAAGGCGGCGCCGATGCGGTCCTTGCGGCGAGTATTTTTCACTTCGGCGATTACACAATACCCGAGGCAAAGCACTACCTGGCGAACCACGGGGTCGAAGTCCGTCTTTAACTACCCTCGATAGCCCGCTGTTTTTGAGTCTGACATCATTGGGTGTCGGTGTCGGTGTCGGTGTCGGTGTCGGTGTCGGTGTCGGTGTCGGTGTCGGTGTCGGTGTCGGCACTGTCATTGGTGGCGCGTTGACGTGCGCTCAGTAGATTGACGCCTCGCAGTAGCGTTAGGGCCTCATAGAGCTGATTGTCGTTTTCCCGCAGATCCGAAAGACTGTCGCTCTCGGGGCTGAAATCTTGTTCACTACTATCCTCGGCTGCGTCTAAGCGGCCTTTTAAATCCGCCTCACTAATCCGTTGTCCTTCGACACTGGTCACTTGCGCTCGCTCAACAACGATGTCGGGAACGATACCCTCTGCTTGGATAGAGCGCCCATTGGGCGTGAAATAGCGGGCGGTGGTGAGTTTTACTGCCCGGTTTTCCGACACAGGTAATACGGTTTGCACTGAGCCTTTGCCAAAGCTTCGGGTGCCCATGACGACCGCACGGCCTCGATCTTGCAATGCCCCGGCCACAATCTCAGAGGCGCTGGCGGAACCACTGTTGATCAGCACGACTACCGGTGCACCATTCAAGGTATCGCCGAGTTGTGCATTGTAGGTCTCCCCAGCACTGGGATGGCGCCCCTCGGTGTAAACCACCAAGCCGCCGTCGAGGAACAAATCGGCCACATCGACACTGGCCCCCAAAACGCCTCCTGGGTTGTTGCGTAAGTCAATGACCAGGCCCTTAAGTTCGCTATCTTGCGCTAAATCAGCGAGAGCATCGCGACTTTCGTCACCGGTGTGTCGTTGAAACTGGGCAATGCGAAGGTAGCCCAAGCCAGGGGATAACTGCCTAGATCTGACACTGCCGACCTTAATCGTGTCGCGTACCACTGACACATCGAAAGGTTCAGGGTTTCCAGGCCGTCCAATTTGCAGTTTGATGCTACTGCCAATAGGGCCGCGCATACGATCGACAGCATCGTTGATGCTCATACCCTTAACGGGTTCATTGTCGAGTTTGAGAATAATATCGCCAGCTTCCAAGCCGGCTTCGACAGCGGGAGAGCCATCGATAGGTGCAATGATCTCGATGTAGCTACCACGCCGCCCTATTTCAATGCCTAAGCCCGAGAACTCGCCTTCTGTGGACGTCTGTAAGTCGCTGTAATCCTCTTTGGTGAGGTACACGGAATGTGGGTCAAGGCCTTCGAGCATGCCACGCACGGCGTACTCGAACAGTGTGCTGTCATCCACCTCTTCGACATAGCCCGAGCGAATTTGATGAAACACATCGGCAAAAATTTGTAGCTCTTCAAGAGATAGCACGCCTTCATCTGACTTAACGCCAACATCCTGAAGTGCTGGGTCGCCCTCATCATTGGCTGCGGCAAGTGTCACGCCGCCGCTCAGTGCCAGTATTGCAAGCAATTTTGCCAAGTGCGTTTGCATTTAAAACCTCGTTAACGGGCGTTTTGTCGTGCCCGTCGTTTAAGTCAGCCTAGGTTAGGGCGCGAAGAATAAACCTGAAGGTGCCATGGTAACCGATTGCGCCAGACTATCGCTTTAACCAGTGGCTCGGATCGATAGGTTTACCTTGATGACGAATTTCAAAATAAACCCCCGGCGCTGTGTTGCCGCCACTGGCGCCAACGGTGGCAATGACCATGCCGGGCGTGACCCAGTCACCGATCTCCTTGCGCAGGCTTCGGTTGTGTCCGTAGAGGCTCAAATAGCCCTCGCCGTGATCAATAATGATTAGCAGCCCCTGACCCCGGAGCCAATCGGAGTAGACCACGCGACCGTGGTGTATGGCCTGTATATCGCTGCCTTCACGAGCTGGCAACATCCAGCCCTGCCAGCGCATATTGGCGCGATTTCGAATAGCGCCGAACTGATGACTTGGGTTGGCTGCTACTGGATAGCGCATTTCCCCTTTGGCGGCAGTGAAAGGTTTGTAATCTGTGGGTGTATCCAGCTCCGCAAGGGTTTTACGCAATTCTTCCAGTAACTCGCTCAGCCTCTCAGAGTCTTGTTGCAGTTGGCGCACCCTAGCGCCATCGGTTTGCAGCGCCGATTCTATCTGCGCCAGTGTCTCTATCCGGTCCCGCTGAAGCACAGCGGCGCGACCACGATCCCGTTCTAAGTTGGCTCGCCGGTCACTAAGACGTTGTTGTGCGGCTCTGGTGGCTTGGGTATTGGCCTCTACCTCATCGAGCAGGTTTAAGAACTGATCAATGCGATCAGCGCGCTGATGTAACAACCGCTTATAAAAAGCCAAATTACGCGCTAAGCGATCAGGGGATTGATCGCCGAATAGAATTCTGGCGCTGCCCCCTTGATTCAGTCCCCATAACTGGCGCAGTTCCGACAGCAAGTGTTCTCGCTGATTCGCAACTTGATCACTGAGCTCAGCGGCTTCAAGCGCTAAGACATCGAGTTGCTTTAATTCGGTCTGAATGGCGGCACGCACTGTGATGAGTGCATTGTCAATATCACCAATTTCCCGCTCAGTGGCCTGAAGTTGCGTTTGCAGGTCATCTCGCTGTCCTCGGTTTCGCTCGAGTCGTTTTTGTACCAGTGCGATTTGCTTACGCAGTTCTTCGAGTTTGGCTTTTGTGGCCTCTTCTTTTGACGTGCTTTGTGGCAGAGCAGCCAGCGATAGCAACAAGGAATACAACCCGATGCAGGCAGCGAGACCCCACCGGTGAGTGGCTATCACCTTTACAGGTCACTCTCGAACAAACTGACACCGGTCATAGCGGTCGGCTTCTGGAGATTCATCAGTGTCAGCAGCGATGGCGCGACGTCGGCCAAAATGCCCCCTATTTGTCTTAATTGTCGATTCTCGTGACCAATATAAACCAGGGGTACAGGCTCGGTAGTGTGCTGGGTGTGGGGCTGATCGCTGATGTAATCAATCATTTGCTCACAGTTGCCATGATCTGCCGTAATCAGCGCTTGGCCATTATTGCTCAGCAGCGCTTGTTCTAGTCGATCTAAGCAATGGTCGAGGGTTTCAACGGCAGTGACCGCAGCATCGTAAATGCCGGTATGGCCGACCATATCGCCATTGGCGTAATTGACCACAATCAAGTCGTACAGCTGATTTTCAACGGCTTCAATGACTTTGTCGGTAACTTCTTGCGCACTCATTTCTGGCTGGAGGTCATAGGTAGCCACGTCGGGGGAGGGCACTAGAGTGCGGGTTTCACCCTCGAAGGCCTCTTCGCGACCGCCACTAAAGAAGAAGGTGACGTGGGCATACTTCTCTGTTTCAGCGATGCGCAGCTGTTTTAGACCGTTGTTGGCCACTATTTCCCCGAGACTTTCCGATAAATTATCGGGGGGAAACGCCACCGGGCACTGCAGTTCAGCACTGTACTGGGTGGTGCATACAAGGTTGCAGAGGGGTAGGCGGTTGCGCTCAAAGCCTTGGAAGTCGCGACTGGTCAGCGCGCTCACTAATTGCCTTGCCCGATCAGCTCTGAAATTCATGACCAATACAGCATCACCATCGTTAATGGTGACCTGTTGCCCGATGCGAGTTGGCGCCACAAATTCATCGGTTTCATCCCGCTGGTAAGCCTGCTGTAGGGCATCAATGGGGCAATCGTTGTTGAAGTCGCATTCGCCATCGATTAGCAGGCGGTAACTTCGCTCGATGCGATCCCAGCGATTATCACGATCCATGGCCCAATAGCGGCCGTGCAGACTCGCGATACGGCCTACACCGATTGCTTCAAAAACCGCTTGTGCAGCTTCAATTGGCCCTTGAGCACTCCGCGGTGGCGTGTCGCGCCCATCCAGAAAACCGTGTAAGTACAGTTTTGTGGCGCCTCGCTCGGCAGCCAATCGCAGGGCCGCAAATAGATGTTGCTCGTGACTGTGTACGCCCCCTGGCGATAATAGCCCCAATACGTGCACTGCCTTGTCATTAGCCACCGCGGTATCGATGGCGTCACAGTAGGCTTGATTATGGGCAAACGTACCATCGGCAATGGCCTTGTCGATACGTGTAATCGACTGGTAAACAATGCGTCCGGCACCCAGGCTCATGTGGCCCACTTCCGAGTTGCCCATTTGCCCTTCCGGTAGACCAACATCCAGTCCTGAGCCAGA
Organism: Luminiphilus sp.; assembly: GCA_965656775.1. GTDB lineage: Bacteria > Pseudomonadota > Gammaproteobacteria > Pseudomonadales > Halieaceae > Luminiphilus. The sequence goes on from CBFHMA010000026.1 coordinate 6,223, forward strand.
AATCAGTGTGTGGGGCGCCTCAGACCAGAGTCGATCCCAGGTTGGGGTTTGAGCATTGGCTATGGCGTTATCGCGGCTTTCAGCGCGGTAGCCAAAACCATCAAGAATAACTAGGAGAGTGGTGCGATGTTGTTCAGTTGACATTGGATCTCTGGCGGGTCTTGGACGGTCGGCGTTAGTGTAACGGGTAATATTATCTCAGGACACTCGCTGCGTTACGGAGGTGGAGCAGTAAAATTCAACCCGTTATACTCCGGCCCTTGAACGACAGGGCTTGCGCCCCAATGTCTATCCCCCACGTACCGACCGAGAGACGCCCGTGCAACTTGATTTGTTACTAGCCTTCATCGCCGAGCAGTGGCTCTTGGTGGCGGCGTTAATGACGACTTTGTCGATGCTGTTTTTGCACGAGTCTCGTAAAGCTGGCCCCGCTGCCAGTCCTCAGCAGGCCATTAATCTGGTGAACAGTGAGGCCGGCGTATTTCTCGATATTCGCGACGGTAAGGAATTTAAGAAGGGGCATATTGCCGATGCCGTACACATTCCCCTTACATCTCTTGGCGGTCGTATGGGGGAGCTTGATCAATACAAGGATAAGCCTGTTATTGTCGTCTGTAAGCTAGGCCAGTCAGCGGCGGGTGCTACCAAACAGTTGCGCACCGCAGGGTTTGCCCATGCGCAAAAAATGGCGGGCGGTATGACCGAATGGCAGACGATGAAATTGCCGGTGGTTTCTGAATGACGGCTACAGTGGTTATTTACACCACACGATGGTGTCCCTTTTGTGTTAGAGCCAAACATTTGTTGCAGCAGAAACAGGTGTCGTTTGAAGAGATCCCGGTAGACAGTGATCGCGACCTACGGGCTGAAATGGCGCAGCGAGCGGGCCGCAGTAGCGTGCCCCAAATTTGGATTAATAATGAACACATTGGGGGTTGTGACGAGCTCTATGCCCTCGAACGTCGGGGTGCGCTCGATACCTTATTGCACACTTCCCACTGACCTTAACCCCCTAGCCCCAACTTCTCAGGAGAATTGCCATGGCTGATGAACAGGCCGCAGCACAAGATCAAGCACCCCAGCAACAGTTCACGTTGCAGCGTATATACACCAAAGATATCTCCTTTGAGTCGCCAGGGACACCACAGATATTCCGGCAATCTTGGCAGCCTGCCGTTAACGTCGACCTGAATACTAAAAGCGCGCGGGTAGATGAGCAGGGCAACCATGAAGTGGTGCTGACCCTAACCGTTACGGCCAAGCTAGGCGATGACACCGCTTTCTTGGTGGAAGTACAGCAAGCGGGTATTTTTTACGTGTCGGCTATTGAAGGCGAGCAGCTGCGACAAGTGTTGGCTACGTTGGGCCCAAATATCCTCTTCCCCTATGCCCGTGAAGCTATAGATACATTGGTCGTGAAGGGTGGTTTCCCTCCTTTGATGTTGGCACCGGTCAACTTCGATGCGCTGTACCGACAAGCTGTCGCTCAGCAGGCGCAGCAGGCCGCTCAAGCCACCGACAGTGCAACCACCGACAGCGACGCTGCCACTCACTAAGTAAGGCTATGGTGCCCGCTAGCTGGCTTCCCTGATTCCCCTCACGAGGTGGTTGTCTGAAGCCAGCTCTTTGATTTTCCGCGTCAGGGTATTGCGGCCCCAACCCAATAATTCAGCTGCTTCTGCCCGTTTACCTTCGGTTTGCTCTAGGGCTGCTTCGATCATGATGCGCTCAAACTCCGGCAGCGCTCTCCGTAGGACATTAGCCTCCCCAGACGCTAATCGTAAGCGTGCCCAAGATGACAGCAGTGTTTGCCAGTCGTCACCGCCGTGGCCTTGGTTTTTGTCGTCTCCGGGGTGCAGCAGTTCGGGCGGTAAGTCTGTTAAGCGAATTTCCCGGCCGGCGGCCATCACCGTGAGCCATCGGCAGGTATTTTCTAATTGCCTTACATTCCCTGGCCATGGCAACTGACAGAGGAAGCGTTCAGCTTCCTGAGACAGGGTCTTGGTTTCCACCTCTAACTCGATAGCCGCCCTGCGTAAAAAGTGTCGCATGAGGCGTGGTATATCCTCGCGTCGCTGGCATAGGCTGGGTAAATGAATGCGAATCACGTTCAGTCGGTGGAATAAGTCTTCCCGGAACGCTCCTTTTGCCACCAGCTCCTCTAGATTTTGATGGGTCGCCGCGATAATTCGCACGTTAGCGCGCACAGGCGTCATACCGCCCACCCTAAAAAACTCGCCGTCCGCCAGCACCCTGAGCAGTCGGGTTTGAGTCTCGGCTGGCATATCACCAATTTCATCGAGGAACAGAGTGCCGCCATCGGCTTGCTCAAATCGTCCTTCCCTGCGCGCAGACGCACCGGTAAAGGCACCTTTTTCATGCCCGAATAGCTCTGATTCCATGAGCTCTTTCGGTATTGCTGCCATATTGAGTGCAATAAAGGGAGCGCTGTTGCGGGGGCTGTGCCGATGCAGTGCCCGTGCAACGAGTTCTTTTCCGGTGCCAGACTCACCGTTGATGAGCACGGTAATATGGCTCTGCGCCAATCGCCCAATGGCCCTGAACACCTCCTGCATGGCGGGTGCGTTACCGATAATGTCGGGGCTTTGGGTTTCTTCGACACAGCTGCTGACACTGCCACTGTTACTCTGGCTATGGGCTCGCTCAACCGTTGCCACCATCTCGTCAACATCAAAGGGCTTGGGCAGGTATTCAAAGGCTCCCTCTTCATAGGAGCTAACAGCGCTGTCTAAATCCGAATGCGCGGTGGTAATGATGACGGGCACTTGGGGGTGTTCTTTACGTAACTTCGCCAACAGTGCTAGACCATCGGTGCCCGGCATACGAATGTCACTGATGACCACATCTGGGGTTGTAGATGTCATTGCTGAGAGCATGGCGTCGGCACTGGCAAAGCTTTCACAGTTAAGCCCAGCCTGAGATAGGGCCCGCTCAACAACCCACCGAATTGAGCGATCGTCATCGACGACCCAGACCGTGGTATCGGTAGCCATTGTTAAACCTCCATGGGTAATAAAATGGTAAAAACGGTGTGCCCGGGCTCGGTTTGACACTGAATTAAGCCGCCGTGGCGGTTGGTAATCATTTGCGCGATGGATAATCCGAGACCAGTCCCGTTGGCGCGCCCTGTCACCATGGGCAGGAATAGGCCGGGTAACAATTCATCGGGGATGCCGGGTCCGTTATCAATAATTTCAACCGCACACACCAGTTTGTGGCGGTTACCCCCAATGGTGTACTGCCGTCGGGAACGGGTGCGCAGCATGATGACGCCTTCGTCATCGTTGGGCATGGCCTGCCAGGCGTTTCGGGCAATGTTCAACATGACTTGTAACAGTTGATCGGGATCAGCCTCAAACTCAGGCAAGCTAGGGTCGTAGTCCCGATCAAAGTCGATGGCACCAAGGGTCTCTGCGGCCAATAACTGGGTCACCCGTTCGGTGATTTCATGGATGTTGCAATGGCGTTTATTCAACTGCTCTCTTGGCCCAAGCATGCGGTCGACCAGTGCGCGCAGTCGATCTGCCTCCTCCATGATGACGTCGGTGTACTCAGACAGAGCGGGATCCGGTAGTTCTTTGCTCAGCAGTTGGGCGGCACCACGAATGCCCCCAAGGGGGTTTTTGACTTCGTGGGCAAGCCCTTTAATGATTTGGCGCAGCGATGCCTGCGCTTGCCACAGGTTTTCTCCCTCACTAATGGCATTGAGGCGATCAACAGGCGCCAGCTCGAGTAAAAGCTTCGGTGTGGCATCGCCATGCAGGGGGCTTGCAGTGAGATCAACGGTTTGCTGGTGTCCGCTGCGTAAAATCATGATGATGCCCCTGCGCACCATTGGAAAATCTTCGGTTTGTGCCTGATGTAACAGGGTCATCCACTCATCAGAGAGTTGCAGAATCTCACTGAGGGGTTCGCCAATGGCGCGACTGGCCGAGGCTTCAAGTAGGGTTTCTCCTGCTAAGTTAATGGCCTCTACCCGTCCATCAGCACCGACCAAAATGACGCTCGTTGCAAGGGTGTCGAGCACACTGTTGTCAAAGCCACTAAATTTTTCAGTGTCGCGGCGTTGTCGGAGTCGGCGCATATAGGGGTTCATCAGCGAATCGATGGCCTCAAGACATAGACCGTGGTCGCGTCTGAGCGATTGATGGTGTCGCCGTTGCTATCTAAGCGCTGCACCATAAGGCTGTGCTTACCTCGATACACATTTTGTAGTTCCCAGGCGCTGCTGCGCTGGGGTGTGCCCGCTGGACTACCATCGACCATTAGCTGCAGCTGCTCGCCTCCCGATAGAGCGGGTGAGATTGAAACAGAAACAACAAAGTTGCCGGGACCCATGGGAATCGTGCTGCCATCGGCAGGCTCGATAATGGTGGTTTGGTAGTCGACGTCGACAGGTGACGGCGTCTCTGTTTGCGATGCCGGCGCGGTGGTATCGGGCCCACGGGTGGAATTGGTGGCAGGAAGTGTTATTTCCTCAACCCCATCCTCAACTGAGCCAGGGGGTCGTTTGTCACTGAACACTACATTGCCGTTACTGTCGCGGTATTTGTAAATTTGTGCCTGCACTTGAGAAAGTGGCAGCAACACAAGTGCCAATGCCATTGTGCTTGAGCAACAAAGTCTGTGACTTACACGATTCATGATGATGTTATCTCGGTTGGGACGACGACTGGACACAGTGCACCACATCGGTGCATTGAGCCAGCAGTCATTTGCCCTCTCTCACCCTTACAGCGAATAAAAAAGCCCGCGCGTAGCGGGCTTTTGCAACTCGCGTCCAGCCAGCGCTTATACGGAGTAGTACATATCGAATTCCACTGGGTGAGTTGTCATGTCTAGACGCTCCACTTCAGCAGATTTCAATGCGATGTAACCGTCGATCATGTCGTCGGTGAATACGCCACCACGGGTCAAGAACTCACGATCTGCATCGAGTGCTTCGAGAGCCATGGTTAAGCTTGAAGCCACTGTTGGGATAAGCTTGCCTTCTTCCGGTGGCAGGTCATACAGGTCTTTGTCAGCGGCTTCACCCGGGTGAATCTTGTTCTGAATACCATCAAGACCCGCCATCAGCAGTGCTGCGAATGACAAATAGGGGTTGGCGGTTGGATCGGGGAAACGTACTTCAATGCGCTTACCCTTCGGTGAGGGCTCGTAAGGGATACGAATCGACGCTGAGCGGTTACGTGCCGAGTAGGCCAGCATAACCGGCGCTTCGAAGCCGGGTACCAAACGCTTGTAACTATTCGTCGAGGCGTTGGTGAACGCATTCAGAGCACGGGCATGCTTGATGATGCCACCGATGTAATAAAGCGCAGTTTCCGAGAGTCCGGCGTAGCCATCACCAGCAAAGGTGTTAACGCCGTCTTTGGCGATAGACTGGTGCACGTGCATACCCGAGCCGTTGTCACCTACCAATGGCTTGGGCATGAACGTCGCTGTTTTTCCATAGGCATGGGCCACGTTGTGCACGCAGTACTTGAGGATTTGAACCTCATCGGCCTTTTTCACTAGCGTGTTGAACTTAACACCAATCTCACACTGACCAGCGGTGCCCACTTCGTGGTGGTGTACTTCAACGGGCAGGCCCATTTGCTCCATCGCGGTGCACATGGCCGCGCGGATGTCGTGTAGCGAGTCAACCGGTGGCACTGGGAAGTAACCGCCTTTTACGCCAGGGCGGTGGCCGCTGTTGCCGTCATCGTAATGTTGATCGGAAGACCAAGCTGCTTCTTCTGAGCTAATCGCGTAGCTGGCACCACTGATGTCGACCTTCCATTTAACGTCGTCAAAAATGAAGAATTCGGGTTCTGGTCCGAAAAAGGCGGTATCCCCTAGACCGGTAGACGTTAAATATTCCTCGGCCCGCTTAGCAACGCTGCGGGGGTCACGCTCGTAGCCCTGCATAGTTGAGGGTTCGACAATATCGCAACGCAAAATAACGGTGACATCGTCGGTAAAGGGGTCGAGTATTGATGTACTGTCGTCAGGCATGAGGATCATGTCGGACTCATTGATGCCCTTCCACCCTGCAATCGAGGAGCCGTCAAACATTTTGCCGTCTTCAAAAAAGTCTTCATCGATTTCAGAGGCGGGTATGGTGACGTGCTGTTCTTTACCTTTGGTGTCGGTGAATCGCAGGTCGACCCAGCGAACGTCGTTGTCTTTGATCAAATTGAGCGTGCGCTCAGACATGTTGTGTCTCCTTCAGGGTTACTAACAGTCGGTTGCCCGACCGCGATGGTTCGATGACGGGCCAATGCACCATGCCATCTGGTAGGTCGCCAAGATAGAGCAATCGCTGTGCCAAAAAATAGTGCACCCATAAAGCGCTAATAAAATGTTGATTTAATAGACTATTTATTTGCTTTATGAGGATGCTCAGCAGGGTTCCCGACGGCATAATGCGCTATTTTGGTGCGAATAGCACCGCAGTGGTGCAAAAAGATGTGGCTAAAGTCCCGTAATGGTGGCCATATGCACAACTTTTGACCATAGGGCTCTGCTACACTCCGCGCGCCACAATCGTCGCGTTTCAAGCGTCGGTGCTACTGAGAGAGACCCCACAGTGATCAGCCAACTTCGTAATATCGCCATCATCGCGCACGTCGATCATGGTAAGACCACCCTTGTCGATTGCCTTTTACAGCAATCGGGTACCCTCGATAGAAAGAGCGTTGGTGCCGAGCGCATCATGGATTCCAACGACCAAGAGCGAGAGCGTGGCATTACCATTCTTGCTAAGAACACCGCTATCCGATGGAACGACTATCGCATTAACATTGTAGATACCCCCGGACACGCCGATTTTGGTGGTGAGGTGGAGCGGGTACTGTCTATGGTTGATTCAGTGTTGCTTCTGGTCGACGCGGTTGATGGCCCCATGCCCCAGACCCGATTTGTGACCTCTAAAGCCTTTGAGCGCGGCTTAAATCCCATTGTGGTGGTGAACAAAGTCGATCGCCCGGGCGCTCGCCCCGATTGGGTGGTTGATCAGGTATTTGACCTATTCGACACCCTGGGGGCTACCGACGAGCAGTTGGACTTCCCCATTATTTACGCATCGGCGTTAAACGGCATTGCGGGTGAAGACCATGCCGCTATGGCCGATGATATGACGCCGCTCTTTCAAGCTATCGTCGATAAGGTTGCGCCCCCTGAAGTGAATAGTGATGGCCCTCTGCAGTTGCAGGTCTCAGCCCTCGATTACAACGCTTACGTGGGCGTGATCGGAGTAGGTCGCATTACTCGAGGCGCGCTGACCCCCAATACTCAAGTGACTGTTGTCGATCGTGAAGGTGCCAAGCGTAACGGCAAAGTGCTGCAGGTCATGGGGTACCACGGCCTCGAGCGGGTTGAGGTTGAGCAAGCTGAAGCGGGCGATATCGTTTGTGTCACCGGCATTGATGCGCTCAATATTTCGGACACCTTGTGCGCGCTTGGTGAACCCGATCCGCTGCCAGCCCTTACCGTCGATGAGCCCACGGTCAGCATGACATTCCAAGTTAATGACTCACCCTTCGCTGGGCGTGAAGGAAAGTTCGTGACCTCGCGTAACATCAGAGAGCGTTTAGATCGTGAGCTAATTCACAATGTTGCCTTGCGGGTAGAGCAGGGCGACAGCCCTGATAAATTTAAGGTCTCCGGTCGTGGCGAGCTACACCTGTCGGTGCTGATTGAGAGCATGCGTCGCGAGGGTTTCGAGCTGGGCGTTTCACGGCCTGAAGTGATTCAGAAGACCATTGACGGTGTCCTATCAGAGCCCTACGAAAATCTGGTCATCGACTGTGAGGAAACCCACCAGGGCGGCATCATGGAAGAGCTTGGCCTGCGTCGTGCCGAGATGAAAAATCTGGTGATGGATGGTAATGGCCGAGTGCGTCTCGAATTTATTGTCCCCGCCCGAGGTCTTATTGGTTTTCGATCCCAGTTCATGACCCTCACCTCGGGTTCGGGCATCATGACCCACGTGTTTGACCACTATGGACCCGTCGCGAAGTCCGATTTGGCCGGACGCACTAACGGCGTGCTGGTATCGATGGTCTCTGGGAAGACCCTTGCTTATGCATTATTCAGCCTACAGGATCGTGGTCGATTGTTTATCGATCCCAACATCGATGTTTATGAAGGTCAGATTGTTGGCTTACATAGCCGTAGTAATGACCTGGTGGTGAATCCAACCAAAGCCAAGCAGCTCACTAATGTGCGTGCTTCAGGTACTGACGAGGCGCTTACCCTCACACCACCTGTTAAACATACTTTAGAGCAGGCCCTCGAATTTATTGAAGACGATGAGCTGGTCGAGGTCACACCCAATAGCATTCGGCTGCGCAAGAAACTGTTGTTAGAGCACGAACGCAAGCGCGCATCCCGAAGCGCTGCATAACGTGTTGGTCGCTACCCAGAAAACACCATTTCGTAGTGGGGAATGTCGTCTTCGGGATAGGGGCCTCGCACTGTTTTGAATCCCATTGATTCGTAAAAGTCTTGCAAGTACGCCTGACCGCTAATACGAACATCACCGGGCCACATTGCGCTGTTAAAGGCGATGGCTCGCTGCATAACGGCGCGGCCAAGACTCTGGCCGCGGCGTGTGGGTGCTACCACTACTCGCCCAATCGATGATTCTCTATAGCTGACGGCCGGTGGTACGGAACGGCAGGTAGCGATTAGCTGACCGTTGATGAAACCCTCGAGGTGCCAGCTTTGGGGGTCTTTTTGATCGGGATCGCAATAGGGACAGTTTTGTTCAACCACAAAAACCTCGCCCCGCAGTTGAAGAATGCGATGCCAGCTTGAAGCATTAAGACATTCAAAGTGGCGCCAACGCCATTGAGTTTCCAGATCTTGAGCCACTATCGATACCTTATTTGGACTGATTACAGCCATGAGCCGCTCTGGCCATAGCTGAACTGCATTTGGTCGGTTAGGATACACGCAACGCAAGATGTATCAGAGATGCTGACAATGCTCGCTACCGCACAGTCGGGTAATGATTTCCAAGCGCTTAACGAGGCTGCAAAAAGTGCACTCAAGAATGCATTGAGTGACATCGGCATAAGCTCACGGCTTATCGAGTTGTCAGCACGCCCCGCCGCAGAATTCCGCAATTTGCCTCGACAAATGATCGGTGTTGTCGAAAGCGGCTTGGTGTCTATCTTGCATAACAATACCGTGGTGAGCGTGCTCGATGCGGGAGACCTTGTCTTGCCCGACGGCGATTACCTGCCTGCACAGGTGCAGCCGCTGTTGTTCGGTTCTGAAGGTGGAGCCACCATTCGGCTATATCCAAGGGCCGAGCTGCTGGCGAAGTTGTATCAAGATGAAGACCGCTGTGCCGCTTGGAGTCGCGCGTTCACACAACATGTGTCACTGCTGTTGAGACTCAATGCGCTGCATATTCGAGAAGCTGTGGGCATGGGCGGAACACCGGAAATCTACCCTGTGGGCGCGGTGATCATTCAGCAGGGTGATCCCGCTGACGACATTTTTTCCATGACCGAGGGCCTTGCAGAGGTATTGGTCAATGATATGCCTGTGGCAAAAATCCGACCCGGTGAGCTGTTTGGGACGATGGCGGCACTCACTGGCGGCCATCGCAACGCAACCGTGAAGGCGGTTGAATCCTGTTCAGTGATTCGGGTGCCAAAAGATCGATTCTTTGAGCTGATTCGCTCGCGACCAGCAGCGGTACAAGGGTTACTGGTTGATATGGCGAAATCCATTACCGAATTAAACGAAGAAGTGGTCACCCTACGTCGGCGCCACGGTGTCGGCTAACAACAGCAACAATCGGATATTTCATGACTGAGCTTGTTTCGGGGTCTCCCGCGGTAGAGACCCTGTCGTTACGTGATTATGCGGAAAAGGCGTACCTTGATTATTCAATGTACGTCATTCTCGACCGCGCGCTGCCCAATATAGGTGATGGTTTGAAGCCCGTGCAGCGCCGCATTGTCTATGCCATGAGTGAACTGGGGCTCAAAGCCAATGCCAAGTACAAGAAGTCGGCGCGTACCGTCGGCGACGTGATTGGTAAATTCCATCCCCACGGTGATAGCGCGGCCTATGAAGCTATGGTCCTTATGGCCCAGGACTTCAGTTATCGCTATCCCTTGGTTGATGGGCAGGGAAACTGGGGTTCGGCGGATGATCCTAAATCCTTCGCCGCTATGCGCTATACCGAGTCAAAGCTGACCCGTTACGCGGATGTATTACTGGGTGAGCTTGGTCAGGGCACCGTTGACTGGCAACCTAATTTTGACGGAAGCCTTGATGAGCCGAAGGTTCTCCCAGCTCAAGTGCCTAATATTCTGTTGAATGGCACCACGGGTATTGCCGTGGGAATGGCTACCGATATACCGCCCCACAATTTGCGCGAGGTGGTAGCGGCGGCGGTTCACCTATTGGAGCATCCAGATACCAGCATCGAGGCGCTGTCTGAGTACATTCAAGGCCCAGATTTTCCCACCGAAGCCGAGATTGTGACGCCGTCTGATGATATTCGTGCCCTCTATCGCACGGGTCGCGGCAGTTTAAAAATGCGCGCTGCTTGGACCGTTGAAGACGGCGCTATCGTCGTCTCGGCACTGCCTTACCAAGTGTCGGGGGCGCGGGTCTTG
>CBFHMA010000027.1:0-16540 GCA_965656775.1 Luminiphilus sp.
ATAGCACCTTTGAACTTGGATAACTGCAGCTCAAGTACCATGTCGTTACCGGCCACGTTTGGTTTTGTGGTGGCTCCGACGAGGGCGACCGAGGTTGGTGCAAGTAGGCGTGACAGGCGATGGTTCACTTCGGCCATGATCATGACGTCCTTGGGGGATGTCGGGTCGAGTATAGGAGCGCCTCTTCTTACCCCGCAATCGTGGCGTCGGAGACGAGCAGATTTATGTGGCCATTAATCAAATATCAAAACCAGGGGGCAGCAGTAATGCGCCCCCGAGTCAGTAGACGTGATTAGCAGAATTGGGGCGGCGTTTAGGGCTGGAGAAGATCGATCGCCATCGCGGTCATCGCGGCAACACCAGTGGCAATAGACTTATCTGGATCGGGCGCAAAGAAGGGTGAGTGTAATGAGGGTAGTGATACGTCGCCCGCCTTGTAGGCTTGCCATGTGGCTGCTGGCACGACCCCTACACGAATCATGAAGCTGGGTATCTTGTCATCAGTGCGACCGTAGCGAGCAAAATCCTCGCCACCCATTTCCTTGCTGACTTCAATCACATTGTCTTCGCCAATGGCCGCGCCCATGACTGCGACACCACGGGCAACAAGATCAGGATCGTTCCAGAGGGCAGGTGTGTACTCGTCCTTAATCGTGACCACAGGGCTTAATTCCGGGCCAAATCCTAGGGCTTCGGCATTATTCAGCGCAATACGTTCGATACCTTTTAATAGGGTATTGCGGGTGGCGTCGGAATAGGAACGCACCGTCAGTTGCAGTTTGGCCTGATCGGGAATGATGTTGTGTTTGGTGCCGGCATGGATTGAGCCAACGGTCACGACCCCGGGTTCGACCGGATGAATTTCACGGGACACTAAGGTTTGTAGATCCATGATAATGGCCGCTGCTAGCACAATCGGATCTTTCGCATTGTGGGGATAGGCACCGTGTCCGCCTATACCTTTAATCGTAATATCGACCGAGTCGACATTCGCCATCATCCAGCCGGGTACGTAGCCGATCTGTCCTGCAGGTAAGTTTGCCAACGTATGCAGCGAGAGGTTGTAGTCTGGCTTGGCAAATCGTTCAAACAGGCCTTCACTGAGCATGGCACGGGCACCGGCGCCTCGCTCCTCGGCAGGTTGTGCGATGACCATTAGTGTACCTGCCCATTCGTCGCGACGTGCAGCAAGTGCCAATGCTGTCTCGGTGCCAACCGTCATGTGAACGTCGTGGCCGCAGGCATGCATGACACCGACCTCTTGCCCTGTCTGTTCTATGGCTCGAGCGGTACTGGCGTAACTCAAGCCGGTTTGTTCCTCTACTGGCAGGCCATCGGTATCCATGCGCAACATTACGGTAGGACCATCGCCGTTTTTGAGTAGGCCCACGACCCCAAATCCACCGACGTTTTCAGTGACGTCAAAGCCTGCATTGCGCCAGGTATCGGCTAGTAGCGCTGCGGTTTTTTGTTCCTGGAAGGACAGCTCTGGGTTGGCATGCAGATGTTTGTAAAATGCCAGTCGATCGAAATCGGAACTATGGGCGAAGTTGGCTAAAACACTGCCAATAAGAGCAACTTGGATCAAACGCACTAACATGATGGCGACTCCTGCGATGGGTGACGTCAGTCTATCAAGAGTCTTGTCGACAAGGCAGTTGCAATAGGGCCCCGAGCAGTAATGACAATTAACCTGTCGCTTCGGACGACCTGTATATCCGATCAGCAGCACGTCAGCGGCTACAAATGCACTAGGCTTGCTAGGAATCGAATGTAGAGGTCTTTAGCTCTCGCTGGCCGATGTTGAATCCGATGGCAAAAAGAAGGCATTAATGAAGAAAATCCGAGATGGTTTGGGCGTTTGGCACTATGAATTTTGCCGATCACTGTTGGTACGATTGCTAGCACGCAAGCCTGTTAACACAGAGGGGAAAGTACAGTCGCGACACTTACTGGCTTTACTTGCCGGTGAGTATCAGCTTTCAGAGGCTCGTCTTGGTGCTGCCGTCGAGATTTTATCGGTGACGCGCAGTACCTCGGGTATCAGTTTTCTGCGCAGTGAAGATGGCCGACCTACCGAACTAGCAATTAATTATGGCGGCATAGAGCAGTATGAGCAGGGTGGTGAGTTTGTTGAATATGCCAGTTACGCCGCTGACTTAGTTATAGGTAGCCGCTGGGTCCAAAACCCGGAAGAAGCATTACTGCTGACCCTTGGTCACGAGTTGGCCCACTATGTAGTGGCATTATTGTCAAGTGAAATGAAGCACCAACCCCATGGGGATGCCTTTAAAAAGGTGTATCGGTCGATCCGTGGTTGCGCTCTTAACCCTATGCTCGATGAATTTGCTCAGGACGAGCGACAACGTGCCGCCTTGCGTGTCGAGAATCGATTGATCACGAAAATCAATGCGCTGCGTAAACTATCAAATGACGCCACGTCAAATGAGCATGAAGCGGAGCGAGCCCTGATCCAGTTACAGGCACTTATGGCTAAACATGGTCTGGACGATCGGATGGGCGTCAGTGAGCAAACGTTACACGTTATCGAGCGCACCGTACCGGTAGTAAAGCAGGATAACTACAAAGCGATATTGCATGTGACCTGGGCAATCAGCCAGTTTTGTGGTGTCGAGTCGGTCATTCATCGCCGAGGATTACAAGCGAGAACAGCTCATGGGGTCGATCGACGTTTTAGCTGCACGTCCGAGTATGTATCGTATTTTGGTGCGCCTGCCGATGTGGCAATGGCGGTTTACATGAGTGAACTGATTTATCACGCCCTGTTCAACGCGTGTAATAGTTACCGAGCGTCAGAAACCTACCGACAAGAGCGTTTGGCAGGACATCATCATCGCGCATTGATGTCTGCGTTTCGGCGTGCATTTGTTGATCGTATCAACGCACGTTTGCGCAAAGCTCGGCAAACAGTGGAGGCGGAGTGGGTGGAATCTCTAGGAGATGGGCGAGGGTTGATGGCTCGAAAAGATACCGAGTTGACTGCTCTGTTCAAGCGTCGTTACCCAAAACTCAGTGTTGCGCGCGCACTCAATAGCGTATCAGGAGGTGTTGGTAGTGCCCTCGATGCTGGGCAAGACGCGGCTAATCGCGTTAATTTGAATCGCCCTACTGAGCGAGATACTAGGCTTGCGCTACCCCGGAAATAGTCTTTGCACACAATACCAGCAACGTGCAGAGGATAACTTCAGCGACGATAGCCGCCAGGGCAAAGTCAGCGCCGTGAACGGCCCAAGCAAGCGTCCTGAAAACAGCCGTTAATCCGAGAAACAAAGCTGCTGAAAGCACTAAGGCGGGACTTTTTTGCCATGCCCCTGCGATGCACAACACCCCTATACCGGTAAAGAAAGCTGTGAGGTCACCCAATTGCGTGCTGCGCCCGACACCCTCAAGTAACGGCATACCGAGACTTGCAGTTGCACCGACAGGGTTCACAATCCAGTTTATGCTAGCGAGCAAAGCCAGCGCGCCGATAACACCGGCGCCGATACGGGATAGGTTTTGCATCATCGAGTAACCACATTTGTTGTTTATTGGCGTAGGAGCCTAGCAGCCCTTTGCTGCCATAACTAGCGTCGAGTGTGCATCGATCATGGTTGAAGGCAGCCACAAAGGGTTCGACTAATTGCTCAAATCCAAGTGTGAGTAGAAGTTCGCCGATTAACCAGGCGGTATCACAGTAACGCTGCAGTGCTGATGGGTTCCTCTGTTGGAGAGCCAGGTGCCTTGAGTACTCTAGTGCCGCACCTGCTTGCAGGAACGCATCGTTATATCGTCTTTGTTGTTGAGCGTGTAACGCTGCTTTCAAAGCAGCGCGGAACCCAGCCTTGGCGCTATTAATGTCGTTGCTGATGTGTGCTTTCTCTTGTTGATTTAAAAACTGAAGTCGCATAATCACCTCAAATGATAATCATTCTCATTAAAGGTAATGCTTGAGTGGTAGGGTGTCAAGCACATCGTTTTGGTCGGTGATAGTGTTGTGGTTTTAGGCGGATTAGCTGTTGACTGGCCGTGATCTTGGGGGCAGATAGCGGCCGTCATTGTTCAGTGGCGCCACCCAAGGCCGCACTGAAAACCGTGTGTTTAGGCTTGATAAATAACGCAGTGGCTTTAGCGATAGCATCACCTTGGCAGTGCATCTCGGCGGATACTTGGGTCTTACGCTCGTCGACCGGGCTCACTGAAGCTTGCAGATCTAACGGCGTATTAAGCGGAGTGGGGCGCAAATAATTCACCGTAAGGCTTGCCGTCATCCCCGGTGCCCCCGAGCGCATGTGCGCCATTCCCATGAAATGATCGAAAATGGCTGCTACCCAGCCACCGTGGGCGTGCATCGGGGGACCCTCGTAGGACCAATTGAAACTGACGCGGCCCTTTATCGTGTCGCCATCAATCCAGTGCTCGAGCCCCGGTGCCATCGGGTGACTGGCACCACCAACACACAGAATTTCGTGGTTGGCCATGGCAAAGCTTCCGTGAGCCTTACCGTATTCAATGACACCCAACAACGAGCGATGTTCCCGAGCGCGGGCAACCAACGACCGTACCTCCGCGGCCAATGCTGTGGCTGCATCCGGTGGTAGGTCGCTGACGGTAGTGGCCTCAATCAGTTCACGCATAGCTGCCGCTAATTCTCGTCGCGCAAGCCAATAGTCCGAGTTTGTATTGTCGATGTCTTCGGTTAGGAATGGAGACGAGAAATCGAAGTCGCTCAAAGTCGTGAGTCCTGTAAACGCGTTGGGCAGCATTACCGATCTAGCTGGGCAAGGATTGACGCCACGCTAAGATTTCACTGCAGAGGGTTTCTGGCACTTCAAGCGCGGAAAAATGACCGCCAGAGGCAATATGGTCATTGAAGTATACCAAGTTAGTGAAGCGCTTCTCCGCCCAGCGTCGACTGGTGCGGAAAATCTCCTGGGGAAACAGTGAAATGCCTACCGGTATTTCAATAGGGCGTAAATCCGGTTCTTTGAAGCTCTCCCAGTACAGCCGCGCGGAACTGGCGGCGCTGTTGGATAACCAATAGAGCGTGACGGTGTCTAGAATGTCATCGCGGTCGACGGCATTTTCAGGATGGCGAATGGCGTTTTGTTCGCAATCGCACCACTGGGCGTATTTCTCGACGATCCATGCTAATTGGCCAACCGGTGAATCGGCTAGGCCGTAACCTAGGGTTTGTGGGCGGGTACTTTGCTGTTTCGCGTAACCAGAATCCCACTGCTCGTAGAAATTAAACACTTCCATTGCCCGTAGCTCCTCGGGCAATGGATTGGATAGGGTTTCTGGGTCGGGGGCCACCACCGGCAGTGTGATGTGAATGCCACGACAGGGCGAGTTGTCGGCCAGAGCAATGGCTTGGCTAACCATCGCACCCCAATCGCCCCCGTGGGCCAAGAATGTGTCGTACCCAAGGCGTTGCATGAGTTCAATCCACATATCGGCAATGACCCCCACAGACGTGCCGGATCGACGTGGTTTACCTGAGAAGCCATAACCGGGTAGTGACGGCACAACCACATGGAAGGCGTCTTCAGGTCTGCCTCCGAAGGCGGTGGGATTACTCAGTCGATCGATCACATGACGAAATTCAAGTATCGAGCCAGGCCAGCCATGGGTTAGCAGCAAGGCGGACGCCTGAGTATGTGGCGATCGCTGGTGAATAAAGTGAATATCGATGCCTTGAAGACAGGTCTTGTAATTAGGCCAGCGATTCAACTCGGTGAACAGACGTGTCGGGTCGTAGTCATCCCGCCAGTAACGACTGAGTTCTTGTACGTAGCTAAGGGGTATCCCTTGTTGCCAGTCATCGACCGTTTCTTCATCGGGAAAGCGTGTAGAGGAAAGCCTTCGCTTTAGGTCGTCGATGGCGATTTCATCAACACTGGGCCGAAAAATCTGAAGAGTCATGTCGTTGCCTTGTTCCTTGGTCATGAGATCTGTCCTCCCGCCAGCTGGTGAGCGCTGTCAATAAAACAATCGATGTCATCAGTGGACGTGTTAAAGCTCGTGACCAAACGCACCATATTATCGGCGGCCGGCCAGTCGTAAAACTCGAAACCTCGTTGGCGCAGCTGCTGAATCAGAGCGGCAGGCATAATGGCAAATATTTCGTTGGCTTCAACTGGCCACGGTATACCAATACCCCTTACTGTGCTCAAACCGCGAGCGAGTCGGGTCGCCATTGCGTTGGCATGCTGCGCATTGTTAAGCCACAAGTCGTTGTGAAAAAAGGCGTCGATCTGCGCAGCAAGGAAGCGATGCTTTGACCAGAGGTGGCCAGCACGCTTTCGGCGATAGGCAAAGTCATCGGCAAACTGTTTGTTGAAAAAAATCACCATTTCGGCGGCGATAGCACCATTTTTGGTGGCACCAAAAGTAAGTACATCGACACCCGATTGCCAAGTGAGTGCGGCAGGGCTCGCGCCGGTACTCACCACTGCGTTGCTGAATCGCGCACCATCGACATGCAGGGCCATCTGATGTTGCTTTGCAAGGCTGCCGTATGCGGCTAGTTCATCGGCGGTAAATACCGTGCCGCATTCGGTGGCATTGGTTAGGCTGATAACCGCCGGCTTAACATTGTGGATGCCATGGGTCTGTGCGGAGCTGATGGCTTTACTAAGAGCTTCAAGGTCGGGTTTACCCTCGGGTCCTGCGATGGGTATTTGCCGTGCACCGCCGGTGAAAAATTCCGGCGCCGTATTCTCATCCTTAATGACGTGGGCGCCGTTGTGGCAATAAATACCCCCCCAGGGTGGGCATAGAGCGCTTAGTGCCAGAGCGTTAGCGGCGGTACCCGTGGAAACCAAGAAGGTGGTGCACTCGTGTTCGAACAGGGAGTTAATACGTTCTTCTGCGCGTCTGGTGAGAGCATCGTTACCGTACCCCGATGCCATGCCTGTATTAGCACGAATGAGTGCATCGAGGATGTCCGGGTGAGCCCCCGCCTGATTGTCGGAACCAAAGTGAATGCTAGTATCCGGTAAGAGGGTATTATCGCTGGCCATTGGGCGTCCCTTGAGAGTGAGTCAGCGCCCGAGTGTCGCCCGTTGTGAGCTGAGTTGCCAATAAGCTGGGCATCACCAGGATGGCGGCGCCAGATGGGGTAGGTGGGATTCGCACGGGACGTTCATGGGCGAAAGCAGCATATTGATGTCGCTGTATAGCCAATATAGGACTGGGTGGGCTATTAAGATGGCGCTACGTCTAGAAGGCGTTACTACTGCGGAGGCAACAAAAAAGCCTTGACGATGAACGATCTACAAGGCTTTCTTTGAGAATATGGCTCCGCCTGCTGGGCTCGAACCAGCGACCCAATGATTAACAGTCATTTGCTCTACCAACTGAGCTAAGGCGGAATAGATCTCGGGTTTCCGAGAGGCGCGTACGATATAGACACGGTTTTTTGAAGTCAAGACCCGATGGCTAATTTGGGTCTTCTGCTGCAAATCCCGCACAAAACCGCAATACTGGGTGGGTGCGTATCCATAGATGATACAACCTCCCTTATTCGCTACCCCCTAAAATATTATGGCCCGCCAATTTCAGTTGAATTCCAGTTATGAGCCTGCCGGCGACCAGCCCGAGGCAATTCGCCAGTTGGTCGAAGGGGTGCAGGCGGGTCTTGCCTCTCAAATCTTGTTGGGTGTTACCGGGTCGGGCAAGACCTTCACCATGGCCCATACGGTGCAGCAGTTGCAGCGGCCGACCATTGTCATGGCCCACAATAAAACGCTGGCGGCTCAGTTGTACGGCGAGTTCAAAGAGTTTTTTCCAAACAATGCGGTTGAGTATTTCGTGTCTTACTACGACTACTACCAGCCCGAGGCATACGTGCCATCATCTGACACCTTCATTGAGAAAGACGCACAAGTAAACGACCACATTGAGCAAATGCGTTTATCGGCAACAAAAGCTCTGCTCGAGCGCGAAGATTGTTTGGTGGTTGCGACGGTATCGGCCATTTACGGTCTAGGAGACCCCGAATCCTATTTCAAGATGGTCATGCACCTGTCCAGGGGTGAAATCATCGATCAGCGGGGTGTGCTTCGGCAGTTGGCAGGGTTGCAGTACACCCGTAACGACATTGATTTTAAGCGCGGTACTTATCGGGTGAGGGGTGATGTGATTGATATCTTCCCGGCAGACTCCGATGAGCTGGCTGTGCGGGTCGAGCTATTCGATGAGGAAATCGAGAATATTTGTACTTTCGACCCGTTGACCGGTGTGGTTGCTGAGAAACTTCCCCGGGTCACCATCTTCCCGAAGTCCCATTATGTGGCATCAAGGGATACCTTATTAGGTGCTGTTGATCTGATCGAAGAAGAATTAGAGCTACGGGTAAAGCAGTTCAAAGAGATGGATAAGCTACTGGAAGCCCAGCGTATCCAGCAGCGCACTCGCTACGATTTGGAGATGATACGCGAGCTCGGCTACTGCCAGGGGATCGAGAACTACTCACGTTATTTATCGGGTCGGGCACCCGGAGAGCCACCACCCACCTTATTTGAATATTTACCCGATAACGCGTTGGTGCTTATCGATGAGTCTCACGTGACTATCCCTCAAATAGGGGGTATGTATCGTGGCGATAGGTCCCGTAAAGAAACCCTTGTGGAGTATGGTTTTCGGTTGCCCTCAGCCCTCGATAACCGGCCCATGAAATTTGAGGAGTGGGAGTCCATCGTTCCCCAGGCCATTTACGTATCAGCCACGCCCGGTCATTACGAGCTGGAACACGCGGGCCGGACGGTGGAACAAGTTGTCCGCCCAACCGGTCTGGTCGATCCGATTGTCGAGGTTCGCCCCGCCCGCACTCAGGTTGATGATTTGTTGGCAGAGATACGTCTGACGGTCGCTGAGGGCGATCGAGTGTTGGTCACGACCCTCACCAAGCGCATGGCGGAAGATCTCACGGAGTTCCTGTCAGAGCATGATGTGCGTGTCCGTTATCTGCACTCCGATATCGATACGGTCGAGCGAGTGGAGATTATTCGCGATCTCAGATTGGGTAACTTCGACGTGTTAGTGGGTATTAACTTACTCCGAGAGGGCTTGGATATGCCCGAAGTATCGCTGGTGACGATACTGGACGCCGACAAAGAAGGGTTTTTGCGCTCAGACAGGTCGTTGATACAGACCATAGGGCGTGCCGCGCGCCATTTGCGGGGTCGAGCCATTCTGTATGCCGATAAAATCACGGGCTCCATGGAGCGCGCTATGGCGGAGACTCAGCGCCGTCGAGAGCGTCAGGTTGCTTTTAATGAGGCAAACGGCATCACCCCTGTAGGTATTCACAAGAGCGTTCAAGATATTCTTGAGGGTGCCCGTCGAATGCCGACCAAAGCGCGCAGTGCCCGGGACCGGAAAGTGGCGGAAGAGCGGGCTGCCTACAGTGCCGAAGTGGCCAATCTGTCGCCAAAAGCCTTGGCGCGTAAACTCGAGCAGTTGGAAGCCCAGATGCTACAACACGCCAAAAACCTTGAGTTTGAGGAGGCGGCAAAGCTCCGAGACCAGGTGGCAGAGCTAAAGCAACTTGCCTTCGCGGCGGCAGGTTAAGGGTTGTCTACGCCCGCACGGTAAATCCCACTTCCACCCCATCAAGATCGGATAAGTTGCGAGCCCATGGTTCACCCCCATGCTGGCGAGCGACCAAACTCACAATGTAAAGCCCCAGACCCATGTGGTGCCCGCTTGAGTTTTCGTTACGGTTGCGCGTCCCGCTGTCCCTCATCGATACCATGGGTGCGAATAAACCATCGGTACTGTCTGGAAGGGCTGGACCGACATTTACGACGGATAAACGCCACCAGAGCGCGCGTCTCACCAGATGTAGTTCAATGACTGTATTCGGTGTGGCGAACGACACGGCGTTGCCCACCAATTTGTCGATAGCCTGGACAAGGGCATCGGGCGCAACCGTGGCCACCGCGGTATCGGGGGACACTGCTAGGCGTATGATCCAGGGAGGAAAGGTCTGCTGATAGGCATCAGCTAACTGCTGTAACAGCGCGACCAAGTCCATAGATTGCCGTTCATCGGCCGCTATAGTTGACTCTAAACGATTGGCCTCATTCATGGCGCTTAGCATGTTGCTCAGCCGCTGTAGGGCTGCTTCTGTGCGCGCCAAGACGGTTTGTGTCTCTGCGGTTGACAGCCTATGTCCCTGAAGTTGCTCTAGGCTGTTACCAATGATGGCAATGGGCGTCCGAATTTCATGGGCCAGGGTGCGGGGCAGTGCGCGTAAATATTGCTCTGTCTGGTCCCGCTGGGCCAATAGCTTTTCAAATTGCTGGGCGAGGGTGGCAATTTCATCGTGCCATCGACATTGGCTTAACGGTTGTGGTTCTGTCGATTCATAGTGTGTGATCCGACGTGACAACTTAATGACTCGCCAACTGATGAGTCCGGTAAAACTAAACAACGCGACCAGGGATAGCAGCACCGCAGCACCACCATGAAGCAGAAGTGTCTGTACGGCGGCCGCATTCAATGACAAGTAGTTGGCGCGCGTTGCTTCTACCGCCACCGCACCCACAATTCCGTTGGGTGTTGCGATGGGTGTTATGAAGCGATCAATGACCTCATCGCCCCGGTGCCGCCGTAGGAGTATCCCCGTGTCGATTGTGTCTGCGCTAAATATACTGTCTAAAGTCGGTGCATCTATGACCGCTGCATCTATGATCGGTCCCGCTACGGCGCGTTCATTCAAGGCCAGCCGATTGTCTTGTATTGGGGTCAGTTCGTCGGGACCTGGCAGTACGTGTTGGTAGAGCCAATAGCTTATTGCGCTCCCATCGGCATGGGTGTCGGCATCAGTATCGACCCCGGCAGCGCCGCCGGCGTTACGACTTATTAACAGGGTACCCCACCGATCATAGACCTGAGCGCCCAGGGTTCCCGACATCTGTTGGTCGAACCAGGCTTGTAGTGCCTGGGAAGGATAGATGAGCCAGGGTAGCTCCTGCTCGGGTTGGGCGGGGACGTTACCGCGGGTACTGGTGCCGCCTTCGTCAACATCGGTATAGGTCAGACCCAGTTGATAGCCCACCCCCTTGAGTGGCACCGACAGCTCTAGCTGATAACCCTCGGCAAATTCTACCCACGCGCCTTGCAGCGTATAGTTGTGTTCGGGCAGGTCGAGGTTAATGGGGGATGCTTGCCCGCTGTTGCGAACGGCCTGTTTCATTGGGGTACCCACCACGCTGAAGAAGCCTGGCGCTGCTGGTGCGATAGCATAATCGAAGAGTGTGGCGCCGGGTTTGACGCGCACTAACAGTTGATCGCCGTCACCATACCGAAGGACGGGCTCGCGGCTGTACCGTTTTGTACGGTCGGCAATCGTGATTGCCATGTAGATGCGGTCCTTGAAAACCCCAAGTGCTACGCGGAGCGGTCGTCGCTCATCCGCCAGATTTTGCCAATTGGGTTGTTCCCAGTCGCCAAAGTAACCATCGACGATCGGTGCCGACGATAAGGCGCTGGCTACCAGATCATCATTCCCACCCGACAGCTTCAGGCGTCGCAGATCGGGGTAAAGCAGATCGAGCTTATAGGTTAGCTGTTTGGCTAAGCTCAGCGCTCGCTGTTCAAGCATTTGGTGTTGTAAGGCCTGCAGCGCTGCTTCGTTGGCGGACAAAAACCGTAGGACGGCCCAAGGTATTGCTAGTAGCGAACAGGCAGCCAACGCCAGTTGTAGTCGCAATTTCACGGTTCAGATTGCCATCGGTAACCCAAGCCATAGGCGGTCTCAATACAGGTAAACGTCGGATCAACCGCTTCAAACTTACGGCGGATTCGCCGTACATGGGAAGTGATTGTGCTGTCATCGAGTACCACGTTGGCAGCATCCATCAACTGTTGCCGATTCTTGATATGACCCGGGTGGCGCGCTAGCGCATGGAGCATCCAGAATTCCGTATACGTGAGATCTACCGGTTGTTGCCGCCATCTCACGGTGAGCCGATCAGTATTGATTTCAAGCTCGCCGCGACGAACTATCTGCTGCTCTTGTTCGGCGGTTGCCATTGCAGCCACCCGACGTAACAGCGCTGTGATCCGGGCTAACAGATGGACCTGCGATATGTCCTTGGTGAGATAGTCGTCGGCACCCAATCTAAGTCCAGACACGATATCGATTTCTTGATCTCGAGCAGTCAAAAATACGATGGGTAGTGCGGGCTGTGCGCTGCGCAGTTCTCGGCAGAGATCGAATCCGGCTTCAGTGTCATGCCCTAGACCAATGTCGAGTAACACCAGATTAGGCGGTTGCTCTATGAGGCCACTGCGTGCAGCAGCCGCTGAACAGTAAACCGAAGCCTCATAACCATGACGACTCAGCAGCTCTCTATACGCGTCTGCGAGTGCTGGTTCGTCTTCAACGATTGCAATGCGTTGTCTCATAGTTCAGTCACCTGAAAGCGCCAGTGCACAAGTCGCTTGGTATCAGTCTGCCACAGTTAAATCGTGAATTACTCGCGGCGATTTGTCGCCGGTTAACTGACGCTCCTGCGTGCCAGTGATTCGTTTTGTTTTTTATTGGCTGCTCTGCCAACATACGCGCCGTCCACGCGGCCCTTGGTAGGGGTCGCCACTGTAATCGAGGAGTCAACATGCCCATCATTACCCTGCCCGATGGTTCGCAACGCCAATTTGCCGCCCCCGTTACTGTTCACGAGGTAGCGCTCGATATCGGTCCCGGTCTCGCCAAGGCCGCTCTGGCCGGCGTCGTTGGCGGTCGAGAGGTCGACACAAGTTTTAAAATCGATCATGACACCCAGCTGAGCATCGTGACTGAGCGCGATGATGCCGGCTTGGAGATCTTGCGCCATTCCACGGCGCATTTGTTGGCACAAGCGGTGCAGCAGTTATTCCCCGGTACCCAAGTCACCATAGGGCCGACGGTTGATGACGGCTTTTATTACGACTTCGCCTCGGGTCACCGGTTCACACCCGAGGATTTGGAGAAGATTGAGCACCGTATGAACGAACTGGCTGAGCAGGACCTGTCCGTCGAGCGCATAGTGTGCTCGCGAGAACAGGCGGTAGAGCTGTTCCGAAATAAAGGTGAGTACTTCAAAGTCCAAATCATTGAAGAACTCCCTGAAGGTGAAGAGATATCCATCTACAAGCAAGGCGAGTGGATGGACCTGTGTCGCGGTCCCCACGTGCCCAGCACCGGTAAATTGAAAGCATTTAAGTTAACCAAAGTTGCCGGCGCCTACTGGCGCGGAGATGCCAATAACCAGCAGTTACAGCGTATTTACGGCACTGCATGGCCCAATAAAAAAGCCCTAAAGGCCTACCTCAATCGCCTGGCTGAAGCCGAGAAGCGAGATCATCGCAAAATCGCTAAGAAATTGGATTTATTCCATACCCAGGAAGAGGCGCCGGGGATGGTGTTCTGGCACCCCGCAGGTTGGACCATCTATCAGGTGATCGAGAGCTATATGCGTGGCCAGCAACGTCGCTATGGTTATCGTGAAATCAAAACCCCGCAGGTGGTGGATATCTCCCTGTGGCAACGATCGGGCCATGCCGATAAGTTTGCCGATGGTATGTTCACGCTACACAGTGAAGAGCGAGAGTTTGCTGTTAAACCTATGAACTGCCCCTGCCATGTTCAAGTGTTTAATCAGGGTCTGAAGTCTTATCGTGACCTGCCGCTCCGACTTGCGGAGTTTGGCTCTTGCCACCGTAACGAACCCTCTGGTTCGCTGCATGGCATCATGCGGGTGCGTGGATTCACACAAGATGACGCGCACATATTCTGCACCGATGATCAGATTCAGCCCGAAGTGGCCGATTTCATCGATATGCTTCACGACGTCTATGCCGATTTTGGGTTCGATGAAGTCATTTATCGCTTGTCGACTCGACCTGAGCAGCGGGTAGGAAGTGACTCGGATTGGGATCGAGCGGAAATGGCGTTAGCTGAAGCCCTTAACATTAAGGGTTTGCCCTGGGAGGAGTTGCCGGGAGAGGGCGCCTTCTACGGTCCTAAAATTGAGTTCTCGTTGAAGGACTGCATTGGCCGCGTCTGGCAATTGGGAACCATTCAAGTGGATTTCTCGATGCCAGGGCGGCTCGATGCACAATACGTGGCCGAGGATGGTAGCCGACAAGTACCCGTCATGCTGCACCGGGCCGTGCTTGGCTCGTTTGAGCGATTTATTGGCATATTGATCGAGCATTATGAAGGCGAGTTCCCGGTTTGGCTCGCACCGCAACAAGTGGTTGTTGCACCTATCACCGATCGCCAAGCAGGTTATGCCGAGACGGTCGTGCAACAACTGGCAGAGGCAGGTTTTCGCGCCACCGCCGATCTTCGCAATGAGAAAATTGGTTTTAAGATTCGCGAGCACGAGATCGGTAAAGTGCCCTTCATCCTGGTTGTCGGCGATCAAGAAATGGAATCTGGCGCCGTGGCGGTGCGGGCACGTCATGGCAAGGATTTAGGTGTGATGTCACAGCAGGATTTCCAGTCACACCTGGCTGACGCCGTGGCGCGTCGTGGTCGTGTCCCAGCCGCAGAGGGGTAGTAGGCGGGGTAGGGTGTGAGTTAGCGCACAAAACCAGTGCTTACAGTGACTTATACGCTCAATAGCCTTGAGCATTGGCGGTGATAGCGGTAGTATCCGCGCTCTTAACGGAGAGGGCTCCGTGGTTATGTGCGAGCGAAGCGCCGCCCCGCCCCGAAGCCCGTAATTGCCCCATGGACCGATGCACGTAGCGTGCCGGCTATTACCCTGGGGAGTAATGAGTAGGAGACTGTCAGCATCAAGAGCGAGACCAAGAGCAAGAAAGCTCTGACTAACGATCAAATTACGGCGGCAAACATCCGCCTCATCGGTGCCGACGGCGAGCAAGTTGGCATCGTCAGTAATGCCGAAGCCCAAGCTGCTGCTGAGGCTGCAGGCATGGATCTAGTGCAAATGGCCGATTCAGATCCGCCAGTTTGCAAGGTCATGGATTACGGCAAGCATATTTTCGAGGCGAAGAAACAGAAAGCCGCCCAGCGAAAAAAAGCCAAACGAATCCAAGTGAAAGAGATGAAATTTCGTCCAGGGACGGATGAAGGCGACTATCAGGTAAAACTGCGCAACCTGGTACGTTTCCTTGAGAACGGTGATAAGGCCAAGGTCACGCTCCGCTATCGCGGGCGTGAAATGGCTCATCAGGAAATCGGCATGGAGTTACTCAAGCGGGTAGAAGCCGATCTGAGCGAATTGGGATCTGTCGAGCAATTTCCAAAAATGGAAGGTCGACAGCTCACCATGGTTATCGCACCCAAGAAACGGGGTTAGTGGCCCGTGAATGCCCTAACGCCCGAATGATGAAATGCCCAGTCATAACGACGAAGGGCCCAATGCGGAGTCTTAACGATGCCAAAAGCAAAAATTCACAGCGGTGCAGCCAAGCGGTTCAAGAAAACTGCTGGTGGGTATAAGCGAAAGAGTGCCTACAAAAGCCACATTCTCACGAAGATGACAACCAAGCGTAAGCGTCAGTTGCGTGGTACCTCAATGATCGATCAGGCGGACAAAGTGCTTATCGATCGTATGTTGCGCGCCAAGTAATTAACGTCATCGGGTTAGAGGAGAAATAGCATGGCACGAGTAAAACGTGGTGTGACGGCTCGACGTCGTCATAAAAAGATTCTTAAAAAAGCCAAGGGTTATTACGGCGCTCGTTCACGAGTGTTTCGTGTAGCCAAGCAAGCGGTAACCAAGGCTGGGCAATATGCCTACCGTGACCGTCGGCAGCGCAAGCGTCAGTTCCGGGCACTTTGGATTACGCGTATCAACGCCCAGTCCCGAGCCAACGGCATGACTTACAGCCGTCTCATTAATGGTCTTAAGCGCGCTAACGTCGTGTTAGACCGTCGGGTATTGGCTGACCTTGCTGTACACGATAAACCCGCATTCGCTGCGGTTGTTGAGCGAGCGCGTACTGCCCTGGCAGCCTAATGGCCAGCCCGCGCGCAGGCGGGTGGTACAGGAAATCAAAGGGAAGGGGCGCTCGCCCCTTCCCTTTTTTGTGACGATTATATCGGGATGAGACGCATGGACTCTCTGGACGCTATTCAATCAGAGGCGCTGAGCCAGATTACAGCCGCTGGCGATAGCCAAACCCTCGAACAATTGCGGGTGGAATACCTGGGTAAAAAGGGTCGGCTAACGTCGCTCTTGAAGGGCCTTGGAGGTTTGTCAGCCGAAGAGCGACCGAAGGCTGGGGCGCTCATTAACGAAGTGAAGCAATCGTTACAAACGCTCATAAATGACCGAAAAGAGGCCTTAGAACAGGGCGCTTTGGCGGCACAACTAGCAGCCGAATCGGTGGATGTTAGCCTTCCGGGACGCCGTGTTGACGTGGGTGGTTTACACCCGATTACCCGAACCATTGAACGCATAGAAGGATTTTTCACAGGCGCTGGATTCACTGTGGCTCAAGGGCCAGAGATTGAAGACGACTACCACAACTTTGAAGCGCTCAATATTCCGGGACATCACCCTGCGCGAGC
>CBFHMA010000028.1:0-16482 GCA_965656775.1 Luminiphilus sp.
C
The DNA here is from genome assembly GCA_965656775.1 of Luminiphilus sp. Lineage (GTDB taxonomy): Bacteria > Pseudomonadota > Gammaproteobacteria > Pseudomonadales > Halieaceae > Luminiphilus. The sequence continues at coordinate 2 of CBFHMA010000028.1, forward strand.
GAGCAATGTGATACGGCCTCGATCAGCTTCTGTGCGCAGTAATCGGCCGCTGGCCTGCACCAGTTTCAGTGCAGCATCGGGCACACTGATTTCCATGAATGGATTGCGTCCTAGTCGCTCTAGTAGCTCGGCATGGGCGGCTTCTCGCGGGCTATCGGGTACCGCAAAAGGCAGTTTGGCGATAATCACGTGTTCACAGTATTGGCCGGGCAAATCGACACCCTCGGCAAAACTCGCCAAGCCCATGATGGCACTGGGTTGACCACTATCGATTGCGCTGCGGTGGCGCTTGAGTAACTCCGATTTACTTAACGTATCTTGCACCAACACCTGGTGCTGTAGGTCATCGGGCAGACCCTCGACGACCAGTTCCAATTGCCGCCGAGAGCTAAACAACACCAATACCCCTAGGGCCCCAGTGAGCAATCGGGGTAAAAGCGTAATAATTTCCGCCGTATGGCCGTCAATATTGCTTGGCTCACAAGCCAATGCCGGAATCGCAAATACCCCTCGACTGGCATCGAAAGGACTCTGCACAATTTTGTAACGAGCCGCTTTCGGTAGACCGGTCATAGCACGCAATCGGTCAAAGTGCCCAAGGGATGACAACGTGGCAGACGTCACCACCACGCCGGCCGCGCGACGCCAAAGATGTTCACGCAATAAATCCCTTGCCAATATGGGGCTGGCAAAAAGATCGATACTCTGCCCAATCGTCGCAGCGCGCATCCACCGAGCAACTGGATTCACCTCGTCGACTTCACGGGCGTCGGCGTAGCTCTGCCACAGCGCTAATTGGGACTCAGCTCGACTTATCATGCCCTGTATATTTAAAATCCAAGTGTCGACGTCATCTCGCTGATCAATGTCAACCTCTTCGCGCCTATTGTCGAGAGCGGTTTCAAGGCGCTGGTTAAGATCGAGATGTTGGCGCCACACCAACACCAAATCTTGAGCTTGACGATGTAACGCATCGGGCACCACGCCGTGCTCAAAACGCCACTCGTTGTCGACTTCTGGCTGCTCCAGTAAGTAGTGATCGGCCCACTGCTCAACAACTGCGTTGTGCTGCTCTAAATCGCTGCAGGACTGTTGCAGTTGCTCAATAAGGGACAGCTGGGAGATCACGTCGGCCATTGTCTCCCCTTGTGTTTTCAACCATTGCGCTGTCTCTCGCAGAGCTTGCTGTGTCGCACCCGTTCGAGTCGTCAAGGTGAATTGATTCAGGCATTTTTCAGCAAGCTGGTGGCCCTCATCAAACACAAAAATACAATCTTCGGGGGCAGGCAGAATGGCACCGCCGCCCAATTGAAGATCGGCCAACACCAAATTATGGTTTGCCACAATGACATCGGCATCCTGCAGGCCATCTCGCGCCTTGAAAAAACTGCATTGCTGAACAAAAGCGCAACGACGTCCACCACACTGAGCATGATGGGTAGTCACCCCATGACGCATGGCGTTGTCGAGGCTGGCAGGCCAGCTGTCGAGATCGCCATCCCAAGTGCCACTGGCTAACGCATCCAGCATCGCTTGCATCACAGGTCCAGCCTGCTCGATTGACAGGTCAGCCACCTCATCTGGGTACAAGGGAATGAGCGCCGGACTCTGTGCACCCGCCAATTGATAGTCAAGTTTTTGTAAGCAAACGTAGCGGCTACGCCCCTTCGCCAACTGCACAGTAAACGCCAGCCCAGAGTGGCGCAAAATATCGGGCAAATCCCGCAGTACCAGCTGCTCCTGCAAGGCGATAGTGGCCGTTGCAATAACAAGTGTCTTGCCCCGAGCCTTGGCCACAGGCAAGGCCGCTAGCGTGTATGCAATCGTCTTACCGGTACCGGTGCCGGCCTCAACGACAGCAATGGGCTCGGGCGCATCAGGATCGCCGAGGGCATTGGCCACCTCGGCAATCATTTGCCGCTGCCCCCACCTAGGGCTCAGACCGCGCTCATCAATGAGCTGCTGATAGGCGTCTCTGATGGTGGCTTTGACATTCTCTGCAAGCATCCTCAGCTGATCTCACCCGCGACTGCTAAGGCCTGGCGTAGGGGGTTCGCGTACATGGCGAGGGCGAAGGGCTGGATAGCTTCAGGCATGGCATCAATACGAGCATAGAATGCTTGCTTAGAGACGGCCCCCGAGTGAATGGCAACACTCGGTAATTGATCGGATTGTTCAAGTCGCTGCCAAGCCCACAAGTTAGTCTCGTACAACCGGTAATGCCGCATCATGTGGCCATCGATGGCGGCAACCACCTGCTCAATCGTCAAATCATCACCCACGATAGGGTCACCAAAACTCAAATGGACACAACCCTTGCCCCCGGCAATGCCGTAACCAATCGATCGAACATCCTCATCCGGGGCTTTTTCATAACTCGGCCCTGCCGATAGCTCCGCTGCCTTCATGGCATCACAGGGGTCAAGCTCGTAAGAAATAGCAACGGGGACGATATGGAGTCGACTCAGTACATCGGCGATTGACTCGGTTTTTCGATCTCGACTGAGACTTAGCATTTTGATCACTGCTGGCTCAGTGGCGTCGATGCCGTCTTTTGCTCGTCCCTCCCGCTGGGCGATCCATAGTGGCCCTCGATTGTGTTGGATCATGTCGCGCATAAATCCCGACAACTGCTTTGAAGCCGCCATTAATTCTCTGGGGCCTTTAATGTTGCGCTTCACCACAAAACTTTTATTTAAACGCATCAAATCGGCTACCCACGAGCGAGTAAGCAGGTTATCGCCAATGGCGATGGACAGGGTTCGATGTCCCCCATGGTGCATCGCATAATTGGTCAATGCCGGATCCATGGTGATGTCGCGATGATTACTCACAAAGAGCCATGATTTATTTGAATCGAGCCGATCAAGACCGCTGCACGAAAATTGGGCGGTTGCATCGATGAGTTTTGCCAACTCAGGTTCAATCAACAGTTGAAAATCGGCAATGGTTTCAACGCCACGAAGCCTTCGACTCAGCCAGCGTTGGCAGAACCAGCGCGCCACAAGGGGCGACAGCCGTTTTAACCATTGCAGCTTGAGATCCGCTAGCGCATTGGCGAGTTCGGAATTCGAAGCGAGTCTGGCCAGCACCGCAGGCGCTTCGGCATCGGTGTAAGGGCGGATATCGGCGTAGGGATCGGCGTCGATCGACGGCATAAATTTTCAAATCTCCAATAGCGTGTAACGACGGCGCGCTTTCTGCTAATCTCCGCGCCGGTCAAAACGCTTATACGAGGAAACACACATGGACGCGTCGAATGCACTATTAATGACACTCGGTGTTGCGACCCTCCTAACCAGCTGGGTACTGCTACTAACCGTTGCTTGGAAGGAGGATTACGCGTGGGGCTTATTTTCGCTGCTTTTACCCCCAGTAGGCTACTTCTATGGTCTTTTTCGCTTAGATAAGGCTGGCCAAACACTATTGGTGGCTTTAATTGGGTGGACATTGGTCTTTTTCGGCTGGTAACCCTCGAAACACCCAACGAGTCCGTCACCGTTTGCCAGCACTGAAAAAGCGCTGGCAACTATTTGTCATTGACAGGAGTCGCTAGTTCTCAGAGAATTCGCGCCTCTTTTTTGTAGCGTTCGGAGAAGGACTTTGGCCAACTCACCCCAAGCTCGCAAGCGAGCAAAGCAGAACGATAAGCGTCGTGCACACAACGCCAGCCTTCGTTCATTAGTACGGACCAAAATGAAGCGCGTTCTCGCGGGCATTGGCTCAGGCGACTTAGAAGTGTCTCGCGCGGCCTACGCCGAGGCGGTACCCGTCATTGATAAGATGGCGAATAAAGGCATCATTAGTAAGAATAAGGCCGCTCGTCACAAGAGCCGTCTTAACGCCAAAGTTAAAGCGCTGGCCAGCTAACAAGATCACGACGTTTGGGGACTCAGCCGTGTATCCAAGTGGCGGTTGATCTCCGACTCAAGCTGTTTACGAAATGGGCGGGCCAGCAATCCAAGCTTAATGCGACCTTTTGCAATACCCGGACTTATTTCTACTTCGCCATCGAAGCCCCGTCCTTGGAATGTCAACACGGATGTTTGCTGTTGAACCGTGGCTCCCAGCTCTTCAAGGTAGGCGGTAAGATCATCCAGTGCTTGATCGCACTGGCTGCGGCTCAAGCTGTGATCCCGCTGAATCGTGATGGTGCTCATGATGCAATCCGTGCTGTAAAAGAGTGCTATAAAACCAGTGACCGGCTGTTGGAGCAAGCTTTAAGGCTGGGCACGCGGAGGGTTAACACCTGTCATGACTTTTCCTGAAGGCACCGACAGCAGTATTCGATTTCTGTTCGACGATGCTGACATTCGTGGTGAGACCGTTCTGCTAGGCTCGTCCCTTGGACGCATCCTTGACGCCCATAACTATTCACACTGTGTGCAGCAATTACTCGGGCTATTTGCCGCCGCCGCAGTCTTAATCAGCAATAATTTAAAATACAACGGCAAAATCGTACTGCAGGCACGCAGCCGTGGGCCCTTGAGCCTGGTGATGATCGAATGCACCAGTATCGGCGAAATACGCGGCATTGCTCGGGGAAATATTGAGGCTGACGCCAGCACCCCAATGGCGCTCATTGAGGGGGGGCAATTGGTGATCACCATCGAGCGAGAGGGGGGGCAGCGTTACCAGGGAATCGTGCCCCTCGATGGCGCCACACTCGGCGCCGCGCTCGACAATTATTTCCAGCAAAGCGAGCAGTTACAAACCCGTTTTTGGTTGGCCTGCGATGCCCAAGTAGCGGCAGGTTTCATGCTTCAGCAGCTACCCGTGCAGTGCCAACAAAACCCTGAAACTCGCGCAGAACAATGGCAAAACGCCGCTGTGCTGGCTGCCACCCTGGCCGATAGCGAACTTCTTACACTACCTCGTACCGATCTATTGCACCGGCTCTTTCACGAGTCGGCCTTGCGCCTGTTTGAGCCCCGACCTGTGCGCTTTAATTGCTCGTGTTCTAGAGAGCGCAGCCTAAACGCACTTCGCTGTCTAGACGATCAGGAACTGCAGGAAATCATTGCCGAAGAGGGGCATATCAGCATGACCTGCGATATGTGCAACACCCCCTACCAATTCAATCCAGAGGAGGTTCTCGGACTCGCGGAGCCACCGGTACTGCATTAAACTACAGCCACAACAATAGATAGCCCTTGCCCCCTAACAACCTTGGAACTGAACATGACCCCTGACAACGAGGCATCTCCGCCCAAAAAACACATCGACCTACCACCGTCGCAACTCATCGAAATGGCGGTATTGCGTGGTGAAGGTGTATTGACCGATACCGGCGCGCTGCGCATTGAGACAGGTGCTCGCACTGGACGCTCACCCGCCGATCGCTTTATCGTCAAAGAAGCGTCATCAGAAGATGCTATTGAGTGGGGCTCAGTGAACCGCCCCTTCGATGAAGACCAATTTGACGCGCTGTGGGACCGCGTTAAAGCATTCGCTGGCGAGCACGACACCTTCGTACAACACTTACACGTGGGTCAACACAATGAACACTACCTGCCGGTTCAGGTAACAACCGGTACTGCGTGGCAATCTCTGTTCGGTCACAATATGTTTATCCGCACCGAGCAGTACAATCCGACCAATAAGCCCGAGTGGAAGATCCTTAACGTTCCCCAGTTTTCCTGTGACCCGGAGCGCGATGGCACAAACTCCGATGGCGTCGTCATTATTAACTTCGGTGCTCGCAAAGTATTGCTAGCCGGTATGCGTTATGCCGGCGAAATGAAAAAAGCCATGTTCTCGGTGCAAAACTTCCTCCTGCCCGAGAAAGATGTGATGCCGATGCACTGCTCAGCCAATATCGATGACGATGGGGCAGTGACCCTGTTCTTTGGTTTGTCTGGCACGGGCAAAACCACCTTATCTGCGGATCCCTCGCGCTACCTGATTGGTGATGACGAGCACGGCTGGGCTAAAGGCGCTGTGTTTAATATTGAAGGGGGTTGCTACGCAAAAACGATCAACCTCAGTAAAAAGAATGAACCTGTTATTTGGGATGCGATTCGCTTCGGGGCCATTGTTGAAAATGTGGTCCTCAACGACGCACGTACCGCCGACTACGACGACACCTCGCTCACCGAAAATGGTCGCTGTAGTTACCCCTTAGAGCACGTGGAGAAACGCACCGAGAGCAATGCGGGGGGTGAGCCCAAGTGCGTCATTTTCTTAACCTGCGACGTGTCAGGTGTGTTACCACCGGTGTCGATCCTATCGAAAGAGGCAGCGGCGTTTCACTTCCTGTCGGGCTATACCGCACGGGTGGGTTCGACCGAAGTCGGTGCCGAAGCGGGTATTCACCCGACCTTTTCTACCTGTTTCGGTGCACCCTTTATGCCTCGCCCAGCAGGTGATTATGCTGAGCTGCTCATGAAGCGCATTGAAGACTTTGGTAGCCAGGTGTATCTCGTTAACACCGGCTGGACAGGCGGTTCGGGTGGGCCCGGTGGTGCCGGTTCACGCTTCCCAATTCCAGTCACACGCGCGGTGGTCCACGCAGCGCAAAGTGGTGCCTTACTCAACGCCAAAACCAAGCGCATCGACACACTGAACTTGGAGTTCCCCGTCGCTATCCCTGGTGTCGATCCCCAGTATGTTGATCCAAAGGCTGGCTGGGACGACCCAGAAGCCTACGAGGCTCAAGCCGCCAAGCTTGCTGCCCTGTTTCAGGAGAACATCAAGAAGTTTGCTGTCAGTGATGCCATCATCGCTGCTGGACCGAAAGCGTAAAAGCTCTCTATGCGCCTCAGTGCTGAGGCGCTTCGTGAAGGGCCCGGTTGGGCCCTTTTTTGTGCCCGAGTGAACGACCCAGAACGCGCCGAACATCGTCACCGATTAAATACAGCGCCGGCACCAGCACCAGCGTAACACCGGTAGCAAACAACACCCCAAAGGCCAGTGAAGTCACCATCGGAATAAGAAATTGAGCCTGCACACTCGTCTCGGACATGATCGGCAGCAGACCTACAAACGTTGTGGCTGACGTCAACACGATAGGCCGAAATCGGTCTTCTGAACCTTGAAGTAACGATTCACGCAAGCCATAGCCCTGCTCTCGTAAGGCGTTGATCCTGTCGATGAGTACCAGGTTATCGTTGACCACAACACCCGCACAGGCGATGACGCCCATCATCGAGAATATGCTGACTTGCCAATCGAGGATGGCGTGACCAAAGATAGCCCCCATAATGCCAAAAGGTATTGCGGTAAGTACTAGGAACGGCTGCCAGTAGGATCGGAACGCGACGGCCATGAGCCCAAAGATGACGAGCATGGCAAGGAGCATGTACTTGACCATAGCGGCCTTAAATTGAGCTTCTTCCTCGAGCTCCCCATCTAAGTTCAGTGCAAGCCCAGGGTATAGTTGCTGCCACTGGGGCAGCCACGATGTGATGATCGCATCGACCACTTCACGTGGACTGGCACCGTCGGCCTCAACGTCCGCTCGTACTTCAAGAGTGCGCATTCGGTTCAGGCGCTCGAGTTTTTGATAGCCGGGTTCAAGACGGTAACTGGCCACGACCCCAAAGGGCACCTCAGCCCCCCCAGGGGTTCGGATATACATATCATCGAGGTTCGCCAGAGAACGACGCTCATCCTCTGGATAGCGCACCATCACTTTTACATCTTCACGGCCCCGGGGAATACGCTGTGCCTCTGCTCCGTAGAACGCTTGACGCACTTGACGTGCAACACCGGCAAGGGTGATCCCAAGGGACTCAGCCGCCGGCTTTAAGTCCAACACCACCTCGTCCCGGGCGCTGTCAAAGCTATCGCTGATATCGAATACACCAGGATAAGAGGCCAATACCGTTCTCACCTGCTCGGAGACTGCGATCAAATCATCGACATCACGGGAGGCAAACACGAGCTTAATGGGTTTTCCTGGATCTCGGATAGTAAAGTCCATGCGCACCTCCTTGGCCTCGGGGACCGGACCTACCCGCTGTCGAAACTCACGGGCCACGGCAGCGGTATCGACTTTGTCCGATTCAGTACCCAAGGTAATCGTGATCTTGTTACCTTCGGCGCTGCTCGAAATACCACCAATTGCCCGCTCCGCTTCGAATTCAGGGCGATTATTCCAGTCGTCACGAAGGGCCTCGGCGACCATCATTAAACGATCTCGCACGTCTACGGTGGTCTGCCAAGCTCCGCCCTCGGGCATTTCGATATTGGCAAACACATAGTCAGAGTTCACCTTGGGAAAGAACCCCGTTCGAAGCCAGCCACCACCATAGAGCGCAATACTCATGGCAAAGGCCACAAAAAATAGTGCTGCGACCAATAAATGATGCCGCAACGCCCGTTCAAGGAAAGGTCGATATACCCCACTGCCAAACCGGGTAAGACCGTTAGCACAGGCGTGGCGCCAGCCTTCGATCCGTCGTAATACCGGGTGACGGGCAGGCTTTTCAGGTCCCATGTGCGCCAAGTGGGCAGGCAATATCAACAGACACTCAACTAAAGAAAAGGTGAGGGCCAAGATCACAACAGTGGGAATTGAACGGGCGGCCACGGCCCAATCCCCCGGCAACATAAGCATAGGCACAAAAAAGACCATGGTGCTAATAACCGCAAACATGACCGGCTTAACTACCGCACGCACCCCCATGAGCGCACCGAGTTCACCACGCTCACCCCGCGCCTGATAGGTATGGATCGATTCGCCCACAATAATGGCGTCATCTACCACAATGCCGAGAACTAGTAAGAAAGCGAACAAGGACACCATGTTCAAACTTATGCCGGTGTATTTAAGCAGGAACAATGCCGATAAGAACGCGATAGAAATGCCAACGCCCACCCACAGTGCTAACTGCGGTCGCAAAAACAAGACGAGTACCGCTGCTACCAAAATGAGGCCACCGATGCCGTTTTCTAAAAGCGTGGTGACCCGGTCCCGGAAAGGCACTGACACATCGCGCCAAATGGTTAACTCCACCGACGCTGGCAGCTCGGCCCGCTTTGCCGCTACCCACTCGTTCATGACCCGGCTTGTTTGCAACACGTCGGGTTCTGATGTGACGTAAACGTACATACTGAGGGCGGGCTTGCCGTTGAAACGATTATCAAGATCCACATCGGCGAAGCCGTCGACAACATCGGCGACATCCCCCAACAGTACCTCGGTGCCATCAGCACGGGTGAGTAACACAATGCGCTCAAAATCGCCGCGCTGGTAAGCTTGGCCGCGGGTTTGCACACGGATGTCGCCCTCTAGGGCTTTGATAGAACCAGCGGGCAAATTCAACGATGTGCCGCGAATGGCCGACACTACCGCATCCATGGTCAACCCATAACGGCGCAAGTCGAGCTCTGACACATTCACGGATACTTCGTAAGGGCGGGGCCTCACTAAATCCACCACAGAGATCCAAGGTTGCCGCGCTAAATCATCCCGCAGATCTTCGCCCAGCTCTTTCAGCTCGCGTTCGTCGAGATCGCCTGCTAGCTTCACCACACCCATGAGGTGCCGGTAGGTGATTTCGGTAACGACCGGTCGCTCAGCATCGGCGGGAAACGTATCGATAGCATCGACACGGGTCTTAATATCGGAGGTAAGGCGCTGCATCGGATAATCGGAATCGGCTTCCACCAACACTGTGCCAAGACCCTGAACCGCCGTGGAGCGAATCTCTTTAATGCCGTTTAGATCGTGGATGGCCTCCTCAATGCGAATACAAATTTGCTCCTCAACCTCTTTAGGGCCAGCACCCGGGAAAGGTAGCGTCACGCTCACTTGATTGATTTCAGGGGTAGGGAAAAATTGTTTCTCAAGACTAGGGATGGTGAGCACACCTCCAACCATCAACAGCACCATGAGGAGGTTGGCTGCGATGGGATTTCGGATAAACCAGTAGAGCACACCATCGGTGGTACTTGCCGAAGAAGCCATGCTATTGCTCTCCTGGGGAATTGTCGGCGACGGTCACCAACGTACCACTGACCAGCACCCCACTCTGCTCATTCACTACCCTGTCGCCAGTCGCTAGGCCCCGCACGTATGCCAAATCGTTATTGCGCTTTAGGACGTCCACCTGCTGACGAACTAGACGCTCATTCCCATCAACCAACATTACGCTGTTGTCGGCTCTCAGTGCCGTTGCCGGCAGCATCACCACACCGGGTTGCGCTTTGCCCGGGATCACACCCTGTACAAACATCCCGGGTGTTAGGGGTGGACGCCCATCGCTGCCCTCTGCAAAAGGCTGCTCAACCTCGGCAATGGCACGCACCACTCGTGACTCACGATCTACCACCGCCTCAAGCCGGCGGATCATGGCGGGCCACTGCCAATCTCTCCCTGCGAATCGCGCAGTTAGCGTCATGGGATACTCCAATAGGGCATCGGCGTGCATAGAGAGATCCAACCCGCCGACTTGTCGATCGGTTAGGGGCAGGCGAACTTGAACCACGTCAGTTGCGTAGATTTCTCCCAACACCGCCCCCGGTGCCACATAGGCGCCCACATCGACCCGCTTGGTCTCTACTCGACCATCAAATGGCGCACGCAGTGTCGTGCGTTCAAGGGCCAGATTAGCTGCAGCCAAGTCGGATTCTGCCGCCTCAAGAGCAGCCTCGGCAGCTTTCATTTGGGGTTCGCGCAGAAACAGACTATTGGCCTCATTGGTGCCCAAATCTCGCCATTCACGTTTTGCTTGGCGATTACGACCCCGTTCTTCAGCCAGGCGTTGCTGTGCCGCTGCCACTGATGAACGCGCACGTGCAATGGCAAATTGGTAATCGGCTTGCTCCAATTGAAGCAAGACTTCCCCCTTTCTGAAGAATCGCCCAGCTTCAAAAGCCGCGGCCATCGATGCCACTTTACCGGCAACCTGTGCGACTACATTGATGCGTCGCAACGGTTCCACGGTACCTTGAGTCGTGACCTCGAGTACCTGTGCCGATGGCTCGACCGTGGTAACCGCCACCAGGGGACGCAATGGCGCCTCAGGGGGTTCCGGCTGCGGTTTTGGCTTACCAGTAAGCACCAACCATGCAAGCCCCAAACCCACGACTACAGTCAGTGTTGCAGCGGCGAGCTGTTTCAAGCGTGGTCTACGCGACGATCCCATTTTGTTCGATGACGTGGTCACACAATCTCCGTAACTGCGAGTCAATACCCACCCCGGCACCGCCAGAGCGCCAGAGCACCAGGCATTGAGAACTGGGCAAACTACCGCTCTGTCTAGAGGGTGGTTTCTAATTTCTGTTGCCATTATACGCCGGTCGATGGCCGACGCCGCCAAAAGCGCATGAATCAGGTGGCATTGGTATCGCAGGATGACTGAAAACGGATCACGCCCCCGACAACCGGTCGGTGGCCGCCAACAACGAGTGAGGACAGATACCATGATGGACACAACTGCCGAAGCCACTGCAACAGAAGCCACACCAGCCGCTGCCGAAGCAGTAGCGACAAAAGTGGCTCCCAAGCGTAAGGCCCCAGCCAAAAAAGCGGCTGCTAAAACAGCCACAACGAAAGCACCTGCGAAAAAAGCACCCGCTAAGAAAGTCGCTGCCAAGAAGGCCGCTACCAAGAAAGCGCCTGCGAAAAAAGCTGCTGCCAAGAAAGCACCCGCCAAGCGCAATCTGCGTGACAGTGCGGTTGAAACGGGTCGTAACGCCCTCCGTGCAGGCTTGGGCATCTACGGCAAGGCCTACGATCAGTTGCTTGAGCAGTTCGAAGTACTGCAAAAGCAAGTGGACGATGCCCAGAGTAAGCTCGATGAGCGTCGCAAGCACGCCGAAGACGTCTATCAGTCTCTGGTTCGTCGCGGTGAACAATTGGAGAACGATGCGGTCAAAGCATTTGAAGAGCTTGAACTCGATTCACTGACCGACCGCAGCAAACTGGAAGAGCAGATGAACAAAGCGAAAGCACGCTTTGAGGAATTACGCGCCAAACTGGGCTAATCCTTAAACCACTTAGGTCCTTTTTTGATTGGGAGCTTCGGCTCCCTTTTTTTTGACGACAAAACCTGTTCCCATGGAGCGGGAGCCGAGGGCGATAAGCCTTGGCACCTCGAGTGGCAACTGGGATCTCAATGACGTTGTGAAAACCGCAGAACGCATCCTCAATACAGCCCGACTTTTGTTCAATGCGGAGGGAGAGCGCAACGTTACCGCCTCCGATATCGCGTTAGAGCTCGATATGAGTCCGGGCAACCTGTATTACCACTTCAAGGGCAAAGACAGCATCCATCTCGCGTTGTTTAACCAATTACAGCGCAATTTGGTGTCGAGCCTAGGCACATCCATCACAGCGCCCGATGTGCTAACCGACACTGAAGAAACACCACTACAGCGCAGCTGGCTGCTGCTAACCGTTGTATTGGAGCAAATGCTGGACTATCGATATCTGTACGAGAACCCCAGCGATTTAATGCACCGCTTCCCCGAGATCGACCGCGGCTTTCGACGACTGGTGAAGTTGAAGCGAGCGTCATGCGAGGCCATTGCCTATGCACTGCTGAAGAGTGAAGGAATCAATCCGCAACACCATCAACCCGGCGGATTGGTTGATGCGATGACATTAGCCCTTACCTACTGGCTCTCCTACGATCAACTCACACACCCCGGAGACCGCAATGAGGTCATTGTCCATCGAGGTGTGTTGCAGCTACTGTCCTTCTGCGCCCCATATTTGGGCGATGAGAGCGCAGCGTTCTACCGAGATTGCGAGCGACTCTACGGACTTATGATTGATCAGTGATGGGGCCTAGTTATACAGCCATTGCCCGCTGGTTTGATCTGGCCTATAACGGCCTGCGTAGCAGCTTCAACAATTATCCATTACACCACCCAATGAAACGAGGAAACCCCAATGACAATAGCCGCTGGCGATAAGATTCCCGAGTGCACACTCATGACCATGGGCGAAAATGGCCCCGCGCCTCTCACCGCCGACGCGATTTTCGATGGCAAGAAAGTGGTGTTGTTTGCAGTACCAGGTGCATTTACACCCGGGTGCTCAATGACGCACCTGCCCGGCTACGTGGTTAACGCGGATGACATTAAAGCAAAAGGCGTAGATACCATCGCCTGCTTGTCGGTTAATGATGCGTTTGTGATGGATGCATGGGGCAAAGCCCAAAATGCCGAGGAAATTCTGATGCTGGCCGATGGCAATGGCGAGTTCACTCAGAAACTGGGCCTTGAATTGGACGCCAGCGGCTTTGGTCTTGGCACGCGCTCTCAGCGCTACGCCATGATCGTTGACAATGGCACGGTGACACACCTGCAGGTTGAGGAAGGTCCTGGGGTCGACGTGAGTGCCGCAGAAGCCATTATGGGTCTGCTCTAGACGATTGAAAGCTGCTCTTGCTAAACCGGCAGGAGCAGCAACATCAACACCGTAATCACCACAGCGCCCGCAATGTTCATGGCGAAGCCTTCCCTCGCCATTGCCTGAATCGGAATCCGGTCGGTTCCAAATACCACCGCATTGGGCCCAGTCGCCACGGGTAACATAAATGCACAACTGGCGCTGAGGGCTGCCGGCACCATCATTAGCATGGGGTTGAAACCTGCCGATACCGCGGCTGCCGCCAAAATTGGCATTAACAAGGCCGTGGTTGCTGTATTCGATGTGGCCTCAGTCATGAACGTCACCGCCAGCGCGATCAAGAACAACATCACATACACGGGTAACTGCGTTAGCCCCACTAGGGCATCGCCGGCAACACTCGACAAGCCAGAGGTGACAAACGCCTTTGCCAGACAAATGCCCCCTGCAAATAACAGCAAAACTCCCCAGGGAATTTGAGCCGCCTGCTGCCAGGTAATGAGTGACTGTCCTTCCCGATCGCGGATGACGAACAGGGCAATGACAGCAAGAAAGGCTACCGAGGCGTCGTTGGCTGTCGGCATGCCAAACCACGTTTTCCAACCCCCGAACGGCTCGCTGCGGGTAATCCAAGCGAGCGCTGTTAAACCAAAAATGACCAGCACGCGCACTTCTGCACTCCGCCATTGGCCCGTGTCCGGAAGCTCAATAGCGATGCGAGCGGGCAGATGCCGGGTGAGATAGATCGCAGTCAAGGGCACCATGACGGCGACCACAGGTAAACCAAGGGCCATCCATCGACTGAAGGCCACCGCATCGCCGGTATACTCTTGATAAACCTGCATAAAAATGAGGTTGGGGGTGGTACCGATGGGGGTACCTAGGCCTCCAATGGAGCATGCCCATGCCAAGCCGAGCAACAACGGTACCTGTAACACATCACGACGATCGGTACTGTCTAGGACCGCAATAGCAACCGGCATGAGCATGAGAACCGTGGCTGTGTTGGATATCCACATACTCAGGAGGGCGCCCGCCAACATAAACCCAAACACCAACCGTCGCGGGCTGTGGTTACCCACCAATCGAACCACACCCAAAGCCAACCGGCGATGGGCCCCGGAAGACTCCATACCCCTCGACAACAAAAATCCGCCCATCAATAGCAGAATAAGCGGGGATCCATAGGCCTCGGCGACCTCTCTAGGTTCAAGTACCCCGAGTAATGGAAACAGGGCAATGGGTACCAACGAGGTGACAGGGATAGGGACGGGCTCAAACACCCACCACATGATACATAACACCGCAACAGCCGCAGTGACGGCGATCGTTTGCTCGTGCCCGCTCTGGACACTCAGCGCTAGCACCAATAGGGCCAGGGCCAAGCCCGGTGTGGCTGATTGTCGCGGATCGAGAAGTCTACGTATCATCTTTTTGCCCCATGTTTTTCGCCTGCGCACCACCGACACCTGCTACTAGCCGCACCGGTTTGTGTACACTTCCCCCATGACAGACTCCGGAACAACGCTTATCGATGGCTTTGGGCGCACCATAGATTATGTGCGCCTGTCCGTCACGGATCGCTGCGACTTCCGCTGCACCTATTGCATGGCAGAAGACATGACCTTCCTGCCACGCAGCGATGTACTGAGCCTCGAAGAAATCACTCGAGTAGCCCGGGTGTTCGTTGGTTTAGGCGTGCGCAAACTCAGGGTGACCGGCGGTGAACCTCTAATAAGGCGCGGTGTAGAGACACTACTAGATAACTTGGGACGCCTTGAAGCCCTTCGAGAATTAGCCATAACGACCAATGGCAGCCAACTCAACAGCAAAGCGCTAGCGCTGAAATCTGCCGGAGTAACCAGCCTCAATATTAGCCTCGATACCCTCGACGAACAGAAATTTACCACGATTACCCGCACCGGCCGCCTCTCTCAGGTGCTCAAGGGTATCGACACCGCGGTTGCGGTCGGCTTCGAACGTATTCGGTTGAATGCTGTCATTTTAGCAGGACAAAATGACGACGAGATTCAGGACCTTACGGACTTTGCACTGAGCCGTGGCATCGACATTGCTTTTATCGAAGAGATGCCATTGGGACAGGTTAATGCGGCTGGAAAGCCTCTGGAGTTCGTGGCCAGTGATGTCATATTGGGGCAGTTGCAGGGCAAATTTAATTTACAGCCAACACACTCGCCCGCCCAGAGCGGCCCGGCACGGTACTGGCAGATTGATGGCAGCAACACCCGGGTGGGCTTAATCTCCCCCCACAGCAATAATTTCTGCCACAGCTGCAACCGCTTAAGGGTCACGGCAGAGGGTCGGTTACTGCTGTGTCTGGGCAACGAGCATTCCATCAGTCTTCGCGACAGCTTACGTGCAGGGGCTAGTGACTATGAACTGGCAACACAAATACGGACCGCATTAAGCCGCAAGCCGGAGCGACACGTCTTTGATCAACCCGATGAGCCTCAAATTTTGCGCTTTATGAATGCCTCCGGAGGCTGACGCGCAATATTTCCTCATAAGACATTCACATTTATCCCTAAGCCATCCAATAAGGAAACGCCGTGGTTTGTCATCATTACCCACAACTGCACTCTGTGGAGGCTGTGAAAGAGCGGTTCGATGAAGCCGGCTACATCTGCACGCAGCAGATTGCTACGGTCATCTATTTGGCCTCAGCGCTCAACAAACCTGTACTTATCGAGGGACCGCCGGGGGTGGGTAAAACCGAGCTGGCAAAAACCTGTGCCACTGTCGTGGCAAAGCCACTAGTGCGCCTGCAGTGCTACGAGGGCCTAGACGAAGCCAAGGCGCTGTACGAGTGGAAGTACGGCAAACAACTGCTCTACACACAAATTCTAAAAGAGCGCCTTGGGGTGCTGTTGGAGGGCGCAGACACCTTGCAGGCCTCGCTGGCGCGCCTTCATGCCAGTGGCGATGCATTCTACGCACGAGAGTTTTTGGAGCCGCGACCTTTGTTGAAGGCGCTCGAGCAACCCGATGGTGCCGTATTGCTCATCGACGAAATTGACAAGTCCGACACCGAGTTCGAATCGCTCTTGCTCGAAGTATTATCGGATTTTCAGGTGTCGATACCGGAACTGGGCACGGTATCGGCGCAATCAAAACCTCTCGTTTTTTTAACCAGCAACGATACCCGAGAGCTGTC
>CBFHMA010000029.1:0-16460 GCA_965656775.1 Luminiphilus sp.
CTTGAGTGAGCAGCGTGGCCTCTGAGCTGGCCCCTTGTGTCATTGCTCACCTCCACTGAACTGGGCACGGAGTCTTGGGTTTAGCCAAGCAGCGGTGATGTCACTGACAAGGTTGAACAGCACGATAAGCGTCGATAGAAACACAGTCGTTCCCAAGATCATGGTGTAGTCACGGTTAAATGCTGCCTGAACGTAAAAACGCCCAAGCCCGGGAATTTGGAAAATGGTCTCTACGACAAAGGAGCCTGCTAATAGGCCGGCAAAAGCCGGACCTAGGAAGGCAATAACCGGAATTAATCCGCCGCGGAGCGCATGTTTAACTACCACCTGCCACTCGGAAAGTCCCTTGGCGCGAGCGGTACGGATGTAGTCTTGTGACAAAATCTCAAGCATGCCTGCACGGCTTAAACGCGCAATGTAGGCGGCGTAGGCAGCACCCAAAGTGATGGAGGGTAAAATTTTATCACCGGGAATGGCGCCCCAACCTGAAATGGGTAGCCACTCTAAATAAATGCCAAAAACCAGCACTAACAGGGGGCCCAGCAGGAAAGAGGGCATGCAAATACCCACCATGGCCAAGCTCATAGGAATGTAATCTTGGACCGTGTTAGGTTTTAAAGAAGCAAAAACCCCTGCGGTTGTCCCGATGATCAGTGCAATGAGCAGCGCATAGAGTCCTAGCTCAGCGGTAACGGGAAGGCCAGAGAATAGAATTTCATTCACGCTTCGCCCAGGGTATTTGAACGACGGCCCAAGATCTCCCTGGGATAAGTCGCTGAGATAGGCCAGGTACTGCTCATGCAGGGGCAAATCGAGCTTGTACTGCGCCTCAAGCGCTTTTTTAACCTCTGGCAGCACCACTTTCTCATCGTCAAAAGGGCCGCCCGGTGCTGCGCGGACAAGAAAAAAAGTGGCGGTAATGACAATAAAGATAACGGGTATGGCTTGTAGCAGCCGCCCTGCAATGAAACGCAGCATTAGCGTAACCCCTCGGGAAGGCGCCGATCGGGCACCAATTTCACGTACTTCAGATTCAAGCTGTCCATCAGATTTGGGTACATTCCCTCGACACTCGGGTGTATTAAATGGCGGGTCGCGTAGTTGTAAATAGGGATGATGGGCATTTGCTCCATGAGTAGGGTTTCTGCATCGAAGAACACCTTAAACCGCTCGGCTTGGGTTTTTGCCCTCGGTGCCTGCTGCAGGATCATGTCGTCGTACACGTCATTAGCGAAACCGGTGTTGTTGTTGCCACCACCGGTAATGAACAGATCGAGAAAATTATTGGGATCAACATAGTCACCAATCCAACCTCGGCGCGCTACCTGAAAATCCCGTTGCGATACGCTGTTCAGATACACCTTCCACTCTTGATTAGCCAGAGTGACATCGATATTCAGATACTTCTTCCACATTTGCTGAATGGCAACGGCGATTTTTCGATGGGCTTCGTTGGTGTTGTAGATGATCTCGATACCGGGCCAGCCCTCGCCGTTGGGGTAACCCGCTTCGGCTAACAATGCGCGCGCCTCTGCCGGATCAAAATCGAACAGTTTTGGCGGCTGATAACCCAAAGTGCCAGGAGGGGTAATGCTATAGGCGGGTGTAACCACCGACTGCATGACCGTTCGCGTCAGTTGATCTCGGTCGATAGCAAGGGACAGCGCTCGTCGCACGTTGACATTGTCGACCGGGGGAGCCTCGGTGTTAAGCAGGTAGTAATAGGTGCCCAGATAAACCTCTTGCATATAGGGGGAGTCATCTAGGTTGCGGTAAACAGGTACCTTTTCTAGGGGTACGCCTTCGGTACGGTGCAGTTGCTCAACCCGAAACATGCGCTCTTCGCTGACTTCGTTTTCAGTGGGGTAGAACACCACGCCATTCAGGCTGACGTTATCTTTGTCCCAGTAATGCTTGTTCTTGCGCATTTTGATATGGCGGTTAATAGCCCATTCCTCGAGCTCAAAGGCGCCGTTACTGACGATATTGCCGACTCGGGTCCACGGCGTAAAACGATCAGTCATCTCACCAAACTGTAACAGTGTTTCCGGGTGCACGGCGAAGGTGCTGTAGTGGTCCATCAGCTGAATGAAATAGGGGGTGGGGGCATTCAGGGTGACTTCTAAGGTGGTCTCGTCGAGAGCTTTGACCCCTACCTCGGCAAAGTCATCGACTTCCCCTTTGGCAAAGGCTTCCGCATTCACTAGGGGGTACAACATGTAGGCGTATAAATTCCCGGTGTTAGGATGAAGTGCCCGCTCCCAGGACCATAGGTAATCGTCCGCGGTGACTTGCTCACCGTTAGACCAACGGGCTTCAGGGTTTAAATAAAACGTTATGACGGTACCGTCATCGCTAATATCCCAGCGCTCTGCTACCCCGGGTTCGGGTTCCAGGGTAATGGGGTTGTTGACCGCTAGACCCTCGAATAGGGCGCGAATGAGGTGGTTTTCTGGAATACCAGTGACCACATGGGGGTCGAGGCCCTGAGGTTCTGCGCCGTTACCGTAGTGCAGTATGCCCTCGCGATTGCCTATAACGACATTGCTATCGCCTGTGCCGCAAGCTGTGGCCAGCAGGGTAACACTTGCAAGCAACACAACCGTGCGTAGCAGGGAGCTCATGGGGCGCGTTATTCTCATGGGGGTCTGTGCTCATCGGACTGAACGCGCATCGTACCCAAAATATGCCAGTCCGTTGAGCCCTCTGTGCAAGGTTATGACTTTTCAGACATCGCTTGTAAGGATCTGGCGGTTTGTGGGAAACGTGATGACGAAATACGGAGATCCCCGGCCCCATCGCTCTGGTAGACTTGTCGGCCCTGTCAAAGCTGTTTCGGAGCGTTTTCCCGTATGACCGTTCGCACCCGTGTCGCGCCCTCGCCAACCGGCGATCCCCATGTAGGCACCGCTTACATGGCCCTGTTCAATCGCTGTTTTGCCAAAGCCCATGGCGGCCAATTTGTATTGCGTATCGAAGATACCGATCGCGCTCGCAGCACACCCGAGGCTGAACAGGCCATTTTAGATTCCTTGCGCTGGCTGGGGCTCGACTGGGATGAGGGCCCTGACGTGGGTGGTCCGCACGGTCCCTACCGGCAGAGTGAGCGGGGCGATATATACGCGCAGTACGCGTGGGATTTGGTGACAGCGGGTCATGCCTTTGTCTGTTATCGAACCTCTGAAGAGCTCGATGAATTGCGGGAAACTCGTCGTGCCGAGGGCAACAGTACCGCGCTGAAGCCTTCAGACCTTATGTTGTCTGAGCAGGATCAAGCGGAGCGCAAAGCTGCAGCTGCGCCGTTTGTTATTCGCATGATGGTGCCTGAAACGGCGGGTGTCTGTGTTATCGACGATTTGTTACGGGGAACCATCGAACTCGATTGGAGCATGGTCGATGCCCAAATTCTTTTAAAGTCCGATGGCATGCCCACTTACCACCTAGCGAACGTGGTGGATGATCATCTGATGGCTATTACCCATGTTATTCGTGGCGAGGAGTGGATTAACTCGGCGCCTAAGCATCAGCTGCTTTACCGCTATTTTGGCTGGGATATGCCAGTCCTCTGCCATTTGCCGTTATTGCGCAACCCCGATAAATCGAAGCTGAGTAAGCGTAAAAATCCCACCAGCATTTTGTATTACCAGCGCATGGGGTACCTGCCCGAGGCACTACTGAATTATTTGGGGCGCATGGGTTGGTCGATGCCCGATGAGCGTGAAAAGTTTTCTCTCCTCGAGATGGAATCTGTATTTGATATCGCTCGCGTCTCTTTAGGTGGCCCCATCTTCGATGTTGAAAAGCTGAAGTGGTTGAATGGCTTATGGATGCGCGAGTCCCTGACCAACGATGAGCTGGCGCAGCGATTACACGAGTGGGCACTGAATCAAACCCTACTCATGAAAATACTGCCTCACGCCAAAGGGCGTATGGAGGTGTTGTCCGACTTCGTCCCTATGTCGGCCTACCTTGTTGCGGGTGATTTACCGATTACCAGCGCTGGGTTCGAGGCGTTACCTGAGCCTTTAGAAGAAACGGTTCGCCGCTTGCAATTTGTCTTGTGGCGACTTGAAGCCCAGCGTGATTGGGAGCGGGGCGCTTTGTTTGACTGTTTGAAAGCGTTAGCGTCGGCCCTTGAACTCAAACCCAAGGCCTTGTTTGCACCCTTGTTTGTGGCCATAGCGGGCAGTTCAGCCGCCTACTCAATGCCCGATTCTATGGCCATACTTGGCCCGGATATGACACGGGCACGGCTGCGTCGAGCTATTGATGTATTGGGGGGTGTTTCCAAGAAAGCCGCTAAGCGCCTCGAGAAGGAATATGCCTCGCTAGCGCTTAGTGCCGAGTGAGTGCGATGATCTGCACGTGAAGGGCTGTCGACGCTCCGCTGAGCGGGGCATCACTGCTTACGGGTTTTGATAAGAGCGTACAGTGCAAGTAGCGCCAGCAGGCTCTCGAAGGCCAGTGCGCCCCAGGTGTAAGCGGTAAAGCCTGAGCTCATGGCGATGCCAAGTGAGCTACCTTCAAGTCGGAAGCTAGAGTCGAAGTTGCTGAAAGCTACGCTGCCACGGGCTATGGCCAATGTGCCGATACAGATAACCAGTAACCACAGCCCGGGGCGCAAGTAGCCTTTCAAGAAAGCGGACGCTATCAAAATGGCGCCAAAGCTTGCCTGTAATCCGCCATACATGGCGGCTATTTCGGCGTAGCCGTTATGGGTCGCTATGAACAGGCCGGCCAGCTTCGCCGGTTGCTCAGGGTCTATCCAGCAGAAGATGCCGTAGCCCAGGAAAATAAGGCCGGCTAGGCCCAAAAGAAGTCGTGGGAACATAGGGTTAAGGTCCGGTTGGCTAATTACAGGGTCATGCTGGCGATGAATGCATCTGACTCGGCAATGGCAGAGGCCATATCTGAGAGCAATTGTTCAATATCTGATTCAATGGTGTCGAGTTCGCCCTGCAGTGCACCGATGGCGCTGGCATTCAAGTTGTGCTTCAAATACAGCACGTTATCTCGAAGACCGTTGATGACCGGTTGCATACGTTGCTCGGCGGTGCGCATCGCACGCAATAGTTGACTATAGCGGCGTTGCGTGGCGCGCAGTTTTTGTTCACTGTCGCGGCGCATGGACCCGTTACTGTAGAGTTCGAGTTCGTCTTGCCACTCGGTGAACAAGGCGTCTGCCACACGTTCTATGGCATCGATACGGTCGCTTACCCTTTGCGCCGCCGCTTCGCTCTGCTCAAAGTCGTCATTGAGGGCGTCGTATAGGCGCTGTAAATCACCACCATCGAAGTTAACGAGGCTTGCGTATTCCTCAAGTGCAGATGCAAATTGTTGCTGCGCTTCTGCCTGGCTATCCCGGGCGTCACTGACCCGATCGACGAGAATTTCTCGTTTTTCGATACCCAAGCGTTCCATCGTTGAGTAATACGTCGATTCGCACCCCGCCAACAGCGCGACGCTTAACCCGATCAAAAGCCAGCGGTGCAATAGGCTACCCATTACCGATCGGGGCTGTAGCGTGCTGCATCAATGATGCTCCACAAGTGCAGCAGCACGCCAGGCAGCCACATGAAAATCAGAATGACGGTAGCGGCAAGGGCATAGCAGACACTGGTGAATAGAAAGAAAGCGATGGCTGCCAGCAGGCGGCCCTGAACGAGCTGTCCCAAACCCGGAATAAAAAAGTTGCAGATAGCGGCGATGACGTTACCCCCGGAGCCTTGACCTGCCATATTGCTTTTCCTTATGTGGCTGATGACCGTTACACGCTAGTATAGCGCGCAACGGTGCTCAAGCGATGTGGTTGTATTTGATGACACGTGATGGGGTATTGCCGTTATCTGTCCTGTCTCGATGGTTGACACCGGCGCAAGACACCAATAGCATTCGCGTCCTTCATTGCACTCGTGCGACCGTATTTTGGGGCCATAGCTCAGCTGGGAGAGCGCAACACTGGCAGTGTTGAGGTCGGCGGTTCGATCCCGCCTGGCTCCACCAAATAAGAACCCTCAGGCGAAAGTCTGGGGGTTTTTTTTGATCTGCGATAACAGGCCGAGGCGCATGCGTAGCCCATTGGATTGTTATTTGTCATAGTGGCGGCCTAGGTAGAAAAATAATAAAAGGTCAGCTATGTACACCACACCACAAGACCGCATAGCAGAATGGGTCGAGCAAGGTTTCTGGGGTGACAAAACCTTGTGCGATTACCTGGCGTTGCAGGTGGAAGCCCGTCCCCATCAGCTTGCAGTCATCGACCAAACGAACCGGGGTGAATTTGCCGCCGGTGATACGCTTCGCCTTACTTATGCAGAGCTAGATGCCACCAGTGATGCCATGGCGCTCGATTTTATCGACCGCGGCCTGTGTCACGGGCAGCGCGTCATGGTGCAAATGCCCAATGTGGTCGAGTTGGTGATTTGCTATTTCGCGCTCAGCAAGTTGGGTGTTGTTGCTTCACCCTTGCCCGTTCAGTACCAGACCCATGAAATTGCCAGCTTATCGAATGTGTTTGGCACCGAGTGGTTTATAGGCTTCAGTGACTTTAAGGGCACCAACCTAGCGTCCCATGGTTCTGTCGCCGTGGCGCCCGATCGTATCATTACCGTCGGCACCGATATTCGAATGCGTTCACCATCGGGCCTGAACGGTGCCGAGGCCGCACGTTTAGCCGTTTACCGAGCAGCACACCCCGCGGACGCCAATGCCATTTTCACGGTTTGCTGGACCTCGGGTACCACGGGCACACCCAAAGGCGTCCCCCGATCCCACAACATGTGGCTTGCCTCAGGGAATGCCACTGCCGCAGGGCTCGGCTTTAGCGCCGGTGATGTTCTTCTTAATCCGTTTCCCATGGTAAACATGTCGGCATTGGGTGGCTTTTTATTTCCCGCTACCACCACGGGCTGTACGCTAGTACTCCACCACCCCTTAGAAGTGCCGGTGTTTTTACAGCAAATCCAACAAGAGAGTGTCTGTTTCACCATAGCACCGCCCGCATTGCTCAATCGCTTGGCTAAGATGCCCGAGCTTTGGCGCCGTTTTGACTTTCCACACCTGAGGGCCATTGGCTCTGGTTCTGCGCCCCTATCGCCCGACATGATTAGAACCTTCGAGTTGGACTACGGTGTATCGGTGTACAACATTTATGGCTCGAACGAGGGTATCGCATTGATTACCTCGCCCGAGGTGGTGCCAGCGCCAGAGCAACGCGCAGTGATGTTCCCCGGTTCGAGTACGACTGGCGAAGGCCGGCCATTGAGGTCCCATTCACAGCTCATGACCAAGGTGGTCGACCCTGAAACGGCTATGGAGCTGACGACTCCGGGTGCGGAGGGGGAGCTTTGTGTGTCAGGGCCCACGGTATTTGATGGTTATTTAGGCCTGGATAATGGGCCGGTATTCACCTCGAATGGGTTTTTCCGTACCGGCGATCTGGTGGAAATAGCTGGCCAGGCTGGTGAGTTTTATCGCATCACCGGGCGTTTGAAAGACATCATTAACCGCGGAGGAATGAAAATCTCTCCCGCCGAGCTGGATAGCTTGCTCGAGAACTATCCCGGTGTAGCCGAAGTGGCGGTGTGTGCCTATGCCGATACGGACTTAGGTGAGCGAGTGGCTGCCTGCATCGTCATGCAGGAGGGCGTTACTGAGCCAACCTTAATAGAACTGCAGGGCTTTTTACGGGATCAAGGCGTGGCTACATTTAAATGGCCAGAGCAGCTTCGCGTCATGCCGGCACTACCCAGAAATCCGTTGGGTAAAGTACTGCGCCACGAGCTGCTAGTGCAGTGAACCTCGTTCACTCTTGTTCTGAGTGTCGGTCTTGAAAAGCGACCCTTTAGTGGCATTCGGCTACTTTAAATTCAGCACTTCTAACAGTATGGCTTCGAATTGCTGGGTGTTTTCCATGTGTGGCAGATGGCCCGAGTCCTTCACAAAATATTCGCGGCGATTGGGCAATAGGTGTTCGATCTTTTCAGCGAAGTCGTCGTAAATCACGACGGTATCGCTATCGCCCCAAATCGTGACCACGGGAAAATTGGATTCTCGCAACATTTCATGAATCTCGTCCAGCTCCCTTGAGTCATGATGTTTACGTGTGGAAATCAGCGCACGGGCAAAGCCTTTATAGGCCAGTAACGAGGCGTATTTGTCATCCCAGCCTTGAAACCGGGAAGGATCTTTGAAATCCGAGAGTTGCCCCGCGGGGAGGTCAGGGTATTTATCGATCAATGCCTCGATCTCTTCTTGTGTGACGCCTACATCCTGAGCCCGAGACACATCACGAAAACCTGAAGAGGCAACGTATATCAATCGCGCAACCCGATCAGGCGCAATCCCAGCAATTTGAGAGACCACGCGCCCGCCGTTTGACAAACCAAAGAACGATGCACGCCCGATGCCAAGCGCATCGAGCAACTCCAATACTTGGGTTGCAAAGAGGTGATCGGTGTAGGCCACGTCGGGGTTGTCTGAAAAACCGCGGCCGTAGAGGTCCATTATGATGACGCAGCGACCTTTGCTTGCGAGAAAGTCGTAGGTGGGTTCCCAAATGTAAGACGGCACCGAGAAACCATGCACCAGCACATCCGGTGTGTCACAGACGTCGGGCTTGGTCATTCGGTAATAGGTGAAACCCTCGGAGAGCTCCACAAAGCCCGCATCGGGTGTTAATGCAATGGATGCTCTGAAGGCGGCGTCTTTCACCACCGACTCAAATGGCGTCTGAGCTGCAGCACTGAGACTGAGTAGGATAAAAATGCTTATGGTGACGACTCGAAATGGCATGGTATCTAAGCTCCCAGAAAACTGCTGGTGGGCTACTGGTGCAGTGAAAGCTGGTCTATCTTGCGTTCGATCTGGTTGAGCATGGTGAGGTACCGCGGATCTTCAATATCGCCATAAGTAGCACTAAAGTCGACCGCGCTCATTATTTGCGGGATGCCATCGTAAGACACGATGACGTCGCGCTCTCTTTGTACCCGTTCGCGAAGCATTGGCCAGTCTTGAAGAGGGGCACCCATAAACCGATTAGACATGCGAATACCCGAGTTATTGGCCGCGATGTCGGTGAAGTCAAAGCCCCCGGCTTTGAGGGTGTCGTTGAGCTCTTTGAACTCGCCGACAGAAACCGCAAAACCGCGATTTGAAGCCGCTTGTATCGCTGCAGCGGTGGTGAAGTGGAGCCTGCTATCGATTCGGTCATTTAGGGTGACGTTTGAGCACTTTTTAGTCCAGGCTCTGCCGTCGTCTAAGTCACCCGTCCCCAGCCCGCCTACCACCAGCGCAAAGTCGCGAGCACCGCAAATCATTGTCAGGGCGAACATCGCCGAGGTGTAGGCGTTATCGGCACCTTCTTGCTCGGCACCGTGTTCTGCTGCAGCTAAGGTGAATGCCAAATAGGGTAGGTAGCTACCCTCTGTGGGTAACTCTCCACTCTCCATGGCCTCTCGAATACGGTAGTAATAGCGAGTGATTTCATCATCGCCCGGCATTGCTCGTCCGCGTAACGTACCGAAAACACCTCGCATAATACCGTTGCCACCGACTTGATCCATGGCCAAAGTGAAACGCACATTCGAGCCATCGATGGTCATACCCCTGGCAGCAGAGGTGACGGTATCCCCGAGTTGATTGCCGAAAATAACATTGGCACCCACTCGAAGTAATGTAAGTGTCATACCCGGGGGTAAGTGTATTGGCCCAATTTGAGCCTCAGATAGCTTGAACTCGCCCTTGAATGAAGGCACGGCCAATGTCGCATTGAGCCACAGCCCGCGGTTTGTAAAAGGAACCGGAATCGACGCGTGACCAATGACCTGATCAAAAGCGGGCTCCATTTCGCCGCGGAAACCCGGTATGAGCCGCGCCCCCAGCTTGAGCGTGGCGTTGAGAGAGGTTAAATCGGTACTAAAGGGGGCCGGTTCGCCGGTATGAGTGTTGAGTGCGTCGCGCACACCGCGAACGAGACCCTTAGCCTGTTGTACATCGGCAGGGCTCGGTGGTGTGTGTTGCATCACTCTAGGGGTGGATTCTAGGACCATGACCAACGCCACTGCGGCGACCAGGAGTGCGGCAAGTGCTCCCAGCAATGTCCATGTAAGAAGTGATTTCAGCATCGGGTGCAAGTGTAGGTCAGATCCACCCCAAGGTGCGAGTGGATCTCTGTGTGTGAGTTAAAAACCGAGATTAATGCGGCTCTGTGCGTGCAACAGATGCGCTGACATCACGTTGTTCAGCTTGTTACGTTGGCGTCTCAACCTACAAGGCAATACGCGGGTCGGTACCTAACCCGCTGCCGTAAATGACAGCGTTTAACCACAGTCGATGAGTACCACGGGCAGCGCCACGAAAATTCGGTTGGCCAGAGAACAAAATGATTTGCCCTTTACCCACGGTTTCCCGGGTCAAATAAGCGGAATTTGCAATGCGCTGAGCTGCCTCAGGCCAGAGCATGCCGCTCATTCGGACTTTTAATTCCAGTCCTTTGGGCAGAGTTGACCAGTTAACGACGGTTGCTTCTTTTATCTCATCGTTTTCCCGCAGCACCCCTACACGTACAACAGCCTCTGCTGAGCCATCGGCCATGAGGACAGGTTGCTTGGCGTACAACAAGGGTAGCTCGGTGGGTGTGCCGAAGGTTAACCAATGCTGGTCATCGACGCGCCCGGCGACCATGGCGCCAGAGGGCATGAACAGCGCTTGCCATTGGTCGCGTCGTTCCAGCTCTTTCTCATCGAGACGGTCGAGTTCGCTATCCCACGGATAGATAATGTCACTGCTCAGGGTATGAGCGTTCACAAGGCTTAGGTCCATATTGCTCTCGCGGGCGAGTCGCTGGCGTTGTAAGGCAATATCGTAGTCTTGGGCCTTGTTGAAGGTATCGGCTATTGTCCGAACGCTCCCTAATCCGCTTTCCTTCGCAATAGCGCCGGCACTTTGCCCGTGCGCAATGAGGGTACCGCCCTGTTTGACCCATTCGTGTAATGCTGTGCGCTCTGCTGCACTGAGTGCCCGGTAGCCACTGGGCATGACAATGGTGTTGTAGCGGCTTAAATCGGCGCCACTTAGGTAAGCTGCATTTAACTGGCTATGACGGATACCTAGGTAGCTGTCGAGGGCCCACCAGCTCACGCCCACATCGTAGCTACTAAAACCGGCGTGACTGAGGATGGCTATTTGAGGCTTGTTGAGTAATCGAAAATGCTCGCCGCCCCAGTCAGGCAGATCACCCGGACCATAGCCAGATTGTGTTGAACTGACTGCCAATCCCAGCAATTCTGCTTCTGCCTTGATGTCGATCGCTAGATCCGGGTGCTTGGGATTGTCCATAGCGGTCACGAATACGCTGCCGCGGGGAACATCGAGACCCGAAAAGACGGTGGCTTTATCCACCACCCGCACTTGAATATCTTGCTCGAGTAGTCGAGCTGCAAAGGCCACTGAGCGATCATCCTCACCGTTTACCCACCATGCATTGGCAGTGGGATTAACGGCCACCGTCGGTGACAACGGTGTCCAAGGCATAAGACCTTTGTTCAAGTGGCTTGGTATGGTGAGGGAGGGCAGACCATACATCATGCTGACATTCCACGCAGTGGTGTCATACAACAGGGAAGAACCATCGCGCAGCAGTTTTTGTCGCTCTTCCACGAACACCGATTGTTTGATACTGGCATCGAACTCCATAATGGCAGCAATCAACGGAGCTTCGGGTTGGCGATTAGGGATGATAAGACTGCCAGCAGGTACGGTAATGTTTTTTTCGGTCTCACCGATGAGGTTAGTGCCAGCTTTGAGATTCAATGGCTTGTCGTTGGTCAATACTTCAATCCCCTGAGCACTCAGCAGATCGACTAGCGCATTAACACGCCCGTGATTGGTTGATGCCAGCACGATGTAACTGCGATCCGCATAAATGCTTTTGTCAGAGACGTTGTATTGTCGTCCGTCCCAGTAATCTTGGTACATGGCCTTCGAATGCTTGTCCAGCGTGCGCAAGTTGGCGATGGTGCTAACGAACTGATGGTGAACGGATTCCCGATAAGTTTGAACCGTACCCTCTGGGCGTCGAACTCCGTCTTCGGCCATGCGCGACTGTTCATAGAGTATGTGCACACTGCCTCGATACTCCGCGTAGTTTGAATAGCCCGGGTACAAATTTTCGAACCATTCACCGGT
This sequence comes from Luminiphilus sp., assembly GCA_965656775.1. Classification (GTDB taxonomy): domain Bacteria; phylum Pseudomonadota; class Gammaproteobacteria; order Pseudomonadales; family Halieaceae; genus Luminiphilus. The sequence goes on from CBFHMA010000029.1 coordinate 12,187, forward strand.
GTAATAGCGCCACCCTCGCTGATCGAACGCGGCGCCTTGATCTTCTGAAAATACCCTCGCCCATTTTTGTAAGTCGGTGTCAATATTCTTGTTCAGAGGCTCTCTAGGTGGGCCCATCAGATAGGTATCTTGTGGTCCCTGCTCATGGCCGTCGATCATCAATTGGGGGCGCCACTGATTGATCATGGCCACTCGCCCTCGCGTTTCGGGTTGGGTCAAGAAATAAAAATCGCGGTTTAAGTCAAAGAAGTAGTGGTTGGTGCGCCCGAATGGCCAATCCCCCGTGTGCAGTAACGATTGGTCGTCAACATTAGGTGCCGTTCCTCGGTACTGTTCGAGTGATTTAGCGAAGCGGGCTCGACCATCGGGATTCATCATAGGGTCAATAACGACAACCATATCGTCGAGCAGAGTACGGGTGTCGTCATCGTTGCTGGCGATGAGGTGAAAGATACTGGCCAAGGCACTGTCGGCTCCGGAGGTCTCATTGCCGTGTATCGAGTACGCCATCCATGCCACGGCTGGGAGTCGTTCGATGATTACTTGTGCCTCAGCATCGCTTAACTGGCGTGCATCAGCCAGCTGATTAATATCGGTTTTAATGTCGTCAAGTCGGCTTAAATTCTGCGCAGAGGAGATGAACACCGCATACAGTGGACGACCTTCATGGGAGCGTGCGTACTCGACTAGCATTAACCGATCTGACTGTTCTGCCCATGTTGTCACAGCGGCGCTGATTTGCGCGGGGGTGGCAACTCTCTCGCCCACTTTGAAACCGAGAAAAGTCGATGGGAGACTGATGGAAGCGTCATAGTCGTGCTCTAGAAGCTCACCGGTGTAGCTTAGATCGGGATGTTGGGTTGGGCTCATCAATAGAGCGGCTCGACCCGGAAATGCCATGAAGGCAAGCATGGCGACAAGCGCGATGGCGGTTTTTCTCAGCATGGACAATCACTCGTACGTAGCAATATGACGGAAGGATGATGTTGGCCTAAGCCATAAGCCTAAGAGTGTAGCCTGTCTATCGATGCCTGTTGCAACTATCGAGATCTAGCAACCCCGTAAATTATGGAACGCTTCAAGATAGCCGTTATCTAGTACTTGCCAGCTTTTTTTGGCCACATCTTGCATGACTACTACCGGAGAGTGAAATTCTGGCCGGCGAATGAACTGAAGAACCCAGCCAATGCCGCGACACAAATCGACTTGCTGCCGTTGTTCACGGGTCAACAGCGCCTCGTAGCCAAAGGGCACCTCTGGAAGCCGCCCGCGCTGCTCGCTTTGTATGCTGTGATTGGCGGGGGCGTTCATGACAGTTCCTTGGCTCTCCTTAGCGACTGATATTTGATTGAACAGCCTAATGGCGGGTTGATGGGTGTAGTGTGCTGGCCGACCTGACTGGTTGTATAGTTGCAGTTGCTCGATTCGTGACACTGTTAACCCTTTCCTAGGGCCGCTTTGTGGGGTACATATTGGATGAATTGCTTAAGACAACTGGGCTGCGCCTTAGTCGTGATAGGTATCACAACTCTGCTCCTAGCAGCTTGTGGCGGCGGTGGCGGCGGTGGTTCCAGTGAGAGCGATAGCCCTGTAGCAGATGACGGCGTCTGTGGCGTTACCAGCCAAAAAGCGTTCGTACGCGACGTTGCCCAAGACTGGTACCTATGGGTAGACGAGCTGGCCAACCCCAATCCTGCCGATTACTCGACGGCACAGGCCTACCTCGATGCACTCGTTGAGCCCTTGTTCCTCGATGGCCGCGACCCTGGCTTTTCTTATGTCACCACGCAACAGGAAGATCAGGCTAGCTTTACCAGCGGTGCTTATATTGGCTTCGGATTTCGCTACACCCAAGAAAGCTTGAATGCCGGCGAGGAGTGGTGGTTTCTCGACGTTCTGGAAGGTTCACCCGCGGCTGATGCAGAATTGGCTCGGGGCCAAGAGATCCTGGCTATCGACACCGGCAGTGGCTTTGAAACCGTCGATGAGCTAACGGCCCGAGACGCCACAACTACAGAGATTTTCGGTCCATCAGATGTAGGGGTTGAGCGACGTTTTAGGGTTCGTGAAGCGGAGTCGGTTCGAGAGGTGACTCTGGTGAAACGAGAACTCGACACGCCACCCTTAGCGGGGCCTGCCTTACTCATTGATCGACCCGGTTTGTCGCCCGTTGGCTATTTTCATTTGCGTGGCTTCCAAGATGACGCGACCCAGCCACTGATTGAAACCACGACTTTTTTTGCCGAGGCGGGAGTGACCGACATGGTGATTGATCTTCGCTACAACAGTGGCGGTAGTATCGAAGAGGCCGATATCTTGTTAAATCTTATTGGCGGTATTGCTGCACAGGGTGAGGAAAGTTTTCGCGTCTCCCACAATCGTCTCCGCGCCGCGACAGAAGACATTAGCGAATTTTTCGAGCGTCGTTCTGGATCGATGAGCCCGCTGCGAATTGCTTTTATCACAACGGACGGCTCTGCCTCTGCCAGCGAAATGATTATCAACAGTTTAGAGCCCTGGTTCGAAGTCGTCTTGGTGGGTGAGGACACACTCGGTAAGGCGGTTGGCCAATATGGTTTTTCTCAGCCCGGTTGCGACACGCTACTGCGACTTGTGTCATTTGAGCTTGTCAATGGTGAAGGTTTGGGGGAGTGGTACAACGGGCTAGCAGCAACCGGTCGCTTCACCCTGTGCCCGGCCGACGACGACTACACCCGAGGTTTCGGCGACCCAGAGGAGACCTCGTTGCGCGTGGCACTCGATTGGCTTAATTCTGGGGTGTGTGGCGATAATACTGCCTTGTCGCAGACGCAACTGCGCGATGTCTATCGCGGCCCTACGGTTACCCCTGTTGAGAAGCCACTGCCCGGCGGTCGTTCTGTCTGGCAGCAGTGATAGGGGTACGCTTAGCCCGGGACTAGCGAATATTGAGTGTTTTCCTGTCGATTCTTCGCGCGGCATCACTCCAGCGTAAACGCACGTTTAGGCTATTGCTACCACCGTCTTCCTCTACATCGACACTAAACTCGAGCAAGCCCCGCGGCCGCAATTGAATGTCGCCACTGTCATCACCCAGCTGCAATTTACCCTTGTTGATGCCCTCGGTAATGGCTCCAAGCAGCTCGACGATGCTGTCGGCGTCTTGCAGTGAACTGTGGTGAAATTTTTTATTGTCTGTGGCCATAGTGTGTTCCTCATTGTCCCGCGCTTTCGGGGTTTGGCAGCCATCGATACACCTAAGGTAAACGCTGTATGTTATGTCGTCATTTCAGTGTTGGTTTTGAGTACCTTAATGGCTGAATAATCGGCGCTCATACCGACTATATTGCCGCTGGGTAATAAACTTGTGACGCCAGCGCCTCGCGACAAGAGCCCTTCTCTACGCCGTGTATTCCGATCGAGGGTGACATCGCCCTCGATATGTAGCAGTCCAGACCGCAATGCCAGGCGCTGCCCACTGGAGTGACTTCTGTGACCGTGAACAACGGCGTAGATGCCAGCCTCGTGAACCGCATTCACCCCTTGGCTGGTCAGTGGAAAATCCACGGGTCGATATTTGGTGCGTAAGCTATTGCCCAAGCTACTGGCGTAAAAACCAAAAGGGTCTTGTTTGAACGCGGCTCGGTAGCGCCGGTTGAGTGCATCATAGCCCTCGTTGGCTAGTGCTACTGCGGTGTCGTCATCTAGGCCTGCGTGCACAAACAGGTAGCTGCCACAGCGCCAAAGTAAGTCTAAGGATGCCAAGAACCAGGCAAATTCGCCGTTGGGGGTGATGAATAAGCGCTGTGCTTCCACAGCGGCGGCGTACACTTTTCGCAAGCTCAAATCTTCAGCTTTATAGGCGTCGCGGAATGTGGCGGTCTTTTCTTCGATTCGGGCAATTTCCCGCTCTAAGGCGGGACCGGGAATGTGGGTTGCTGCTCGTCGGAATCGTTGGGCCCAATCGGCATCCGGTAGCAGATGTTCGCGACACTGGGTTTTCGAGGGCACCTGAGCCAGTGGATTTGGCTGATTTCGTAACCGTTTACGCCAGATCTCGGCCAGCAATGGCAGTGTTTTACTGCCCATACGCACAAATAGATGCTCGTTCATCACATGACGCTTAGCGCTAAAGCACTGTAGACCTAGGGCTAACCGTAAATCATGGTTACCCGCCAGCATCCGCAGCGTCAGTCCGCCCTGGCGTAAACGTTGAAGTAAACCCAGTAATTTAAGGTTACTGGGGCCCTTGTCGAGGCAATCGCCGCCAATAACAACTGTCGATTGAACACCAC
>CBFHMA010000030.1:0-16242 GCA_965656775.1 Luminiphilus sp.
TGCCCATGGTCATGCGCGGTGTGCCTGCGACCCGCGAGAAGGGCATGTATATATTTTCGGACGTGGGTCGAGAAGCCAGGTTACAAGGGACGCCCATCGGACGCTTTTATGACCCCATCGGTGAGCCAGTCAGAGATTGTTATGCCTTGTATCCGTGGGCGGAGTCTCGGGGGCGTGGTGCTGAGCTCGTCGCGAGTTTTTTGAGACATGCATTCTTGTTGGGGGTCAACACGGCCAGTACTGGTGCGCTGCGGCGTGTTGTTGAAGCTGCAGGTTTAAATTGGCAGGAGGCGCGGCGCCAGAGGACCGATGAATGGGAGCAAGTGGTCGAAACTAATCGACAGATCATGTATCGCTCGGGACTGTGGGGAGTGCCTAGTTTTCGACTCATCACGAGCTCGGGCAATGAGCTGCTAGCCACCTGGGGCCAAGACCGTCTCTGGCTGGTTGCAGATTATCTCGATCGTTATAACGAGCGAGACATCCAAATAGAATCGTCGGCGACAAAACCCGATCGAGCATAAAAGCGACGTGCTCGAGCGTTGTGGGTTTCAGTTTCCAGGAAGATTTTGAGAATGCCTTGGGTGCGCAAGGCATCAAACAATAGGGGCATCACCTGAGTGCCAATGCCGTTATTACGTTGCTGCAGAAAAATCTCGTCAATCAGGGCTTCTCTGCCACCCGACTCTAAGCTGTAGCCCCAGGTCAGTATGGCGTAGCCCATTGGCTTGTCCGACAGGGGTGCGAATTGGGTGGTCGTGTCGATGCCTCTGTCATGTTCAATCAGATAAACCGCGCCAAAATCATCGTGCGCGAGTAGCGGTGGTAGGGCCTTGGCAATGCGCGCCGGTTCGAAATAGTGCTGGTCCACCTCATAAAAGGCTGCAATTAACTCCAACAGAACCCCGTAATCCGACTCGCGGGCTCGTCTTAATGTTGGCTTGGTCACGACACACTGTTCTCGCCGCTTTTTTGTAGCGATTCATTGGTTGCAGCGCCAAAGATGCCTTTGGCCATCAATGACGTTTCATGGGAGCGACGCTGCTGGTAAATAGCAGCGCGCAACCTATGGATGTCAGGGTCATCAGGTGCGGCCAGGGCCGCGAGTTCCGCCAGATGACAAGCTAGCCGCGGATCAACCTCGGACAGGGCCTGTCCGCGCTCCGCGAGTACCTGTGCGCCACCGGCAAGTCGAGCCAATTCCTGTGCCAGACTGCGCTCAGGGGCCGGTTTTAAATGGGCTGGGTTGCCGTCGTACCAGCCACCGTAGAGTCGCCAGATGTTGCGCACGACAAATTCCGGCTCATCATAGACGGGCGCCAGCCATGGCTTGGCTAGGACCTCTGCATCCAGCTGCACCGAGTGAATCACATCGTTTAATCGAGCCCCCTCGTTCATCAGTGCCAGAGTTTGATGCACCAGTGATTCAAGCGCATTAGCTACGTCGCTGAGTACACGCTGAATTCGGTCTTTACCGGCGATGGGTAAACCATGTGCTGGCAAGAACAGTTCGGCTTCCATAGCGGCCATCGTACGCAATGCGGCTGCCCACTCCCTTGGATAGCGTTGTGCTTTTTGCGGATTACCCGCGTTGGGGAACGCCCAAATGAAAAAATCACCGGCACAGATGGCACGTTCTGAGGGTATCCAAGCCCAGGTATGATCATCAGTCTCTCCTTTGGCGTGGTGTAGCTCAAAGAGGGTATCGGCCACTTTTAAGGCGTGGTGGTGGCTGTAAGTGATATCAGGCTCGGGGGTGGTTTCTGGCAGGAACTGGGCTTGGCCGGCAAGGTCGTAGCCACGGCGGCGAAATTGACCAAACTGGCGTTCATTGATGACGTGGTTGTAGCCATTGGTAAGTCGGTAGCGCTCGAATCTGCGAGCTACGTTTTCATGGGCTATGACATGGGTTGAATGGCTCTTGTCGATAAAAGCACCGCAACCTCCAACATGATCGATGTGGCCGTGGGTAAAGATAATGCTGTGAAACGGTGCCTTGTCCCATTGTCGTATGGCATTCACACAGCGCTCACCACCGTGTTCGTTGGATGTGTCGAAGGCAACTAAGCCTGCATCGGTGCGGAACACGATGGAGTGGGAAAAGGCCTCTACCATTCCTACCCGCGCGTTCAATTCAGAAAATTCGTGAGTGATGCGGTTTAAGGGCCCCGCCTGCGCCAACTCAATACGTCCATCGATTACGTCTGCCGATAATGTCAGAAGCTCTGCCATCGCTACCGCCTGTGTTGTGGTTTTGTTATTCGATATTAGGAATACTGGCACAACAGACCCACAGCCTGAAGAGCAGCTCTACTGATAGTTGTCGTGGACATGCTTCGCTCTTACTATCGGTGTGTGTAACACAATAATCATAAAGAACGCCGTGTCTTTAATTGCCCAAATGGTCGCTCTGGTCAGGGATGTCATGGCTTGTTAAGACGTGCGACGCGGTGTGGGGGAAAACATGAATCGATGGATACAATGCTCTGGAGTACTCACCATACTGTCGCTGATGGCATGCGGCGGTGATCGCCAGGGGGCGGTGTCAGCGGATACTGACTTGGATTATCAAACAATCCTCATGACCCAGTTGATTGATGCTCAGCCGGGGGATGTGATTGAGATTCCAGCCGGGAAGTTTGCCTTTGAACGGTCCCTGTCACTCACTGTCGATAACGTGACGGTGCGTGGCCAAGGCATGGACAAAACCGTGTTGTCCTTCGCAGGCCAGACATCCGGTGCGGAAGGACTTTTGGTGACCGCTAATGACTTCACTATCGAAGACCTGGCGATTGAAGACACCCGAGGCGATGCCCTGAAAATTAACGAGGGCACCAATATTATTATCCGTCGTGTGCGTACCGAGTGGACCAATGGTCCAGACACGGATAACGGGGCTTACGGTATTTATCCGGTGCAAACGACCAATACCCTCATCGACGGCGTGGTGGCAATCGGGGCCTCTGATGCGGGCATTTATGTTGGACAGTCACGCAATGTCATTGTGCGCAACAGCCGTGCGGAATTTAATGTTGCCGGCATTGAGATCGAAAATACGATTGATGCCGATGTCTATGGCAATGTAGCCACAAACAACACCGGCGGCATTCTCGTATTCAATATGCCAAACCTACCGCAGCCCGGATATGGCACACGGGTGTTTGATAATGAGGTGTTTACTAACAACACTGACAACTTTGGTCACGCGGGGACCCCTGTTGCCAGTGTGCCGGCGGGCTCGGGGGTTGTGATTAACTCGAACGACAAAGTCGAAATTTTTAATAATGTGATTCGCGATCACGATACGGCCAATGTCATCATCTCGTCGGTTTTCTCGACGGGCTTTTCAGACATTGGCACGCAAAAGAATTTTGACCCTTACCCGGAGACAATTTGGATTGCCAACAATGAATTCGGTGAGGGAGGCGGTGACCCAGACAATCTCGAACTACAGGCGTTGCGGGTCATGATGTTTGGGCTTTCGGGTGAATTGCCCGAAGTGCTATGGGACGGGTTTGTGAACCAGGCGCTTTATGAGCAGGGCGTACTTCCCAACCGTTATCGAATTTGTTTGGATAACGGTGACGCCAAACTACTGAATGTCGATGGCCCTAACGAATACAGTGCGCCGCACATTGTTGATGATGCAGCGTGTGAACACGAACGCCTACCCCCGGTGAGCCTGCCCTTCTGATGCGCCCCGTGCTCTTCATTTTGGCGATGTGTCTGGCGGGTTGTGGTGGTCAAACGGGACCCAACTTTCACCCAGAGGGGCGTCCAGCGTCGCTCTCGGAGTGGGGGTTGTTGTACCGCCAGGGTGATCAGTTACATCTAGGCGCTGGGGTGCAGTCTTACACCTTGAATTCGGCGTTATTCAGTGACCATGCAGCTAAATTGCGCACCCTGTGGATGCCCAATGGCCAGTCAGCCATCTACTCAGCGACAGAGACCTTCGATTTTCCCGTTGGCACGGTTATTAGCAAAACCTTTTATTACCCCCTCGATGCCGAGGGACATGTGTTACGGGGCGATCAGCCCGAGGCAAACCCCGCTGCCATAACCACCCTTGAGGTCGACCGAATACGACTTGTTGAAACCCGTCTGCTAGTGCATCGCAAGGGGGGGTGGATTGCTCTGCCCTATGTATGGAATGACGATCAGCAGGATGCGCGCCTCGTTCGAACCGGTTACTCAGAGCGGTTTACCCTTGCCGAGGATGATGGTCGACTGCGGCAGGTCGATTATTTAGTGCCTAACGTGAATCAATGCGCGGGCTGTCACGCGGTTAACAACACGACCCGGAAGTTGCAGCCTATTGGGCCCACCGCACGTCACCTTAATCGTGATCTTTTCTATGAAGGCCACGCTGTCGACGGACACTCCCACAACGCGCATTCTGCGCAAGTGCAACACAATCAACTCGAGTACCTCGCCGAGGTGGGCTATCTCACTGGACTGCCTGCACTCGATAGCGTACCTCGAGCCGCGGTTTGGCACGACACCAGCGAACCACTCGAAGCTCGCGCTCGCGCTTATTTAGACATTAACTGTGCGCACTGCCATAACCCCGTGGGCCCTGCGGACACCTCTGGCCTACACTTGCATGCATCGGCTACTTCTGGCCCTCACTTAGGTATTTGTAAGGCACCCATTGCCGCTGGACCGGGCTCGGGTGGTCACCGTTTCGGTATTGTACCGGGGGAACCGGATGCATCGATCCTGACCTACCGCATGGCATCTCAGCAGGCCGATGTCATGATGCCCGAATTGGGGCGCTCGCTGGTGCACGAGGAGGGCTTAGCGCTCATCAGCGACTGGATTGCTAGCATCTCTGGCGATTGCCGGGTGAGTGCATCGAGTGCACTCACCCCTCGTCATGTGGGTGTCTTGGCCCCGCTACACTAAGCCCTGCAGGTTTTGCCAGTTAGGCGCTTGCCTGTTGTCGAATCGTTACCCGGATGTCGTAGTGTGCCTCTTGCTGCACAACATCCACTTCGCCACCTGCCTGTGCGAGTACCTGTCGGTTGAGTTCGCTCTCGATATCGGTGCCGTCGAGGGGGTTGGCAAAGGTCGTTGGCAAGCTGACGCTCAGTACCAACGATCGATCGGTTTCCGAGTACTCAGCGCGCAGCTCGAACTTCCCTAGGCTATCAAGTCCTGGCAGTAGCAGGGCAATCAATTCTTCGGTTGCCAAATCAAGCCGTAGTGCAACGTCGCGGGTGATGAGGTGTTTCTCGCAGAACCGCTCTAGACCACCGTGTATGGCGAAGATATCCACGTCAGTGCTGCTAATGCTGATGACATGGGATCGAACCCTTTGGATAAAGGCGCGGGTTAGAGGGCTCTGTGGGTGGTCAAACACTTGGTCCGGGGGGCCTTGTTCATGAATGCGCCCCTCGTGCATAAAGAAAATACGGTTAGAAGCGTCGCGGGCGAACTCCATTTCATGGGTCACCATCAACATCGTGAGACCTTGCCGAGCCAAGTTTCGGATGACGGCTAGAACCTCACTCACCATGGTCGGGTCGAGGGCAGAGGTAGGTTCATCGAGCAAGATGACGTCAGGGTCCATCGCCACACAGCGGGCTATAGCGACCCGTTGTTTTTGCCCCCCCGACAATTCACTGGGTAGGTGATTGGCGCGCTCGGCAAGACCCACCGTATGCAGCAGCTCTAGTGCTTTTTCGCGGGCTTCTTGGTCACTTTTACCCAAGAGCTGTACGGGGCCAATGGTTAGATTTTCCAAGACCGTCAGGTGATCAAACAAATTAAAGGACTGAAACACCATATTCATCCGCCGACGGATGCGGGGCGCGTCAGCCCCAACGGCTGTAATCTCTTCACCGTCGATGATAATTCGTCCACTACTCGGCTGCTCCAATAGGTTTAAGCAGCGCAGCATGGTGCTCTTGCCACAGCCCGATGGACCGATAATAGAAATCACTTCCCCTTTTTGGATTTCTGCGTGGACACCATTGAGAACCTTAAGGTCGTCAAATTGTTTGTGCAGATCTTCAACGCAAATCATGGGGTCGCTCATGCTGCTAACCTCCTGCGCCGTCGCTCGGGATCGGTGCGGCGTTCGATATAGGTCAGGCTTTGCCCCAACAACCAAATCAGTAATAGGTAGATCAGCGTCACCATGATGAGGGGGAAGAACGCATCGAAGGTACGAGAGCGAATGATGTCGCCGACTTTAGTGAGGTCTTGCACCGCCACGTACCCGACGATTGAGGTGTTTTTTACCATCGAGATAAATTCACCCCGGTATACCGGCAGAATGCGCTGAATGAGCTGCGGCAAGATAATGTGCCGAAAGCTACCGAATCGGGTGAAGCCCAATGAAATGGCCGCTTCAGTTTGACCGCGGTCAATACCCTGTAAACCGGCGCGAAAAATTTCCGCGCTGTACGCGGCAAACATAAGGCCGAATGAAAAAATAGCCACGGCCACTGGGTTGACGTTGACCGAACCAAAGACAACATAGAAAATCAGCATGAGTAGTACCACCGCGGGTACACCTCGAAGGACCTCAATGAAGACGCGCGCGGGCGCACTTAATACAGCCAGCGACGACATGCGCATAGCGGCTACCCCAATACCAAAGCCGGTACCGAAAATACACGATCCTAAGGCTATGATAATGGTCACCCAGAGACCATTGATGATGAGTTTGTAACGGTCCTCACGGATGATATTGCTGTAGAAACTGTTTTTGAGGGATGCCCATAGGCCTGGTTGTTCTTGGACACGGTCGCCGTTTTCCGCCCCCGGTAACCGTGATCTTAAGACAAAAAAGTAATTGCCTTCCCTGCGGTAGGGGTCAGAAAACGCAATACGTTCCTCCCGCTCGGGGGTGATAAACATATCTGAGATGATGACATCAATCTTGCCACTAACCAGCGATGGGATGAGGGCGCCCCAGTCGACGGTGACAAATTCAGGGCGATGACCAATCGATTGGGCGAAGCGCATGGCAATCTCAATTTCGCTGCCCACAAGCGCGTTATCGACATAAGTGACGTTGGGTAAGCCCATGATCGAGTTGCCCACTTTCACAACGGGCGCATCGGCCTCAAAGGGGATGTTGGGCAGGCTGGTAAGCCCTTCCTGTCGCCAGCGTTTTGCAACATCTTCGAGGGTGCCATCGGACTTTGCTTGGGCCAAAAAGGCATTGAACTGGTTTCTGAGCGCGGTGCTTTCTTTTCGAAAACCAGCACCCGAGGGTGAGTTGAACAGGGAATCACCGAATTGTGTGACTCGAGGTTGCTCCGCCATCAGCGCGCGAAGACTGGCACCATCTGCCATGCCGGCATCGAGTTTGTTGGCGACAAGAGCGGTAATAAGGTCGGCTTGGGAATTGAAGCGCAACACCGTTGCGTTGGGGAAATTTGCATCGGCATAAACGTCGTAGGCAGAACCTTGTGTTACGCCAATACGCATTTGCTCGAGTTGCTCTCTAGAGCTGATGACATCCTGCGCTGTGGCAGAGAAGCTGGCTCCCAGTGTGAACTGGAAGGTCATCATTAAGCCGGTAAGCCACTGTGTGCGACGACAAACGACTCGCGGACCACTGGTTTGTTTTGAGCCGTCTGGGTATTTTCGAGCCCACTCCAGTGCCAACCGCTGAGCCTTCATTTACGCGTCTCCAACCGTTGCCAGCGCGCTGTCTAAGTCGCTGCAAATCGGCATAATGTTGCCGAATCCACTAATATCAAAGACGTCTTTAACGAGTGACGATAGGTTACAAACGGTAAAGCCGACGGTGTGTTTGCTGGCGAGTCTTGCGCATATAAGAAACACGCGCAGACCGGCTGAAGAGATGTATTCGAGCTCGCTGCAGTCAACCACAATAGCCTTCTCGGCAGGGTCGAATAAGCTCTCCATCGTGCTCTGAAAGGTTTTGGCGTTGCCAAAATCGAGACGACCGGCGGCATAGACAATGGTGATCTTGTCGCGTTGTTCGGTTGTTATATTCACGCGGCTGTTGCCTCCTGTTGTATTGGCGTCATGGTCGATAAGCAAAACCACACGCTGACGAGAGGGTATAGCCTACTGGGGCAAAAGGTTCAATTGAATGTGGGGCTTTACAGGAGGGTATGTCCGCTTAGCCCTGGGCTTCAGTCGGCGAGAAGCGGTACGGTGGTATCTGATATCAAACGTTTTAGCCACAGAAAGGGGTGTTCATGGATTTTAAAGCTTGGTTTGGGCGATGGCTGATGGCGGTGCTAGTGAGTCTTCCGATGTCACCCGTCCTGAGTCAAGAGGGGCAGCACAAGGAAGGTATTCTTGTGGTCAATGCTCAATGGCGCGATACCGGTGCACTCAGTCTCAGTTGGCAATCCAAAAATGCACTGAGGTCGGGTACCGTCGATATCCATCGACGCTTGCTGGGAGAGCGCGGCGGTGCCAGCTGGTGGCCCCTGGCTGAGGACATTCGACATCGACGGGTTTATGTGGATGAGACCGTTAAGCCCGGTAAAGCCTATGAATATCGCGTCACCCGCACCGACGGTGATGATGTGCAGGTCGGGTACTGGCTGGCGGGTAGGCGGGTAGATGCAGCCCCAGAGCGCGGTGTGGTTTTCCTTGTAGTCGATAGCACCTTTGAATCGGCGCTGACACAGGAGCTTGAACGGTTTGTGGACGATCTTGTCGGTGATGGTTGGCAAGTGGTGCAACGGACTGTGTCGAGACACAACAAAACAGAGTTGGCGTCCAACATGACCCACGCCAGCGAACTGCGGGATTGGCTGGCCCTTGAGGCTGAAAAAGCCGGTCATGTCACTCGAGCATTGATTTTGGTGGGCCATGTCCCGGTTGTCATGACAGGGCAAGTGCGGCCAGACGGTCATAACCCCCAGCCACACGAAAGTGATCTTTATTACGCAGACTTGGGGCAGCGCTGGGCTCAAAATGCCAAGGGCGAGTTGCTGCAGAATCGATTGCCAGACTTGCGCATTGATATGCATGTGGGACGTATCGATTTTGCACCGGTGTCTGAGGGTGACCAGACTATTGAGCTTGCCCACCTAAAACATTATTTCGATAAAAATCACCGTTGGCGCCACGGTCAGTTGAGCGATTTGCGCAACGCTTATGGGCAGAGCGGCCATCTGTCCGTCGAGATCACCATGCTGAACAATATTGTGGGGCCTGAACAGGTAAGTGAGGGTGGTCATCACGATGTGGGTGTTACCCAGCCGTATCTGTGGGGAGTGGATTTCGGGCACTGGAAGGGTAGCGAATACCCTGGCGCCGGCATCAAGCCTGTGTTCGCGATTAACTTCGGCAGTGGCAAGCAGCACTTCGCAAAACAGGGCAATCCGATGACCCAATTACTGGCGCAGGAGGGCTATACCCTCACCGTGGGCTGGGGTGCGCGGCCGGCTTGGTGGCTGCAACGAATGGCGCTGGGGGGCACGATTGGTGATGTGCATTTTGCCACGGTGAATAATGGTCCGTGGTATTTCGGTGACTACCAAGAGGCCGTGGACTATTACCCCATGGGTAACTATTCATGGCGAGCACCCGTGTGGGTGAACTTACTAGGGGATCCGACGCTACATGCATTTCCGCTTGCACCTCCTAAGGGGCTCATCAGTGAGATAGACAATGGCACTGCCGTACTGCGTTGGCAGCAGGCCGATGCCGATGATGTACTCGGGTATCAGGTGTTTCGTTTGAACGCCGATGGGGGAGGGTTTGAACCGATCAGTGATCTGCTCGAGGATAACTATTTCGAGGATGCCTCTTGGGGTTCAGGCGCCCGCTACATGGTTCGTAGCTACGGTTTGAAGCAGGTGTACGCCGGGTCGTTTTATACATGGTCGCAGGGGGTTTATACCACGCCTCTTAGTGCTCCATCCGATACCTCAGCGTTATGAGTAGACTAGCAGGTCAACGGCACAACGTATCAGTACCAAACACGATTGATTTAGGAGAAAAGCCTTTGTGGTGAATGCGAATTTTTATTCAGTGCTAACGCAACATGCGCCATCAGGGGCGGCCTTGCTATTAACCGACACGGATGGCCATCGCTATGCTTACGCAGATCTTGAACGAGAGTCCGCGCGGTTTGCCGCCGCGCTGCACGCCCTTGGACTTCAAGCGGGAGATCGCGTCACGGTCCAAATTGAAAAGTCCGTGGCCAATTTATGGCTCTACCTGGGCGTTATCCGCGCGGGTCTGGTATTTCATCCATTAAATACCGCGTACACCCCAGAGGAAGTACGTTACTTCCTTACGGATGCACAGCCAAAGCTACTGGTGTGCGATCCGGTAAAAGCGGCAGTGTATGAGCCGCTGTGTCAGGAGCTGGGTGTTAGCCACGTACTGACCCTAGATGGCGAGGGGCATGGCAGTTTCGCCGATTATGCCGGGAGTTTCTCTCCAGTCTTTGTGACATCGTACTGCGATGGTGATGATCTGGCCGTTTTACTCTATTCCTCGGGAACTACCGGTCGCCCCAAAGGGATTATGTTGAGCCACACTAATTTGCGCAGTAATGCGGAAGTGTTGGTATCGATTTGGGGGTTTACCGAGCACGATGTATTGCTGCATGCCTTACCAGTGTTTCACGTGCACGGCTTATTTGTGGCAGTGCACTGCGTGCTAATGAGTGGTGCCTCGATGCACTGGCTGCCAAGTTTTGATGCGAAGCGTATTCAATTGTTGTTGCCAATGTCGACGGTCATGATGGGAGTGCCTACCTACTACACACGATTATTGGCGGAGCCTACATTTGGGCGTGATGATTGTAGGAATATGCGTCTGTTCATATCGGGAAGTGCGCCACTGCTGCCGGAGGTTTTCAGAGAATTTCGTGACCGGACGGGGCACACCCTGCTCGAGCGATACGGCATGAGTGAAACCGGTATGAATAGCTCTAATCCGTTATCAGGCGAGCGGCGTGTTGGCACTGTGGGCCTGCCATTACCTGGGACCGAAATAAGAGTTTGCGATCTACAGCACAATCCATTACCCAATGGTGAAATCGGCGAGATCGAAGTGCGTGGTGCCAATGTCTTCAAAGGCTATTGGTGCATGCCGGAAAAAACCGCTGCAGATTTTACAGCAGACGAATGGTTCATTACGGGGGATCAAGGCCGAATCGATAGCGACGGGTATCTGAGTATTGTTGGGCGTTCCAAGGATATGGTTATCTCTGGCGGTTTCAATGTTTACCCGAAGGAAGTGGAGGTGGTACTCAATGATTTGCTCGGTATTAAAGAGTCGGCTGTATTCGGTGTTCCCCATCCTGATTTCGGTGAGGCAGTGGTGGCGACCGTTGTTGCCGCGCCCGAACATACCTTGTCAGCCGAAGACATCCAGGCGGCGCTGAACACTCGGCTTGCACGCTTCAAGGTACCCAAGCGCATTCAGTTTGTTTCAGATTTACCGCGTAATACCATGGGCAAAGTGCAAAAGAATCGCCTGCGTGAGCAGTGGAATGAACCCTTCTAATATAATGGCGCGCAGGGGCTGGTTTTCCTGCACGGGTGTGCCTACTCTACCGACAACGCGAAGAATTCAGTGATAACGCAACACACTTCAAAACTATAACAGCTACTGGAGACTATATTGATGAATGCGCCCGAACCCGTGATTCCAAACAGCACTGTTGAAACCGATCTATTGGCCGCATTGCAAAAGCAGCGAGACAGCTACCTCCAAGAGGGGGCGGTGAGTGCCACTACTCGCATAGATCGTATTAATAGAGCTATCGATCTGCTTATTCGTCATGCAGATGCGATCAGCGATGCCCTGAACACCGATTTCACCTGTAGACCACGTCAAGTGAATCTGTTGTCCGATGTCGCGAGTTCGGTAACAACGTTAAAACACGCGCGCAAGCATCTAAAAGGCTGGATGAAAGCCGAGAAGCGCCCCACGGTTTTTCCTCTCAACCTACTGGGTGGGCGTTCACGTATTGAGCATCAACCCAAAGGTGTTGTGGGTGTGGTTGCGCCTTGGAATTTTCCTGTTGCTATGGTGTTTCAGCCTATGGCGGGTATTCTCGCCGCAGGTAACCGGGCGATGGTTAAACCCTCTGAATTCACACCCGCTACATCAGACCTCATGGCCAGTATGATTGCCGAGGCCTTTGATCCCAGTGAAGTGGCGGTATTCACCGGCGGTCCCGAAGTCGGCCAGGCCTTTGCAGGCTTACCTTTTGACCACATGATTTTCACCGGTGCCACCGGTATTGCCCGCCATATTATGGCTGCGGCCAGTCGAAACCTTGTGCCATTGACCTTGGAGTTGGGTGGCAAGTCCCCCGTCATTATTTCTCGGACAGCAGATATTGAATCGGCCGTGCAGCGCATTATGTTGGGTAAGACACTCAATGCCGGGCAGATATGCTTAGCCCCCGACTATTTATTGGTACCCGAGGAGACGTTGGAGCAGGTGGTTGACGCCGCTCAACGTGCTGTCGGTGCTATGTATCCGACGCTTTTGCAAAACACCGAGTACACCTCTGTCGTCAATGGGCGGCACTACCAGCGTCTTAACGGTTATCTTGAGGAAGCCGCTAACCGAGGCCAACGGGTCGTTACCCTCAACCCAGGTAATGAAGACTTCACTGCTCAATCGGGGAGTTTCAAAATTCCACCGACCCTCATCGTGAACCCCGAGGATGATCTGGCGCTGATGCAAGAGGAAATCTTTGGCCCGCTGCTACCCATCCTGACCTACAGCACGTTTGACGAAACCATCCATTACATTAACAGTCGGCCGAGACCGTTGGCTGCTTACTATTTCGGTCGCGATGCGGCTGAAGAGGAGGCCGTTATACAGCGCACGACCTCCGGTGGCGTCTGTGTTAACGATGTGCTGATGCACATTTTGCAGGAAGACTTGCCATTTGGTGGTATCGGACCCAGTGGCATGGGCAGCTATCACGGTCTTGAGGGATTCAAGACCTTCAGTCACGCCAAGTCGGTCTATTGTCAAACATCGATCAATGTCGCCAAGCTTGGAGGCATGCTGCCACCCTATAGCTCAAAGACAGAGAACACGATCAAAACGCAGTTGAAGCGCTAAGAATCTACTTGTCCACAATGGACTGTTGTGTGGAAGTGGATGGCTGAGACATGAAGATCTACACCCACGATGATTGTCTTCGTCATTCGGTCCCGATGGACCATCCGGAATGCTCGGCCCGCTTATCAGTGGTGCTTGAGCATCTCCGGCAGACGGGTTTCACCGACGATCACCCCGTGTTGTCTGCCCCCGCTATTCCTCGAGAATGTGTATTGCAAGCTCATAGCCCTAATTACCTTCAGCATCTAGAAGCCCAAGATGCAGCCCAAGGTTTAGTGGCTTTAGACGCCGATACCTGGCTGGGACTGCACAGTTTGGCTGCGTCCAAATACGCGGCCGGTGCTGTTTGGCAGGGTGTGCAGGACGTCGTCACAGGTGATGATCGACGCGTGTTTTGTGCGGTACGGCCGCCCGGGCACCATGCTGAAAAAGACACTGCCATGGGCTTTTGTCTGCTCAACAGTGTGGCGATAGCAGCCATAAATGCGCTCTCGTTACCCGGTATTGATCGAGTAGCTGTTCTTGATTTCGACGTACATCATGGTAATGGCACTGTCGAGATATGCAGGGATTATCCCGACATTCTGGTATGTTCCAGCTTTCAACACCCGTATTACCCCCATCGACAGCATGATGTGGTGCAGCCCAATATTGTCAATACACCGCTGCCTGCGGGTAGTTGTGGCGCCGACTTCTTGCGCGCAATGGATGCTGACTGGTGGCCTGCTATTACTCGCCACAGGCCCGATATCATTTTGATATCTGCTGGATTCGATGCTCATCGAGATGATCCGTTGGCCCAATGCCAATGGCTCGATGCAGATTTTCGGTGCATTACAGAGCAGATTGTTGCCGCAGCGAAACAGTTCGCAAAGGGGCGGGTGGTGTCAGTGCTCGAGGGCGGCTACAACCTAAAGGTATTGCCCGGTAGTGTGATGGCGCATCTAGAGGCGTTGGCAGCTAGTTAACGGCGGGTTTGGACTTGGCCCTAATCGCGCCGGCTTCAAGGGTGGCAAATGTCTCCGAGCATTCTAATATCAGCAAGTACTAACGATAGTGTCGAGAGGTTCTGTATGATCATGTCTTACCGTCAACTGGCCGCCATCGTTGCGGCGCTTGCCTTCTCGGCCCCGACGGTGCTGGCGCAACAACCAGCCCCTGAAATCCAGCGATTATCGGCAGACGATTTAGCAGGGCCAGTCTTTGAGCACGCCGACACTCAGCGATTGCCTGAGGTCTCAGAGGCGGGGGAAACCGAAGCGCTCGATCGTGTCTGGCATGAGTCCGATGACGGCTGTCTTCAAACCGGTATCTACCAAACTGGCCCCAACCGTTACACGATAACCGATCCATACCCCTACGATGAGCTGATGATGTTCTTCGAAGGTGGCGTTACCTTGACACCCACCGATGGTGCCGCGGTCAAAGTAGTAGCGGGCGATACCGTACTGCTACCCAAAGGCTGGACAGGTGTTTGGCACAGCGACGGCTATCGAAAGATGTATGTCATCTACAATTGCCCAGAGCAGGACAGCGTCACTAGTCGATGACCTTGATCGTGTCTGACCCCACCGGTAACTCAAACCACATGCGGTCGTTCGTTAGGATCATGTTCTTGGGGAAACCCCGCTGAAAAACGCGACGCATAATGTCGTTTCGGGGTGCTGGAACTAGGTGATAGAGGCCGGTCATACCAATGTCAGCGCGCTTGGTGAGCGCAATGACGTCATCGGTATGGACATGATAGTCCTGAATATCTTCAAGGATACTGGCAAGGCGCAAATTGCCGCCTGCTCGATTGCTGGCTTCAATGGTCTGCACGATAGGTACCGATAGCGCGTCGCTCAATAACAAATCTACCCCGGTACTCATTGCTTCAAGGCGAGGTGTGACAAGGGTGTCGCCTGTCACGACAACTGAGCGCCCTTTGTAGTCAAAGCGATAGCTAACGGCAGGTGATACAGGGCTATGATCTGCGGTGAAGGCGGTTACCTCGAGATCGCCGAAGGACAAGCGTGCCTCCAGCCCATGCTCAACAGCATTCATAATACCTATGCTAGGAGGGAGCAGATCGGCGCCATGATGATCGGTGCGATGCCGACGATCGTAGGTCATGGCCAAATTGAACCCATCCACCACCGTTTCGATGCCGGGTGGTCCGTAAATATTTAAGGGTGACGCCCGACCCGATGCCCACGAAACCAGGTTAATGGCAGGTACATCGGTGATGTGGTCAGAGTGAAAATGTGTAAGGAATATGCCATCTAGCGTGTCCGCGGGTAGTGCTTCCAACCCAAGATTATTTGACGAACCAGAGCCGGCATCGACGATAAAATAGTGTTCTGGTGTCAGTATTGCCACGCAGGCTTGAGCACGACTGGGAGCTGGCAGTGGAGCCGCAGTGCCACACATGTACACATGTAGCCCATCGGCTTTGGCTGCAGGCGGTTGCATAATGCGCTGACCGATCTGCTGCAAAAGAAAGTCTTGCCCAACGACACTGTCAGCCAGCAGCTCATAAAGGGTTTTTAAAATGAGTGCCGTGCCCAAGATGATGAAAATAACATTACGCATGGCGATACAATCCTTGCCGGTGATCGTTAGCGAATGCCCAAAACACTCTGGTTAACCCCCAGAGATGAGCCCCGCGGCGGTAGGCGCATGACGGTCTTGATCTGTGTATAGTTCGTTTATCGTCACAACAAGGATAAGCCATGACACCGCTTCTTGAGATCATCATTCACGTCACTATCCTCACTTTTGCGACCATTATGCTGGGGGCTGTTCTGCGTAACAGAGAGTGGACCGCCGAAGGATTGCAACAAGCCCTGGGTAATCGAGACCAGTTGCCCGAGCCTACCGAGCTGGGTGGCCGTGCTCAGCGAACTGCCACCAATACGATTGAAGGTGCGGTGCTGTTCGTACCCATTGCGCTCGTAGCGCATTTGGCGGGCGCTGGTACTGAGGCATTGCTCGGTGCTCAGATCTTCTTTTGGGCACGGGTCATTTATATCCCCATTTATATTTTGGGCATTGCTTATGTGCGAAGCCTCGTCTGGGGTGGCGGCTTAGTGGGATTGGCCTTCATGCTGGAACCTTTGCTGTAACTGTCACAAATCTGGAGAGAATTTACTGATGATATTCACAAGGGTAACGCGCCGTTTGGTCCAGTCACTTATGGCTGTCGTGTTGTTT
>CBFHMA010000031.1:0-16097 GCA_965656775.1 Luminiphilus sp.
GGTAGTGCGAGCAATGACTCAAACTGTTCGATACCGGCACTTTGCAGGCGTGTAACGGTCTTGCGGTGATCCTCTCGCCGATCAAGGTTAATAAGGTTAATGGGTAGAGAGGCTGCTCGTTCACTGACTATCGTGTGACTATGCAATGCAACGTCAGGATCGGGTAAAAATGTCATAAGCCAGGCACCCGTTCGGCTGTAGGCGGCGCCCACTTGTAGGGTGAAGCCTCGCCGAGTGAGGGCTAACTTCGCTTTGTGGCTAATCAATTCAACGCTGCCGTGCAGCCGTAAACAGCGGCCAATTTCTAGCTGCAAACAGTCGTCGTTCCATTGTTCTAAAGTGGGGCTAATGCTGTAGGCCCAGAGTTGTAAACGCTCAAGGGTGGCCTTTTCCCGGTTGGGGTCGCGCTGTAATAGCAGTAATGTGTCGTCGTCGATGAGGGCTCTAACGCTGGCACTGCTATAACCTGGGCTCACACCGGCGGCCATTGCCACTGCATTGGCTGCAATGACGCGCTGCTGCTCGATCACCACCACCGGTGGTTCATGGTTTTCTGCTTTATGGCGGTTAATAATGTGGTGCTGGCAGTCGAGCGCCAGTTGTGGAAAGCGAATGCAAAGCCAAAGAGACATGCCGCCACTATACTGTATTTTTATACAGTATAGTGGCGATGACGATGCCGACAGAGTGAGTGGTGTAGAGTTGGAAGCGCCAACACAAGGTTGTGGGCTGTGCCGGCCTAGTGTGCTGCGACTCGTAAGGAAGCGGATTCCGAATAACAAGCAGCCCAGATACACTGACTGAAATTAACGTCTTAAGGAGACTTCGTTGACAACTTCACGCAGTGCGCACTTTGCGCTTTATGTGGCTCTTATAGCGGTTGCAGCTTGCTCTAAGCCCGCCGATGACATGGCTCCCGTAGGTGCCGAGGCGGTCGAGGCTGGTGTCACGGAGCAAACACAGCAATCATCAGAGCAAGTACGTTTACAGCGCTTTTTCGAGGAGTCCTACGCCGAGGATATGCAGCGCTATCCCTTTACGGCGAGTTACCGGGGTATCAAAGATCAGCACGATCAATGGAATTCTTACGCCGAGGCTTTCCGGGATGAAACCCGCGCTATTAGTGAAGCGCGGCTTGAATTTTTAAACACCATCGATGTTGATCAGCTCGATGACGACAGCCAGTTGTCCCTGTCGCTCTATCGTCGTGATCTTGAGCGTCGGTTAATGCTCGATGACTTTCGGCATCAAGATTACGCCATTCATCAATTCTGGGGCCCTCACACCACGGTCCCTAGTAGCCTTATCAATATTCACCAAGTGACCGATCTGGCAGATGCCGAGGCCTACATTGGTCGTATTCGCAATGTCTCGGTGTTTTTCGATGAGGTTATTGAGCAACTCAACATTCGAACAGAGGCGGGTTTGACGTTAGTCGACTGGATGTACCCGCAAATTCTGAGTTCGGCCAAGAATGTGATTACCGGTGCCCCTTTCGATGCCGACGAGGGCGCTGAAGACTCCGCTATTTGGGCTGACTTTCAGGAGAAAGTGGCCAATTTAGACATTGAGCCAGCACAACAAGCCGAACTGTTAGCGGCGGCTAAAACAGCGCTCGTTGAGCAGCTTCAGCCAGCGTACGACCGATTAATTGCAGCCATCGAAGCTCAAAGCGAAATAGCGGCTAGCGACGACGGTATTTGGCGGTTTGACAACGGCGATGTCTATTATCAAACGCTACTTAACTGGTTCACTACCACCGAGCTCACCGCCAACGAAATTCATGCACTGGGCCTTGCCAATGTGGCGCGCTTGCAAGAAGAGATGCGAGCAGTCATGGCCGAGGTGGGTTTTGGTGGGGATTTACAGGCGTTTTTTGCTGAGGTTCGTGAGAATCAGGATTTGCGGTACCCCAATACCGACGAGGGCCGCGAACAATATCTTGCCGATGCCCGTGCCGCTATCGATGCCATGAGCGCCAAGCTGCCCGATTATTTTGGTCTGTTGCCAAAGGCGCCGTTGAAGGTGAAGCGTGTTGAGCCATTTCGAGAGCGCAGCGCCGGTAAGGCGTTTTATCAGAGCCCACCACCCGATGGATCTCGCCCAGGTATTTATTACGCCAACTTGTACGATATGAGCGCTATGCCGCGCACCGATCTCGAGGCCTTGGCGTTCCATGAAGGGGTGCCCGGTCATCACTTGCAGTTATCCATATCTGCCGAGCTCGATGCCGTGCCCGATTTTCAGCGCTATTTGCGGTTCACTGCCTTTTCTGAGGGCTGGGGTTTGTACTCGGAATACCTCGCGAAAGAGATGGGCTTTTATCAAGATCCCTACTCTGAATTTGGCCGGCTTGCCATGGAGCTTTGGCGTGCGGCTCGTCTAGTCGTGGATACCGGACTGCATTCAAAGCGTTGGACGCGAGAAGAGGCCATCGATTATCTGTTGCAGAACACGCCAAACGCCGAGTGGGATTGTGTGAAGGCCATTGAGCGTTACATCGCAATGCCGGGTCAGGCCACCGCCTACATGATCGGTAAAATACGTATTCTTGAGTTACGGGATATGGCGCAACAACAACTGGGCGATGCCTTCGATATCCGGGAATTTCACGATACGGTGCTCGCCAGTGGCCCAGTACCACTCGATGTATTAACTGCAAACGTTGAGCGCATGATTGCCAATAAACAAGCGGGTTCCATCTGAGCTGAATAAGCTAAAACCGGTAAGCAGTCCACTATCACCCGGTGTTAATTAATGCCGGGTTTTTTATGGGTGCTTAATCCACTTCAAGCGCTATGTTTCATAATTTAGATGGGGCGGTTCAAGCCACATCGTCGTGTTGAGACAAGTTCTGTGACTCCATCAGTATTGGGTATTCGTGTTAGTCAGCCGCGCTGGTTGTGGGTGATGCCCCTCGTATGGGTTACCGGCTTGGTCTTAGTGGCGGTCTACTCGGCAGTAGCGGAAGTGCCCGACTCGGCAGAGCGTCAGTTTACGATTGATGCGAATCGTAGTGAGGAGCGTCGGCTTGAGGGTTTCTTCGACGACGTGTTTGAGCGTGACCTTGAGCGCTCGCCGATTCAGGCGGCATTTGCCGGTGAACCTATTGGACAAGATCGCTGGGATGATCTGTCCCCAACATTTCAAGATGCGTCAGCAAGACTACTAGCGGCCGACCTAGAGGCTATTGCCCATTTTGATGACGCGCTGTTAAACCCCAATTTGCAGTTATCGAAGAAGGTATTTATTCGCGATCGTCAGCAGCAGTTTGCTTGGCAGCAATTTCGTGATGAGCATTACCTCGTAGAGCCTTTGTGGGGGGCGCAGGCTCCTATTATCGGCGTATTAATGGGTGCACACCCGGTGAATACCGTGGCCGATGCTAAGGACTACATCACGCGTATCACCTCGGTGCCCGCCTACCTCGATGAGGTAACACGTCAGCTCGAGACCCGTGCGGCAAATGGGTTCTATCTTGTCGACTGGATGTACCCTCAGGTTATTGCTGTGCTTGAGGCTGTGATTACTGGCGCACCTTTTGACGACAGCGAACAACCGTCGCCCCTGTGGAATGATATTGGGCAGAAAATGAATCGCCTCGCTATCGCCCCTAAGATACGAGCCGATTTGCTGAGCGAGGCCCGAAGCGCGCTGTTACATCAGTTGGCGCCTGCCTATGGCCGACTCATCGCTACGTTGGAACGTCATCAACCTCAAGGTGCCACTGCCGATGGTGTGTGGCGCTTTGAGCGTGGTCAGCAGTACTACCAAATGTTACTGACTTTCTATACCAGCACCGATCTTACTGCCGATGCCATTCATAGGTTGGGCGTATCTGAAGTCACGCGCTTGCATCTAGAAATGCAGGCGGTAATGGCTCAGCTTGAGTTCGAAGGATCCTTGGCCGATTTTTTTGAGCATGTTCGAGCCGATACGAACTTGCGCTTCCCTGCTACGGAGCAGGGTCGTGACGACTACATGGCTCATGTGGCAACAGCTCTTGAGGCGATGGAGGCTAAATTGCCGCAGTACTTTGGGCGCTTGCCCGAAGCCGATTTCGTGGTGAAACGGGTTGAGTCATTCCGAGAAGCCACAGAAACGCTGGCGTTCTACCAATCGCCGTCACTAGATGGGCGCAGGCCCGGTATTTATTACATCAATTTATACGATATGGCGGCTCTGCCGCGTACCGATCTTGAGGCTCTGGCTTTTCACGAAGGTATCCCCGGGCATCATCTGGAAGCAAGCTTGGCCTTAGAAGCAGATATACCCGATTTTCAGCGCTATACCCCGTTTGTGGCGTTCTCTGAAGGGTGGGCGTTGTACGCTGAATCCCTGGCGAAAGAGATGGGATTCTATAAGGACCCGTACGCGGAGTTTGGCCGTTTGGCTATGGAGTTGTGGCGGGCAACACGGCTGGTGGTGGATACGGGTATTCATGCCAAGGGTTGGAGTCGAGAACAAGCCATTGCTTACCTGACGACGAATACACCCAATAGCTACTCAGATTGTGTCAGTGCGGCAGAGCGTTATATCAGTTGGCCCGGACAGGGCACCGCCTACACTTTGGGTAAGTTACGCTTAATGTCCCTGCGTGAACTGGCTCAGGCGGCGTTAGGTAAACAATTCGACATTCGTGAATTCCACGATACGGTGTTGGCCAGTGGTCCATTGCCCTTGGATTTGCTTGAAGCCAACATCAAAACGTATATCGCTGAGAAACAAGCTGGTGATCGTTGAGGCTAGAGTCCACCGTGCTCCATGAGATACTGAATAACACCCTTAATGGTGAAACCCAGTATGCCCATAGCTAAGGCTATGTAGAGAACGAGCGTGCCGTAACGACCCGCATCGTGTTTGCGTGCAAGATCCCATACGATGAACACCATAAACGCCATGAGCCCGCCAACGCCCACGGTAACGCCCCATTCGGTCATCCACGCATCGAAAGACATGCTAGGCGTAGGCCACCGCAAATTCGAGAGAAATAGCGGCATTGAGTGAATTGGTGATGAGGCAGCCTTCTTCGGCTTTATGAAGCAGGCGTTCCACCTGCTGCTCCGATACATCGCCGGTAACGGTAACCGCAATACTCAAGCCAATGTCGGTGAACTGGGTTTTACGGTCGACCCGATCGAGGGTGCCAGTTGCTTCCACGGTAAGCGCTTGCCACTCCAGTTTTGAGGCGCGAGCAATGGCACGAAAAGTCAGTATGAAGCAATCGGCAACCGCCGCCATCATGAGTGCTTCGGGGCTCCACTGATCGCCGGGGCCGCCAAATTCAGCGGGTGCGTCGGTAACAATATCGCTGACACCTGCACTGCTTACCACGACATGTGATGTGCTGTTATTACCACTTGCGGCGACGGTGTAGTAGTGGGGTAAGGCGTCCATGGCAGGCTCCAAAAGTATCTTTTCAATTGACGCTTATTGTAGCCTGCTCCTTATGCCCGCGCCACGTTAGCTTATGAGTGGCTCCGTGTTATTTTTGCTGTAGCAATGGCAATGGCTCGCGGAACCCTACGTTGGGCATTAACACACCGGTGCCAGGTGACGTTGTTGTATAGGCAACGTGTGAGGTTGGGGTAATTCCCATAGTTGCGGTTGTTCGGGATAGTCATCATCGCTATTGAGGGTAATGTTGTGGATTTGTTGGCCACCCCGCTGCTTTAAGATATCGACGGTTCGATAACCGCTGATAGCGAGGCGTAAGCTTGCCGGGGTGTGGTTACTGGCGGCGCTATTGGCACGGAACAGCAATGCCAAGGTATCGCTTTCAGCGGCGGCAATTTGCAGTTTTCGCAGTTCTGCATAGCGATAGTCAGTGGCCCCTAACCAGCTAAAAACGGCGCTGCAGGTTGTGCTGCGTAACGCCTGTTCGGTGGCCCAAAGCAACTCTTCTTTGTTTTTAGGGTGTACCATGAGTACCTGTTGTATATCGATGCCGCGAGCCGCAAGTAGGGGTGCGTAGGGTGCCTGGGGTGGTGCAATGAAAACCTGCCAACGTTTCTGTGCACTGAGTTGTTCCATGGCGGGTAAAAACAATCCCATTGAACCCATACCACAGCCATCGCTAAGTACTTCAATGCTGCCTCGTAGTGGCCAGCCTTTAAAGGTGAGTTGCTTGTCGAGTGGTTTGAAGCCTGTAGGAAGGGCATCGGCACCGTGCCAATCGCTATTAGCGGACGTTGGTAATAGTGTCCTGTTATAAGGTGCATCGAAGCCACGCCAAGTATCGGGACGATTGATAATGTGTGCCAGTGGGTCGCTCATACTATGCTCCTTATGCGGTATGCCATGTCCTGTGGTTTTAGGTGCGCATTGCGCTTCAGCAAAATACTGTATGAATAAACAGTAGTTGCCTGGCGTCCACAAAGCAAGAGGTTATTTTTTGAAGAGTCGTCAAAAGCGACATGTGCGTCGGTCGGCTCTGGCCGAGCCTGCTTTTCGTCGCTATTTCCCCGCCAGTTGGTTTTCCAGTCTCGGCTCCTGGATGTTGCGGTTTTTATTGGGATGGAGCGCCTGGGATTTAACGGAATCGGCAACCTGGGTGGGCATTGTGGCAGCGTTGATGTTGGCACCTGCCTTTGTGTTATCGCCACTGTTTGGCATTGTGTCCGATCGTGTGAATCCTCGACATGGGCTCATTGTCTCTATGGCGGTACACGGTGCTATCGGTCTGGCCGGTACCGTCTGTTTGTTCGCTGGTTTGTTCAATCTCAACGCGCTGTTGCTGCTGGCGTTTGCGATGGGAGCGGTGACCTCAGGCCATAGCCCCATGCGTTTGGCACTTATACCTTTACTGGTGCAGCGAGACGCCTTGCCGAGTGCCGTGGGGTTGTCGGCCATGACGTTTAATGTGGCACGTATTATTGGCCCAGCCTTGGGTGCTTGGCTACTTAGTCAATGGGGGGCAGGAAGTGCCTTTGCCGTGTCCGTGGTCATGTTTACGGGCTCCGCCCTTGTGCTACTGAGTCTCCGTGGTGTCGGGCAGCGCGCCCCTAAGCCTCGGGAACCGTTCCGGCAGCAGCTGACCGCGGGTTTTCACTACGCGAGTCAACATCCGGGTATTCGACTGCTGTTCGCGTTGACCTTCGTTAATGGATTATTGGCGCGGACAACGATCGAATTATTACCCGCTTTATCAGGCGCACTGCTCGGTGGTAAGGCTGATGATCTCGCCGCACTCACTGCTAGTGCTGGGGTGGGTTCCATCTTGGGTGGTCTAATCGTCAGTCGCCAAAGCGCCGATCTTGCTCGTCTGTTAACCATGGTCATGGGCGCCATCGCTGGCGCCGCTTTGTTAATGATGAGCCTGCACTGGATGCAGGATCTGTGGCGTTTGGGCGTGTTGGTGTCTCTGTTGGCCCTGTGCGCCACCATGGCAGGCACCGGTTGTCAGACCATGACGCAACTGTCCTTATCCGAGGACTTTCGCGGGCGAGTTATTAGCCTGTGGACCCTGCTTGCCATGGGTGCGCCGGCGTTAGGCTCAGCGCTGTTTGGTCACTTATCCGATCAATTGGGGTTTGTGGTGGTATTGGCTTGTGCTGCAGGTATTGGGTTAGTCACGGTGATGGCGCTTTATCTGCGTCGCGAGGCACTACTTGGCCCAGCCTGACGACCAAGAGCCATATGAACCACTAGCTGTTCCAGTAAATCCCAGGGCTGATCTCGGTGTAGCCCTTTAATGGCGGCGTCAGTGTTGAAGGCCAGCGACTGTAGACGCCCCAGGCTGTCTGAGTCGTGGCGTTTTAGGGCAGCTTGTACTAAGCCCATACGGTTTTTCCAAACCCCTTGTTGCTGCATGGCCTGATTAAGTGCCATGCCCCCTCGGCACTGTTCATCGAGCAGCAATAGTAAGCGAGCTTCTCGCGCTACCGCCCACAATACGGTTGGCGGCGCATTGCCTTCAGCCTCTAGGCCTCTCAACGATCGAACGGCGCCGCGCGCGTCACCACTGAGCGCTATATCAACTAAGCTGAAGGGGTTGTAGCGTGCGCTATCGGCTACCGCTTCGAGCACGGTCGATACGGTGACATGCTGGCCGTTTGCCAGAAGCTTGAGTTTCTCGACCTCCTGCGCCGCCGCCAACAGATTACCTTCCACGCGTTCAGCGATCATCTCTAGGGCGTCTCGGTCGGCTTTTAAGCCCGCCGCCGACAGGCGTTGATGAAGCCACTGGGGGAGTTCGTTTGGGCGTATGGGCCATAGGGTTACCACTACACCACATTGATCGAGGGCGGTGTACCATTTGGCTCGTTGGGATTGCCGATCTATTTTCCCCGCAATGATGAGCAATACATCGTCGCTCTCAAGCTGCAGATATTCTTGTAATGCCTTACTGCCTTCGGCACCGGGCTTGCCTGAAGGAAGGCGTACTTCAATCAATTTTTTATCGGCAAATAACGATAGCGCACCTGCACTCTGCAGCAGTGTTTGCCATTGCTCACCTTTCGGGCCAATGTCGATGACTTCCCGTTCAGTGCAACCTTGGGCGAGAGCAGCCTGTCGGATGGCATCGCTGCACTCCTGCTGCAGTAAGGGCTCTTCCCCCGTAATGAGGTAGCAGCGCGCCAAGCCTTTGGCGAGTTCTCGGGTCAGTTGCTCCGGTCGGACTTGCATTTAGTTGCGTAGGCTGTGGCTGATACGGCGTGTAATTTGTGCCGCTAGGTCGTGGCGCATCTCCTCTCGAAGTAGCCGTAACTCCTCGGTTTTACCCACCACGTTGCGTGGGTCATTGAGAAATTGACGCACCACCTGGGCTTCCGTACGGTCCACAAGCACCTGCCGACCACGCAATAAGTCGAAGGATGTGCTGAGGGTTAATTCCACCTCTGCAGATCGGGCTTGAGCTGTTAGGGATAAGTTGCGCTGCTCAAAATGTTCTGCCCCCAGTTTGAGCACGAGCGTCGATGGCTCTGGCTCTACGATGGTTGCCCCCTCAAGTCCCAGTTGCTGTACCACCGCAGCACTCAATTCGGCCCGGGGCTGCGCACTAATAATGGCAATGGAGCGCCCCTCTAACGAGTTGGCTGGGCCAGTGCCACTGCCTTTCAGTTGAAAACCACAACCAACCAGTAATAGGCATAGCAGTAGCTGAAGACCTAGC
Organism: Luminiphilus sp.; assembly: GCA_965656775.1. Classification (GTDB taxonomy): domain Bacteria; phylum Pseudomonadota; class Gammaproteobacteria; order Pseudomonadales; family Halieaceae; genus Luminiphilus. The sequence goes on from CBFHMA010000031.1 coordinate 9,116, forward strand.
TGGCGATTGCTCGGTCCGGTCATTAGTTGGCCACCACGTTGACTAATTTACCCGGTACCACAATGACCTTGCGCACTGTCACGCCATCAAGAAAACGCTTGACGTTATCGTGCTCGAGAGCCGCGGCTTCGATGGCATCTTTCGTGGCGTCGGCGGCAACATGAATTTTGGCCCGGACTTTACCGTTCACCTGCACTACGATTTCAAGTTCATCGCGAACGAGTGCCTCTTCATCAACTGGGGGCCATTCTTGGTTCAGAATATTCTCACCGGTCATTGCCTGCCATAAAGACTGTGTGACGTGGGGCACAATGGGGTTCAGCATCAGTAGGGCAGCGCGAAGTGCTTCCCCAATAATGGCGCGGTCACCTTCATCGCTATTGTTCAGCTTGGCAATGTCGTTGCACAACTCCATGACGGCAGCAATGGCGGTATTGAAGGTTTGCCGACGGCCGTAATCATCGGCCACCTTCCGCAGGGTTTCGTGGGTTTTACGGCGTAAATCCCGCTGCGGTCGGCTCAGGGATTCAAGGGCCGGTATGTTGGCCTGCAACTGGCCATCGCTATGTTGCAGGTGCTCGGAGACTAAACGCCATAGCCTCTTTAAGAAGCGGTTGGCTCCCTCAACCCCGGAATCAGACCATTCGAGGGATTGCTCGGGTGGCGCAGCGAACATACTGAATAGCCGTACGGTATCGGCCCCGTAATGATCAATAAGCGCCTGTGGGTCTACGGTATTACCCTTCGATTTCGACATTTTGGCGCCGTCTTTTAACACCATGCCCTGCGTCAGTAGACGCTTGAAGGGTTCGTTGGTGCTGACTAGCCCTTCGTCACGCAGTAACTTGTGGAAGAACCGAGCGTACAGCAAATGCAGAATGGCATGCTCGATGCCGCCAACGTACTGATCCACTTCGAGCCAATAATTGGCATCGTCATCGAGCATGGCTTGGTCGTTGTTGGCAGATGCATAACGCGCGTAATACCACGACGATTCCATAAAGGTATCGAAGGTATCGGTCTCTCGCTCAGCGCTGGCACCGCATTTGGGGCAGTCTACTGCTTTAAATTCAGCCATGTCTTTTAACGGCGAGCCTACCCCCTCGAAAGCGACATCGGTGGGCAGTACCACCGGCAGATCTTGCTCAGGTACCGGCACTGCGCCACAGTGTCCGCAATTGATGACCGGTATGGGCGCGCCCCAGTAACGCTGGCGTGATACACCCCAGTCGCGCAGTCGGAAGTTGACGGTTTTCTCACCGGCACCGAGCGCTGACAGCTCAGTAACGATGGCATTGCAGGCATCCTCAAAGCCGAGTCCGTCATAGGTGCCGGAATTCACCAGGGTTCCCTTTTGGGTGTACGCCCCTTTGCTTAGGTCAATAGTGTCTTCATGACTATTGATCACCTGCTTAATGGGCAGACCATACTTGGTGGCGAACTCCCAGTCCCGTTGGTCGTGGCCCGGCACCGACATAACGGCACCCGAGCCATAACTCATGAGTACAAAGTTAGCGACCCAAATAGGCAATTCGTCACCGGTGAGGGGGTGATAAACCGCCAGTCCTGTGGCCATGCCCTCTTTTTCCATCGTGGCCATGTCGGCTTCAGCCACTTTGATGTGGGTCTGTGTTTCCAGAAATGCGGCCAGTGTTGGGTTGTCCTGGGCAGCTTGTTGAGCCAGTGGGTGCTGCGGGGCAATGGCTAAGTAGGTAGCACCCATCAAGGTGTCAGGGCGAGTGGTATACACCTCGACGGTGTCACCTGCGGTGGTCTGAAAGCGAATGTTGGCCCCTTCGCTGCGTCCAATCCAGTTGCGCTGCATGGCAACCACTTGCTCTGGCCATTGATCGAGGCTGTCTAAATCGTCGAGCAACTGCTGTGCATAGTCAGTGATTTTGATGAACCATTGATTAATGGCACGCCGTTCTACGGCGTTGTCACATCGCCAGCATTTGCCATCGACCACTTGTTCGTTAGCAAGTACGGTCTGGTCGGTTTCACACCAATTAACCTCGGCTTCCTTTTTGTAGGCCAAGCCTTTTTCCATGAGTCGCGTGAAGAACCACTGTTCCCAGCGGTAGTAGTCGGGTTGGCAAGTGGTGACTTCTCGCTCCCAGTCATAGGCAAACCCCAGTCGGCGTAACTGAGTGCGCATCTCTTCAATATTCTTTAGGGTCCAGTGGGCTGGCGGTACGTTATTCGCAATAGCAGCGTTTTCTGCGGGCAACCCGAAGGCATCCCAGCCCATAGGCTGCAACACATTTTTACCCAGCATGCGCTGAAAGCGCGCAATAACATCGGCGATGGTGTAATTCCGCACATGGCCCATATGCAGTTTGCCGCTGGGGTAAGGGAACATGGCCAAGCAGTAAAATTTTTCCCGCGCATCGTCGCGCTGAGCGCGATAAACGCCAACGTCGGCCCATGCTTTCTGCAGTGATAATTCGATGTGTTCGGGATTGTATTCCGGATTCATAAAAACTCTGATTTGGGTCGATGGGCGCTGCGCGCATACACACTTAGGGATGCACGATTGTATCAGTATTGACTGGCACCACGGTGGATTAGGCTGTGACTTGTGTGCCTTTGATATGCTGCCATCGGGTGATAATGACAGCCATCGTCGCCAGGAATAAGGTGGGCCAACTGCCCGAGGTCATAATAGGCGTGGCGCCCTCTCTAGGCTGCAATTCGCCTGTAAGCGTCGTTTCAACAAACTGCTCACTTGTCTCAATGAGTTGGCCTTTGTGGTCGATGATGGCCGATACCCCGTTGTTCGTGCCGCGCAACATGGGGCGTCCAGTCGCTAACGCGCCAAAACGCGCCATTTGAAGGTGCTGCAAAGGACCTATGGAGTCACCGAACCAGCTGTCATTACTCACGGTCACCAGCCAGTGACTGTCCTTTGCACCGTCGGTAACGAAGTCCGGGTAAACCACTTCATAGCAGATAAACGGTGCAACTCTGTGCGGGCCGGCGGTCAGTAAGCTATGTGCTGTGTTGCTCTTGGTGAAGCTCGACATCGGTAAATCGAAAAAGGCAATCAAACCGCGCAGCCACTGCTCTAGCGGGACATACTCGCCAAAAGGCACCAGTTTTTGTTTGTGATGAATACCGTCGCCTTGTCCCATGGCGATAATACTGTTGTGTAGCCCCTGTTCACCCCTTACAGCTATACCGGTAATAAGCGCTGTATTGTGACTGCGCGCTTTAAGTACGGTCTCCTCAAGGTAGTCGGCTACCCGACTTCGCAAGGCGGGGAGTGCCGATTCGGGCCAGAGCACAACATCGTGGGTGGCGTACAGTGGATCAGTGGCCGCTTGATATTGGGCCAAAATTTGCCGGCGATAGCGGCGGTCCCATTTTTGCTCTAATGGGATGTTGGGTTGATACAGCGCCACGGCCAATGACTCACCTGTGGGCTGGGTCCAAGCCCAGCGCCCTAACCACTCGCCCGTTGCGCCCAGGACTGCGAGCAACGCCAGCTGAAGAACGAGCCGTGGGCGTTGTTTTGAGATGACGAGCGCCACACCCGTGGCGCCAAGGGCGACTAGCCAGAATGACAAACCGAAGACGCCCACTACGGGGGCCCAACCTGCCATGCTGGTATCAAGCGCGGCGTAGCCACCATAGAGCCACGGAAAGCCGGTGAGTAGCCAGCTCCGGAGCCACTCAAAAAGTACCCACAGTCCCGTAAAGCCCCAAACCGCAACACGTCCATCCCTGGGTTTTAACCAGCGCCCGTAACAGTAGCTCAGTACACCGAATAGTACTGCTTGCCCCAAGCAGAAAACCGCTGTGAGCAATGCCGCAAGGGGAGCGGGTGCGTGACCGTATACCTTGATGCTGACATAGACCCATGATGCCCCTGCCAAAAATAAACCCGCACCGTAGAGCCAGCCAGTGAGGAAACTGCTGCGAGATGCAAACACATGGAGCGCCAGTAACAGAAGGCCACTGCTCGCCGGGATGGCAATCCATATATCGAAGGGCGCCAAACCAAGGGGAAACATGGCCCCTGCCACAATGGGTAGGCCGTAGCGAATTAGCTCGCTCAAGGCGCGCTCCACGGCTCAGCCGTCCGTTTTGAGGGGGGTTACCCGAAGACTGATGAGTTTGCGTTGGTCTGCATTGACCACCTTGAATTCAAAGCCATCGAAGCCGGTGGTCTCGTTGCGAGCGGGCAAGTGCCCCAGGGCGTTGACCACTAGGCCGCCGATGGTGTCGAACTCTTCTTCACTGAGGTTGCTGTTGAAGTATTCGTTGAAGTCTTCAATGGGTGTCTGTGCTTGCACAAAAAAGTCGGTATTGCTGATGCGACGAATGTAGCGGCCTTCATCGACGTCCGTTTCATCTTCAATTTCACCCACGATTTCCTCGAGCACATCCTCGATGGTCACCAGACCCGCCACGCCACCGTACTCATCAATGACGATAGCCATATGGTTACGGTTTTGTCGAAATTCCCGCAGCAAGACATTCAGGCGCTTACTTTCGGGCACCACGACAGCCGGGCGCATGAGTGTTCGAATATTGAAGGTACTGTCCCGGTTCAGTAGCAGCTGCAGTAAATCTTTTGCCAGCAAAATGCCCACAACGTTGTCTAGGCTATCGTCAATGACCGGGTAACGACTGTGGGCGGCGTGAATTACTTGGGGTAGTGCTTCATCGAGCTCCGCGTCAACTTTAATGACGGTCATCTGTGCGCGGGGAATCATAATATCGCGCACTTGCATATCGCTCACCGACAGTGCGCCTTCCATAATGCTGCGGGCATCGTCATCGATGATTTCGTTGTCGGCGGCTAGGCTTAAGACCCCCTCAAGATCTGCCTTACTTTGTGGCGTCCCCGATAGGAAGTGGGTTAAGCGCTCTAGCCAAGAGCGTTCGTCGTTGTCAGCTTGTTGTGTGTCTTGCACGGGCGCAGGCTCTAAAAGTTAGTTTCTGGATCGGTACGGGTCATCAAAACCCAGAGTCGCAAGAATGCGGATTTCATGTTGCTCCATGATGACCGCGTCTGCGTCGTTAATATGGTCATAGCCCAGCAGGTGCAAGACCCCGTGCACCGTCATGTGGGCCCAGTGACTTTGTTCGGATTTTTTTTGCGATTTAGCCTCTTCGACAACCACTGGCGCGCAGATGGCGATATCGCCCAACAGCCCCAGGTCTAGGCCGGGAGGTAGGTCCGCGGGAAACGACAGTACGTTGGTGGCCCCTGTTTTACCTCTGAAACGGTGGTTGAGCTCGGCCATTTCTTGGGTGTCATTGATGCTGAGGCAAATTTCTGGCTCGGTGGGTATCCCGTGGGTTTGCTGATCGAGTACGGCGGCGATCCACCGCCTGAAACTATCATCATCGGGGGCTTCGACACCTTCAGACCGGCTGACTGAGACGACCAGTGTCATCGGTCGGACGCTTCCTGTGTGCCCCGGGTAAGTGCTTCGAAGCGGTCGTAGGCGGTTACCACACGCTGCACCACTGGGTGGCGCACGACGTCTTTATTGGCGAACCAGGTAAAGGAGATACCCTCTACACCTTCAAGCACTTGGGTTGCGTGAGTTAGTCCGGACGCTTGGCCTCGAGGTAAATCAATCTGCGTGGCGTCTCCGGTAATGACAGCGGTTGAGCCGAAGCCAATCCGGGTAAGGAACATCTTCATTTGTTCCCGTGTCGTATTCTGTGCCTCATCGAGAATGATAAACGCGTTATTGAGTGTGCGACCGCGCATGAACGCTAACGGTGCTACCTCAATAATGTTGCGCTCGATGTACTTAGTGACTGTCTCAAACCCCAGCATCTCGTACAGTGCGTCGTACAGGGGCCGCAAATAGGGATCGACTTTCTGGCTTAAATCGCCGGGTAAAAAACCGAGTCGTTCACCGGCTTCGACTGCGGGCCTGACCAGCAGAATGCGCCGCACCTGCTCATCCATCAGTGCTTCCACGGCACAGGCCACGCCCAAGTAGGTTTTTCCTGTACCTGCTGGACCAATACCGAAGTTGATGTCGTGCCGGGCAATGGCGCGCACGTATTGTTTCTGGTTGCTACCGCGCGGTTTGACGGAGACACGTTTTGTGCGAATTAACAGCACGCCCTCGGTATCTTCTGCTGACGCACTATCGTTGCTGCTGTGAACCAAATGCTCGAGGCCCGATTGCTGCAAATGAAGATGGATGGCTTCTGGGCTCAAGCCTATACCCTGTTGCACGTCTTTATACAGCGTGTTGAGTAGGGCCGCAGCCGCGTTGGCCAAGTGTTCTGGACCATCAATCGTAAAATGGTTGCTACGATTGCGTACGGTTACCCCTAGACGGGATTCTATTTGACGCAAATGACTATCGAGCTGGCCACACAGGGCCGCCAGATGTCGAGCATCATTAGGTTCGAGCGTGAAGCTTAGCTGGATAGCCGACATGGATTCACTAGTGGAATCTACGGGCTGACTTTCGGTGTCCAACGTCTGTTTGTTCGCTCTTGTATAAAGTGGAAAGGTGACGATACAGGGGTTTGTACCGGAGTCAACCTTAATGGGTTATCAACCGACCTCGTAGTGAGTTTGGAAGCGCCTCTACGATATCGACAGAAGCGAACTCGCCGATGAGTCCGGCATCGGTGCAGGCAAAATTAACAACCCGATTATTCTCGGTCCGACCCGATAGCTGTCCTGGATCTTTCTTCGATACCCCGGTCACTAAAATGCGCTGTTGAGTGCCGACCATGCGTCGGCTGATGGCTTGTGCTTGCTGTGCAATACGGCTTTGAAGTGCATGCAATCGCGTCTTTTTGACAGACTCGGGGGTGTCATCGGGTAAGTCGGCGGCGGGGGTGCCGGGGCGAGCGCTGTAAATGAAGCTAAATGAATTATCGAAGCCGATGTCGTCGATAAGACGCATGGTTGCCTCGAAGTCGGCATCGGTTTCACCCGGAAAACCGATGATGAAATCGGATGACATCGAGATATTGGGGCGTATGCGACGAA
>CBFHMA010000032.1:0-15820 GCA_965656775.1 Luminiphilus sp.
CCATCGCTGACGACAGCAACCTAGAGGTCACCCAACGCCTGAGACGACTGGGGTCCATGGTGGCAGCACCACCTTGCTCGGAAAATTGAGCCTTGTTGCCCTTTGCTTTTGCCATGACGAGCCTGCTAGTCGAACTCTAAACTCCGCTGACCAATACCGGCAGGGGTTCCACGCTGCTCAATACCTGTATCACCCATACCCGGGCGCAAGCGGTTATTCTGAGACTCGGGCAACGGCAATAACATACTGGCACCCCAGTGGTGCTGGGGTAATGGCTCGGTAAGGTCATCGACATCCATGAACCTTCCTACGCCTAGTAAGGGCATTAAGGAGGCGGCATCACTGACGTCCCCAGCCCAAGTCGCTCGGGTGACCTCCGTGATGCGGTGCTGGTCATCCACATGCACAAGAATAAAATCACTGTCGACGCTGGCATCTCCCCAGTCGAGTTGCAGCGCATCAATGCCCAGCGCACTCAAACCCACACCAATACCCACCTCTTCAATCTGCCAGTGCTCCCATGCCATAACGTAACCGTGGGGTGTGGATGACAGTCGATGGGGTGGTCCCAGTGTCTCCAAGAGCTCGGATAACGTGCCCCCAGAAAGACGCTGATCAAGGTCTTTTGGCAGTGATTCACCCAAAAAATGATAAGACTGTGAGCACCCCACCATGAGAACGAGACAACACCATAAGGTGACCCTCGCCAGCATCAGTCGCTAACTACATCATCGTTGGGCTGAATCACTGCTGAGTAATCAGTGAGCCGGTCGCGCCGGTCGAAGAAAAAGATCGCACGATCGTATCGCGTTGCCATATCGAGCCGGTTGTAAACCACGAGCACCAAACCCGTGCCGTCAGAGCGTTCATTCAAGTAGTACAGTGCGGTCTCATCGCCACTGGTAATCACCTGTGACGGTGGCCCAAATAGGGCGAGCACGTCGGCTCTGGTGGTCTCGCCTCGCTGTAGACTGTCGAGGGCACTTGCCTGCCATGTCACCTCAACACCCCGGGTGTTCTGGTATTGCGCACACCCAGATGCAAGCAACAGCGCCATGACAATACTAGCAGCGTGAGTCAATTTCATAGGAGAACTAAGCCTGTGCTTGTGGTGAGAGCATGGTGAACGTGAGTCCTGCCTGTTCCTCCAGCCGAGCGATTAATGCTTCTCCCATAGCTGCTGCCGGGGTCCAGACACCGCCCGATGCCAAACCAGGATTCTTCAACAAACAAATAGCGGCCTCGGCTAACATTTTCGAGGTGGAACCGTAACCAGGGTCGCGGTCGCCTTTGACACTATTCATATATAGATCGCCGTCTGCCCCTTTCGCCACAAACAACACGTCGTAATTACCCGCTTCGCGCTCTTCTTTGCTGGGACCGTCCCCTGGTTTTAAGTCACTTTTCGCAAAGGAATCGTCCTTAGCGACGAAGTCTGCGGCGGCCTTACCGTCATCACCGTCTCCGGTAAGGATCATCTCGTCGTAGCAGAAGTCTTCACCCCACGGATGCCCCAGAAGGAAATTCGAGCGATGGATATTTTTGGTATTAATCGGTGCCATGATGAAAGGCGCACTCCAACTCGAGAGCTCTTCATCGTATTGGGGTTGATTACCCGCTGGCTGCTCGGGGCCATTAAAACCCTCCGACAGGGAGAAAGGGTTCATCAAAATACCGATTAACTCAGGCCGCTCAGCGGCCGCTGCCATGGTGGCCTTTAAGGACGCCAGCGTACCCCCCGAGAAACTGCCGTTCATGGCTCTTACACGACCCTTCACCACAGGCGCTGGGGCGCCAGTCGCTGCTTTAATGTGTTGCTGTAAATGGAATACGCCGAGATCAAAGGGAATCGAATCGAAACCACAGGAATGCACCAAACGCGCACCAGAGGCCTTTGCCGCCTCACTGTGAGCAGCAATGGTGTCGTGCATCCAACCCGGCTCTCCCGACAAATCCACATAATCAGTGCCGTGTTGTGCACATGCACCAATTAAGGCGTTGCCGTAAAGCTGATAAGGACCGACGGTCGTGATAACAACATGGGTCCGCTGCACGAGAGCCGTGACCGAGGCCTCGTCGTGGCTATCGACCTGAATAAGCGGCGTATCAGCGCTTATACCCATTTCATCGCGCACTGTCGCAAGCTTTTCAGGGGAGCGACCTGCCATGGCCCACTTGAGATCGCTATTACCGTACGTGTTCGCCAAGTACTCAGCGACCAAACGCCCGGTATAGCCCGAAGCACCAACAACCACCAGGTCAAAGTCTCGCTCTGTCGTCATTATAGATTCCATCAGTAAGTGAAAAACTGCAGTAAATAGGGTACTCGGTCGATACGCAACCCAACCGTGTACCCGATCAATGAAATCTAGTGCTTAGAGAGATTCATTTATTGTTACTTCGGCGACTTGCCGATCCGACTCGGCCCGGGACAACTCAATGCGCACCCGACGCTCTAGGGCGTAGGCATCCACGTCGCCGACGGGTGCTCGACTTTGGGTGTCACCGTGGGCTACCAAGGTCATACGCGACTGGGGGATACCCGCCACAGTGAGCGCTTCAGCCACTGCCCCAGCGCGAGCGCGGGACAGGCGTAAATTACTCTCCTCGTCGCCTCTAGGGTCGGCAAAACCCTCAATAGTGATCGATAGATCGGGGTTACGTGCGAGAAACGCAGCCAGCAAGTGAACACGTTGCAGACCTGATTCCGTGAGACTGGCATCGCCTGATGTGAACAGCATTTCCAGTTGCAACTGTTCGAGGGCACTGTTGGCCAACTGGGTTTGCTCGACACGCAATGCATTCAGTTCGCGCTGCAAAGCTGCCAGTGCTCGCTGTCGATCACCGAGTTGTTGCTTTGTTTGAGCCAACGTCGCTTCAGTACCGTCCTGCTTATCGGCCTCGGCTACCTGAGCAGCGAGCCAGCTACCCCCGAGTGCGCCGGCCAAGAATCCGATAGGGCCCGCTGCCGCAGTGGCCACAGCAATGGTTCCCAGGGCAGTGAGATCTTGTTTCATCTCTGTTTCAAGGGCCACGACAGAGCCGCTGCCCAACAACGTGCTAATGGTCAATGTGGTTGCTGCAATAGTGTTACGCATGGGTCTACTCTCCTTAGGTTTGCAGCTGTGCGGACGACATATCCGCTCTCGGCTGCGCTTAAGGACAGTTAACGCTGTAAAAGCGGCTCAACCCCGCTGGCTTTATGGGGAATGCTGTTCAATTCTGCGCAATTATGTCAGCGGCATTGCGCCGCCCATCACAGACCGAGGTAGGCCACAAGCCAGTAGGCGCCAAGGGCGGCTATGAGGGCATAAATATGGTTGCGCGTGCGTGCAGCCACCCAGGCCGCAGCGGCCAGACCCGTGAATTCCGCCATACCCAAGGCCACCTGCCCTTCCGATGAGGTCAGCATAGAGATGACCAAAGCACCCATGACTGCAGGTGCCACATATTCGAGGGCGCGCAATGCCAGCACTGGAAACTGCTGGCGCGACAAGGTCACAACAAACACCGCGCGCAGAGCGTAGGTACCAATACCGGTCAGCAAAATGGCCAACAACATCATCGCCGAAAACGTTCCAAGATAATGCCCAAACCAATAGCCAGTAAGGCACCCATCAATAACCCACTTCGATTGGGCATGTCGGCGAGCAGCCAGGTGAAGGTCATCGCCGAAATGGCCACTGCTGCCTTCTGCCAGCGATCGATCGTCACCGCCAAGAGCCCCATGAACAGGGCTGGTGCCGCGAACGATAACTGCCAGTGCGAGGGAATCTTAGGACCTAGGACAATACCCAGTGCCGTAAACGTCATCCATAAACACCAAAAGGTCGTGCCCGCAGCCAAGTAGTAATGCCTGAACACCTTGGGATCTTCCTGCCGATCGACCGCAGAAAGTGCAAACACCTGATCGATGAGCATGTAAGAACCCACCCAGCGGAACCAGGCGGGTTGATGCTGAAAACGCGGTGCAAGGGTCACCGAGTAGAGCAAATGTCGGGCACCCACAATGAGAGCGGCGGTAGACGCAGCAACGACCGATGCCCCCTCCCCCAATAAGGTCAGTAGGGTTATCTGGGCGGCGCCGCCGAAAATGATCGGTGACGATGACCAGCCTAACCAGGCGGCCGCGCCCGCATCGCGCACCACAATGCCGAACACCAAGGTAAACGGAATGGCCGGTATAAACAGCGGCAGAGAATCGGCAATACCACGCCGGATAGGACCCACCGTAGCACTCTTAATGTGAGTACTCACTACCCGTATACCAGAATCATTTCAGTGCTTCGCTTTTCAAGGTGTCTCAACCTGCAAGGCAAGTCCCGTATTGACCCAACGCTTAAGCACGATGGCGAAGCGCCGAAGCTGCTGGGCGATGACATCGTCCAAGGCAGCGGCAGATTCAGTCCCACCCTGGGCAATAACATCGGCAACAACCTGCTGATCGAGACCCGAGCCAGTCCACTCAAAGGACGGATCACTAATCCATCGGGGTGGTAGATAGCGTTCTAGGGCTGCATCAAGATCCGATGCGGCAGCTACACTAGCCCCTGTTACCTCACCGGCCACATCGTCAACCGTCAAGCGGGTGGGCGTATCCGCTGTTGATACCGCCAATAATAAGGGGGCTTGCCAGCTCTCGGCCTTCATCAGCTGATCGACGCGAGCCCATTGATATGACTCGAGTACGCCATGCCGATTCGACACCAACTGTACGGCCTCAGCGGTTTTCCCTCGAGCGACCAGTAACAGTGCATCAAGGGTGCTGACACCGGGCAATGGCACCGCATGATAAGGCTGGGTTAAGTCCCCTATGTAGTGCATGGCCCAGCCCATAAAGCGCCAACCCCAGTAAGGATGATTGGTCTTAAAGGCCACATCGGCCAGCCGACGGTAAACATCGATGCGCCACAGAGGGTAGGTCGCCAGCAAGCCCGGCTGAGCCTTGCGGGTCAACCAATCGAGATGAAAGAATCCCATGTGAAACGGTGCCTGAGAACCGTAGGACAGATTTGGGTTACCAAAGGGTTGCACGCCGAATGCATAACGCTGGCCAAACGACGTGTTGTTGTCACTGAACAGGCCAATATCCATACCGTGGTCTGGCTCATCGCTAGCACTGGCGAAGACCTCTGCCGCACTTACACGCTGACCAGGTTCCAGCAAGCGGTAACGCACATCAGCATGGGATGTGCCCACCTCCAGAAAACTTAAATCGGCCCACCCCAATGTGTCCATGGATGGCTGATCAGCGGGCGACAACAGTTGGACGAAGAGCGGATACTCTAGCTCTGGATTCACGCGAATGGCTGCCAGGAATGTGGCTTTGGGATCTTGCTGTAAGGCGGAGACCGATGGCTGCAAAGCCGCCGGAGTGGATGCATAGGCGGGCAAATGCATTTGCGCCCATTGTTCTGATTGCTCTAGCGCCTCGACGATATCCGCCGCTTGTGCTTCAACAAAGGACGAGAGCGGCTCGGCGGGTACCTGCAGCTGGCGAAGCTGAGGTGTCTCGCGTAACTGGGGCCAGGCAAGGGCGGCGTGATTTGACCAAGCCCCGGCTTCGGCCACCACCATAAAGCCCACAATAACCATAAAAAAACGCATGCAACGACCTCTCTCTGCTCGCTCTACATTGACTGCTCACGTCACCCTCTTAACACCACTAGACAGTAACACCGGTTGAGTCTTTGTTCTCAGAGCTCTATTAGGGATACCGCTTGAAACGATATGATGACACCTTTCCTTGGCCGAACGCGGATAACCGTTATGCGCACCATTATCAGTCTTTTAGTAGCCGCAATCACCCTTCTAGGTTGTGGCAACACAAAACCTGACCAAGAAGCCCAGCAGCGGGCACTGACCTTGGTAGCCGACGGCGACGCCCTGCTGGTGGATGTCCGATCCACAGAAGAAGTGGCGGGCGGGCGTTTGGACGGAGCCATCCATATTCCTCACCCAGAAATTGTAGCGGGGCTGACAAAGCGTGGGGTATCGAAGGACTCAACGGTTGTGCTGTACTGCCGAAGTGGCAATCGTTCCGGGATGGCGGCAAAAGCACTCACCGATGCGGGATTCAGCCACGTGATTAACGCCGGTGCCTATCAAGACTTGCTGCCGCTACAGTCCCGTCTGGGGAGCACAGCGCCCTGACAGCTCATCACAACGACCGGCTAGCCCTGAGCTACGGCTTGGGTGCTGTTGCCCTGTGGAGTACTGTTGCCACCGCTTTCAAGCTCAGCCTCGAGCAGCTATCACCGCTACAACTCGTCAGTGTGGCATCGATGGTCTCTTGGGTTTTTTTTGGCGTGCTTGTGGCGATACGCGGCGAACTCACTTCCTTAACAAATAGCCCCCGTCGTGACTTAATAATAGGATTGGCCATCGGAGTCATTAACCCCGGTCTGTACTATTTTTTGTTGTTCGCAGCCTACGATCGATTACCCGCCCAAGAGGCCATGGCGCTGAACTACACGTGGGCACTCACCCTGCCCCTATTGGCCGCACCATTGCTGGGACAGCAGCTCAGCCGACATGACATTACAGCTGCTTTAATCAGTTATTGCGGGGTTTTTATTATTGCCACTCGGGGCGATGTCCTTGGACTGAAATTCGCAGACCCCGTGGGCGTCGGGCTGGCTGTAGCCAGTACCGTGTTATGGGGTTTATGTTGGATCGCCAACACTCGGCACTCACTGACACCGATCACCAGCCTGTTTCTGAACTTCTCAGGTTCTACACCACTGCTTGTTATCGCACTGTTTGTAACCGATCAGGGGGCTGTGCCGCTCAATATCGGATTACTGGGGGGGATCTATGTGGGCTTGTTTGAAATGGGTCTGAGCTTCATTTTGTGGTTAAACGCCATGCGACTGACGAGCAGTAGCGCTCGTATTTCAACGCTCATTTTCCTATCGCCACCACTGTCGCTGGTGTTTATTGCTCTTGTGTTGAATGAACCTGTTCGCGTCTACACACTGACCGGACTTGGCTTCATTTTACTGGGCCTGTTACTGCAGCATTGGCCCAGCAAACCATTGATGAGGCGCGTTTAATGTTGATGGCCCGTACAACGGGCGTTATTGCCCCATGACGGGCCTGAACACTAAGAGTGAGACTGCCAAATCTCTGCAAGGGGCATTCGGCCGTTAGGTATCTCCCGAGAGCGCTGCTCGTCACTTAATGCCGATACATCGACGGCTCGACCCAGGGCAAAACCCATGACGACATCGTAACGCTGGGTATCGATAGACAGATACTGCGCGACTTCATCGTATTTGATGCCACCTAAACCATGGGTGTAGAGGCCCTCAGCCCTCGCCTGCAGCGTCAGCGCCATCCAAGCAGCACCTGCGTCGAAGCGAGCGTGGTGGTTTACATCACCGTTACGCTGAAAATGCCGCTCACAAACGATGAACCCTAGAAGGGACGCCGATTGCGCCCACCCTTGGTTGCCCTCTACCAGCAGCGATAAAAACCCGTTAAATGTGCCAGGGGTACTAGTATGAAAACGCCAGGGCTGTTCATTGCGACATGAGGGTGCCCAGCGAGCCGCGTCTATAAGACGAGCCACTACCTCATCGGCGATGGTAGAGCCATCGAAGGCACGCGGCGACCAGCGCTGCCATAGGGATTCGCTGACACCAGAAAGAGGATCGCGCTGAGAAAAATCGTGCATCACGTGGCTCCTTTACGAGAGGATCAAACAACACCTAACTCTTCGAGGCGTTCATTTAAATAGCTGCGGGCGGTGTGACGGCTCGATAACACCACGTCGGGCCGTGGATGTAAAAACAGCGGCAACGACATTCGACCCTGAATTAAATCAGCCCCCGAGGGGACAGCCACCCGGTGCGTCGTAGACGGCAGCCAGCCACCCGACACCTCTTGCAGCATGTCCCCAATATTAATCAATACCTGCTCAGGTCGGTTAGGCACTGGCAACCAGCTCCCATCTTTACGCTGAATTTCAAGGCCGGGACCATCTGCCGCGGGCAAAATAGTCAGGAAATTGATGTCTTCGTGGGGGGCAGCGCGAAGCACTTGGGTTTCAGGTGGCACAGGCGGGTAGTGCAACACTCGCAACATGGACTGCTCACTACCTTCAATCATGGAGGCCAAAGGTGCAGAAAATTGCGACCTCACCTCGGTCGGCGCGAAGGCATCCACGAAACTCAGCAGTCTGCCCGCAAACGCGACGGCTTCCCTGTAATAGTTAGCAAGATCATCACGCAGAGCCAGTGGGCATTGACCCCAAGGATAATATTGGAAGTACTCCTTGTGATCGCGCTGCTCAAAGCCTTTAGCATGCTCGGCCTCAGTCAGGGAAAAATACCCGTCTTGACGCTGCGGGTTCATGCGGAATTGATCGGCTTCACCGCTATCAAAGAAATCACGCCAATCACGATAGATACGCGATATCGTAACGCTGGACAGGGGATGATCAGCGAGTGCTGCAAAACCAAAAGTCTGCAGGGACGCAACGAAACGCTGACCAAAATCCTTGGCGTTACAGGAAATGAGGGGAAGAATTGCTTCAGACATCGCGTTACGCCAACAGAGTTTGCAGCGACAAGAAAAATCCGGCGATAGCGGCGCTCATTAAATTGGACAAGGTAGCAGCCAATAACGCTCTAAAACCATAGCGTGAAATCTCATCTCGCCGCATGGGCGCCACCGCGCCGAGCCCGCCGACTAAAATAGCAATCGAAGACAAGTTGGCAAAACCACACAGGGCAAAGATGACGATTGCCTGGGATACAGTGGAAAACTGATCGCTGATGGCGGTGTAAGCCACATAAGCCACAAACTCATTGAGAACAATCTTCTGCCCAATGAGGCTGCCCGCTGCAGCAGCCTGGTCCCAAGGCACACCGAGCAGCCAAGCCAGGGGCTTGAACAGTGCTCCTAGCATGCCCTCGAGGGTGAGGTCCGCGATACCCACGACATCGCCGAACCAGCCCAAGATGCCGTTCAGCATGGCGATCAATGCGATGAACGCCATTAACATGGCCGCAATGGCCGCCGCCATGCGCATCCCATTCATAGCGCCGGTGGCAGCCGCATCCACGAGATTGACGTAAGATTCCGATGAGATGGCATTAGATGCCGTAGGCTCGACCGGTTGATGAGTTTCTG
Source organism: Luminiphilus sp. (assembly GCA_965656775.1). Taxonomy (GTDB): domain Bacteria; phylum Pseudomonadota; class Gammaproteobacteria; order Pseudomonadales; family Halieaceae; genus Luminiphilus. The sequence continues at coordinate 9,139 of CBFHMA010000032.1, forward strand.
GCTCGAGCAGCTTGGCCATCAGCAAACCACCCGGCGCTGCCATAAAACTCGCGGCCAACAAAAATTCCAAGGGAATACCCAGGGCGACATAACCGGCCATAACCGATCCTGCAATGGATGACATGCCGCAAACCATCACGGCAAATAGCTCTGATACGGTCATACCAGCAATGAACGGACGGGCAACCAGCGGCGCCTCAGCCTGCCCTACGAAGACATTCGCTGCCGCCGACAAGGACTCCGTATGACTCGTCCCCAATAGCTTACGCAACGCGCCACCCAATATGCGGATGACCCATTGCATAATGTTGAGGTAGTACAGCACCGCAATGAGAGAAGAGAAAAACACCACAACCGGCAGTACATTAAGTGCAAAAACAAAACCTATGCTTTCGCTGCCAATGAGCCCGCCAAACATGAACTGAATACCGGCACGGGCATACTCCAGCAACACCGCCACATAGGCTGAGGTAGCTTTGAGCGCTGTAATGCCCCAGGGCACAAACAAGGCCAAACCACCTAGCCCCACTTGCAAAGCGAAAGCCAGTGCAATCGTACGCCAATTAATGGCACCACGATGACTCGACAACAGCCAAGCGAGTGACAACAACAGGGCCATACCTACGAGACTGATCATCGCGTTAGCGCCGACTCAAAAAAGAGCCGGCACTCTAACCTCCTTGCCAAATCAAGAGAAGCGCAAACTAGCGCTGACTGGCCGCCAAAGCTTGCTCAATGTCCGCAAGAATGTCATCGATATGTTCAATACCAATCGACAGCCGCACCAGGTCTTCAGATACGCCTGCGCTGGCAAGTTCCTCTGGGTTGAGCTGCCGATGAGTCGTAGTGGCTGGATGACAGGCAAGTGATTTAGCATCACCGATGTTCACCAGACGCAGAATTAACTGCAGCGCATCGATAAACTTAGCGCCCGCGTCAGCACCGCCCTTAATGCCAAAGCTCAAGATTCCCGAAGCACGACCGCCACATAAACGTTGGCACACTTCCTGATAAGGGCTATCGGGTAGCGCCGCATAATTTACCCAGCTAACCGCCCCATGACTTGCTAAATAGCTCGCCACTTGCTCGGTATTTTCACAATGACGCTCCATGCGAATACCCAAAGTTTCAATACCCTGCATAATCTGGAACGCGCTCTGGGCTGACAGTGCAGCGCCGGTATTTCTAAGTGGTACGACACGACAACGACCTATAAAGGCGGCGGCACCCAACGCTTCTGTGTACACCACACCATGGTAGCTGGGGTCGGGGGTATTCAGCATCGGGAACCGTTCAGCATTAGCAGCCCAATCGAACTTACCTGAATCGACCACAATGCCACCCACCGTCGTGCCGTGCCCCCCCATGTATTTGGTCAGAGAATGAATGGCAATGTCTGCACCATGGTCAAACACTCGGCACAGGAACGGTGTCGCCACCGTGTTATCGACCATTAACGGGATGCCCGCCTCGTGGGCTATATCGGCCCATGCGGCGATATCGACAATGTTGCCCGCAGGATTGCCAATGGATTCGCAGTACAGCGCACGGGTTTTGTCATCAATAAGCGAGCGCACGCGATCGAGATCGTCGGCTTTAGCCATACGTACCTCGATGCCCTGTCGCGGGAATGTGTGGGCGAACAGGTTATAGGTACCGCCATACAGCTGACTTGTGGATACGATGTTGTCGCCACTTTCCGCAATGGTTTCGATCGCGTAGCGGATCGCCGCCATCCCAGAGGCCACGGCTAGTGCACCAACACCGCCCTCGAGGGCGGCCACTCTCGCCTCCAGCACCGCATTGGTGGGATTCATGATACGAGCGTAGATGTTGCCGGGCACCGCGAGATTAAACAGGTCAGCACCGTGCTGGGTGTCATTAAAGGTGAACGAAGTCGTTTGATAAATAGGGGTGGTGGCGGCGTTGGTGGCTGGATCACCGTGATAACCCTCGTGTAGGGCAATGGTCTCTGGTTTCATCGGGACTTCAACTCCTTTTCGAGATAGATGGGCGTGGTTTCAGAACTGGCGTTCGACGCCACTCCACAGGTAATAGACAAGGGCGCCTACAATGCCAACGACCGCAGCACTTTGGAAGACCAACGTCCATGAACCGGTGTTTTCCAAAATTTGCCCAGCCACAAATACCGCGCCCGCCGAACCCAACGATGCCAGCGCATTGGACGCACCATACAGGGTCGCAGCATGCTGGGGTGCCAGCTCCATGGGGTTGGCGCCAATGCCGGCCACCGCACCTGATGCGGCTAAATTACCCAGACAGAACAGTGCCACCACCACACTCACCTGCTCGATGTAGCCCACCAACGAGAATACAGCCGCCACCCCCAACAACGCTGTGCACTGCATAGCCCGGCGTATCGTTAATCGAGTAACCCCCCGCGCAATTAAGCGATCGGCAAAACGTCCTGTTAACGGTGTGGCAAGGGTTGATACCAGAAACGGCAGCACCACCCAGTAACCTACATCACTGAGGGGTACGGCATGTGCCTGATTGAGAAAAGTAGGCAGCCACGCCAGTGATAAGTAAATCAGCCAATTCGTGCAAAAGTGCGCCACCATCATGGCGATGACCGGCCTTGAGGCCAGGGCATTGCGCACAGTCAGTGATCGATAGGTAGCCGTGTCATCGCCGTCGACCGAGGCTACTGAGCGTCGATTAGGAATGAGTGGCGCCCAGACCACAAACCACATGAGACCCAGCGTGCCATAGGCCCAAAAAGCAAAACGCCACCCACCGAAATCGATAAGCCACGGTGTCATGACTAGCGCGATAATGGTGCCGCCGGAAATAGCCGAATTAAGTAAACCAACCGCAAAACCGCGCTGCTGATCGGGCACCCACAGCGTAAATAAATTGTAAATGGACGGCCAGGTAACCGATTCCGCGACCCCCATGAAAAAACGACAACAGAACAACAGGGCCAGGCCAATGCTCGCGGCGCTGGGTGTTAATAGGGTGAATAGAGACCAGGCCACTACGCCAATACCCAGTACCCATTTGCCACCCAGTCGATCTGACAACCATCCCGCCGGAAGCTGTAACACCACGTAGCCAACAAAGAACGCCGCCATGACGCTACCTTGGTGAGCTGGAGACCAACCGAATTCCGTTGCCATGGGGATAATGGCGATAGACATGGCAACCCGGTCGATAAGACATATATAGGCTGCTATAACCGCAAGCACCACAACACCACGGGCCAGTCTTGGGCTATGGGCATCAGCGTATCCCCGACTTATTGTTGTTTTTGTCATGTCGACTTAACTCTGCCGCGAATTCACCCCACCTACATAATAGTGCTATGCGCAGATGCACGCACCACTAATCAGCGCCGCGTCTTCTTCGCATTTGCAAAAGCCTCGGCAAACCCAGTGGTTGAGGCCGCAGCCTGGCTCCCACCTTTTTGCCCGTGTGCTGGCCCTTGACGCCCGGCATCTCGACCACCACCCTTATGTTGGCGGCGCGTACTCGCGCCATTGGGTTTTCCATTGGCAGCCTGTGCACCACCGTCTTTGACCGATTCAGCACTGTCATCTAGACGCATACTCAGCCCGACACGTTTGCGCTGCACGTCCACTTCCATCACCTTAACGCGCACAATATCGCCGGCCTTCACCACTTCCCTGGGGTCCTTCACAAAGCGATTTGCCAGTGCCGAAATATGTACTAATCCATCTTGATGCACGCCAATATCCACAAACGCACCGAAATTAGTGACATTGGTAACCACACCTTCTAGCACCATATCGGGTTGTAGGTCCGAGAGTTTTTCAATGCCCTCTTTGAAGCGAGCTGTTTTGAATTCAGGCCGCGGATCCCTGCCGGGCTTTTCCAGTTCTCGCAAAATATCTGTGATGGTGGGTAAGCCAATGGCGTCCGTCACCAGCTGCTCGGGTTTCACTCTGCCCAACGAAGCTGAGTTGCCCAACAGGTTACTAGGCTCGCACCCAAGTTGTGCCGCCATCTGATCGACTACCGGGTAGGATTCCGGATGCACCGCCGAACGATCGAGGGGGTTGCTACCGTTCATAACCCGTAAAAAACCCGCCGCCTGCTCGAAGGTTTTGTCGCCGATACGCGGCACGGCGCGCAAATCGTCACGACTGGTGAACATCCCATTCTGGTCACGATAACTGACCATATTGGCCGCGGTGGCTGTAGTGAGACCCGAGACGCGACTTAACAGCGCGCTTGATGCCGTATTCACGTCGACGCCGACCGCATTCACACAATCTTCAATCACCGCATCGAGGGAGCGAGACAAAGCAACCTGAGACACATCGTGCTGGTATTGGCCGACGCCAATCGACTTGGGCTCTATTTTTACCAACTCGGCAAGAGGATCCTGCAGGCGTCGAGCAATAGACACGGCACCACGAATCGTCACATCCAGATCGGGCAGTTCTTGCGCGGCAAAGGCGGAGGCCGAGTAGATAGACGCGCCCGACTCGTTGACCATCACGCTAGATACTTTGTGCCGCCCATGCTGCTTCAACATATCGACGACAAATTTCTCGGTCTCCCGACTCGCTGTGCCGTTACCAATGGCAATGAGTTCGACCTCATGCTTGTCGATAAGCGCCAACAACACGGCCTCAGCTTCGGCGATCTTGCGCTGGGGCGCCGTTGGGTAAATGGTGTTGTAATCAACCACCTTGCCGGTGGCATCGACTACTGCCACCTTGACCCCGGTACGTAGCCCTGGATCTAGACCAATAGTGGCTCTAGGGCCCGCAGGGGCCGCCAACAACAAGTCTTTCAGGTTGGCGGCAAAGACCCCGATGGCATCGGTCTCGGCCTGATCACGGAGCTGTCCAAAAAGATCGAGCTCTAGGTGTAAGTACAGCTTTATCTTCCAAGTCCAGCGCACCACTTCCATAAGCCAGCGTTCAGCGGCGCGCCCCACATACTCCAGTCCAATGTGACGGGCCACCACACCCTCTGCAGGATGAGTATCGACCTCGGCTTCCCCGGGCAACTCGATGCGGAGATTGAGCACGCCCTCGCTGCGGCCACGGAACATGGCCAGAGCCCGGTGAGAAGGGGTAGTGGATAAGCGCTCTCGGTGCTCAAAATAATCGCTGAATTTCTGACCCTCAGCCTCCTTGCCGGCGACGACAGCCGCCACAAGCTCGCCGTCTTGCCACAACATGGCGCGCAGACGTGCAATCAGATCGGCATCTTCCGCAAAACGCTCCATAAGGATGTAACGTGCCCCGTCGAGCGCTTCCTTGACCGTTGCAACGCCCGCATCACCATTCACGAAGGCCTCTGCTAAGGTCTCGGGAACCTGATTAGGGTTTTCAAACAAACCATTAGCTAAGGGCTCCAGGCCCGCTTCGATGGCTATCTGGCCTTTAGTGCGTCGCTTTGGTTTATAAGGCAGATACAAGTCTTCAAGCCGGCTCTTACTGTCGGCCGCCAATAATTTGGCCTCAAGCTCGTCGGTGAGTTTGCCCTGTTCTCGAATACTATTGAGGATAACACCCCGGCGATCCTCTAACTCGCGCAGGTAATCCAGGCGCTGCTCAAGGGTACGCAACTGGGTGTCATCAAGCCCTCCAGTGACTTCCTTTCGATAGCGCGCCACGAAGGGCACGGTGGCGCCCTCATCTAGCAGCGCAACGGTAGCGGCAATATGACGAACGGGGACGGCGAGCTCTTGAGCGAGCTGATTCAGCAATGGGGACATGACAGCGGGGGTTCCAACTAAATGGCACCAAGGGTGCGGACTAATCATAGGCTGGCAATTGTACGGGGTTGTCGCAGGATATTCGCGACTTGAAATTTTCTGTATTTGCGCCTAGTGGGGGCACCATTGACGGAGCCAGGTAACCGCTGAACCCTCTTCAACCCGAGAGCCTGACAAAAAAAGGGCGCCCGAGGGCGCCCTGCAATACCGCTTTACTTAGTGTTAGAAGCGTACTGAGAAGCCCATACGTGCTTCCCACAACGAGCCGATCTCGTTGAGATCATTGATGTCACGCTCGGTGAACTCCTCGAATACGTAACGGCCCTGCTCATCAACTGAGGAATCAACCACTTGCACCGAGAAGAATTGGGCACGGTTGTCTTTACCCCAATCGCTGTTGAGCAGGTTTGTAAGGTTGAAGATCTTCACGTAGAACAAGCCCTTGATGTCGTCGTACAGGGGTACTTCCTGATCGATACGTAAATCAAGACGGTAGCTCCACTTGGCGTGCTGAGCATTTCGCTGCTGCAGGCCGGTGCCCAGACCTTCGCCTTGGCGCCACGCCTCGAAGGCTGCGTAATCGAAGCTATCAGCAATAACCACATTCGGATCATCGGCACCTGTAGGTACGTACAGGAGGTGACGTCCGAAGAAGCCATCACCCTCTAGGTCCTGGGAACCCATTACGTAGCTTTGTGGCTGACCTTCCTGAGCATAGGCACGCAGGCTGATGCGGGTTTCATTGTCCCCGAACAGTTCAGTACGGTAACCGATCTTCGCGGTAAAGCGGTGGGGTACTACGTAGTTTGAGGTAGCTGCCTCGGGCTCCACGATGGAGTTCAGCGACAAGTTACTAAAGTTAGACCCAGCCACTGACGAAGTCATTGGGCTGACGTCTTCCGCATCTGTGTAAGCATAGCCCGCCTGAACATCGAAACCGTTCTCGAAGAACTTGCGAAGGGTCAC
>CBFHMA010000033.1:0-15417 GCA_965656775.1 Luminiphilus sp.
CGAAACCCGTTATCGACGACAGGGGCATACCGGCCAGCACCTCATCCAGCATAGCCAACAGGTGCTGATTATGGGCGCGGGGCAGTAAGCGGTGTGCTTCAGCGGCCCCTTGCAGGGTCGCGAGGCCAACGGTGCAAGCGTCGGTAGAGGTATCAATGGCAAGAACGGCGCGCATGGCGAAGGAAAAAGATCCGGTAAACTCAAAGGACTATCATCCCACAGCTTAAGGGAGATGTGCAGCGTGAAGACCCTGACAGTCGGCATTTTAGCGGGCGGCAAAGGGACCCGTTTGGGTGGTCGCGACAAAGGCATGCTCGTGTTCGAGGGCGAGCCCTTCGTGGCACAACTCCTAAGCAGCGTTCGCCGTAACCTCGTTGCTGTACCCGAGCTAGCCTGGGTCGACACCCTCATCAACTGCCCCCGTAACAGTCACTTCTACCAACACTACGCGGATCGACTGTTGTGTGACAGGCAATTGCATGCAGGACCCAGCGCGGGAATTGCTGCCTTGCTGGCGGCCTGCACTACAGACTGGCTACTCACCTTGGCCTGTGATCAGTGGCAACTGCCAGTAACGGGTATCGAAAAACTACTCAATGCCGCATCGTTTGACACCGAGGATGATGACCAAAAGGGTAGACGCGGCGCCGGCAGTCACGCCACAGACCGTGGCCGTCACACCCCCTGCATACTCATCAACACAGCAAAAGTGCCTGTGTTTAAGCCACAGGGCAGTCTGTTGCAGTTAATTGAAGTAACAGGCTTATCACCAGTAGACCTCACCGATTCCGGTGCAGACGTGGATACATCTGTCGATTTAGCGAGGCTAAGACCTTAAACCACCGAGCTGAGTATCAAAGACCCTGCACTGGGATGCGCAGGGTCCGCGGGAATCAACCAAGCAACACCCGGATACGTCCGGTGATTTCATCGACCGAGCCGACACCGGCGACCCGATGATAACTGGGTCCTTCCAGTGCTTGATAGAACGCTACCAAGGGCTGTGTTTGTTGCTGGTATACATCGAGACGCTTTCGCACCGTCTCTTCCTTGTCGTCGTCGCGTTGAATCAACGGCTCACCCGTTTCATCGTCCACCCCGTCCTGCTGGGGCGGATTGTGGCTGACGTGATACACACGGCCGCTGCCAGGGTGCACGCGGCGCCCGCTCAAGCGCGCCACAATCTCTTCATCATCCACGTCGATTTCAATGACGTGATCGATGGCGATATCTTCAGCGACCATTGCCTCCGCTTGGGGAATGGTGCGCGGGAAACCGTCAAACAGACAACCGTTAACGCAATCGGGCTGGGCGATACGATCTTTAACGAGACCAATGATGATGTCATCAGACACCAGACCGCCGGCATCCATAATGGCTTTGGCTTGCTTGCCAAGCTCCGTGCCGGCGGCAACCGCCGCACGCAGCATGTCGCCGGTTGAGATCTGTGGGATATCGAAGTGGTCGCACAGGAACTTGGCTTGGGTTCCCTTACCGGCACCCGGTGCCCCGAGAAGAATTATTCGCATGGAGAGCTTCCTTGAAAGTTACGGGCAGTACATCGTGCGATGTGGTCTGGGGCGTAAAGCTACACAGGCTGTCACGGTGTGACAAGCGCTATTCAGACGACTTCACCTGCTCCCAGCGCGCTTGCAGCTGGCTCATGGACTCGCCAGCAAGCTCACTATCCCCATCGAGAGCGGCACGTTCCATGGCGTTAAAACGCCTTTCAAACTTAGTATTTGCGTGTCTCAAGGCAGTTTCGGCATCGAAGCCTAAGTGCCGACCAAGGTTCACAACGCTGAACAAGACATCGCCAAATTCATCGCTGATATGTCCATCATTGCCACCGGCGAGGGCATCGCGCAACTCGGTTATTTCACCCTCTAGATTGGTGAGCACGGCGTCGAGAGTTGGCCAATCAAAGCCAACGGTTGCGGCGCGCTTCTGTAATTTCTGCGCCCGTTGCAATGCAGGCAAAGTCACGGGGATGTCGTCTAAAACACCGTGGCGCGCTTTGCCGGCGCGCTCCTCGCGCTTAATTGCCTCCCAGTTAGCCTTAACTTGAGCGGGGCTTATTGCGGTATTGAGCCGACCCTCGATAGCACCCTCAGCAAAGACATGGGGATGCCGACGAATTAATTTTCGGACCAGGGTATCGACCACACCGTGAAAATCAAAGGCACCCTGCTCGACACCCAGTTGACTGTAAAAAATCACCTGGAACAACACATCACCCAATTCCTCGGCAATGTGCGGCAAATCATCCCGTTCAATGGCGTCGGCCAACTCGTAACACTCTTCAATGGTCGAGGGCACGATGCTGCGAAAATCTTGTTCAAGATCCCAGGGGCAGCCATCCTTGGGATCACGCAGTCGAGCCATAACCCGCATCAAATCCGCTAGGCTGTAAAGGGCGTCGGCATTGCCCAAGGCTGTTCCATCAGTCATGAGGCTATGACTCGCTGTGCAGTAATGACGTTATCAAGCTGCCCTAGTTTACCTAACACCCTAGCCAACGCCTCGATCGAGTCCACTTCGCAGCGAACCTGCATGTGAGCGGTGTTATCACTGCGATCACTGTAGGTATTGATAGCTGTGACGTTGACTCGCGCTTGTGCCATAACGCCGGTCACGTCAGCGAGCAATCCCTGACGGTCATAGGCGTGTACAGCAATGTCGACTTCGAAACGCTCTTCGTCAACACCACCCCACGATACCGCAATGATGCGCTCGGGGGATTCTTCGTGCAGCGATAGCAGCCGCGCGCAGTCGGCCCGATGGACGCTGACACCCCGAGATCGGGTGATGTAGCCTTCGATACGATCGCCAGGTACGGGCATGCAACAGCGGGCGTAATGACTCAGCATATTGCCAACACCATCGATCTGAATGGCGCCGCTATGGGGAGGTCGAGTCGGTGCAACCACACGCAATGAATGATCGGGCGTTGTGCCGGTCACAGCCTGAGCTGCCCGCAGCAACTGCCCAGCGGTTAAATCACCCGCACCGATAGCGGCGAATAAATCGTCTACCGTTGGCTGCCCTAACTGGCGTGCTATGGCCTTGTAGTCGAGGGATGTTAGCGCCAGTCGGGCACATTCACGATCGATTAGGGCCCGCCCTGCGGCGACATTATCGTCCCGGGTCTGGGCTTTAAACCACTGTTGAACACTGGCTCGCGCCCGGTTGGTACGCAAATACCCGGAACCACTCAGCAGCCAGTCTCGGCGGGGGCGTGGTTCATTGCCGGTCAATATCTCGACTCGCTCACCGGTATTGAGGCAATACGTTAAGGGCACAATGGAACCGTTCACCTTGGCACCTCGACAACGATGACCCACCTCCGTGTGTACGTGGTAGGCGAAATCGAGGGGAGTAGCACCGTGGATTAAACTCACCACATCGCCTTTGGGGGTGAACACGTAGACCCGGTCTTGGGCTGAATCGAAGCTAAATTGCTCGGCTACTTCGCCATCGTCACCCACCGTCTCGTGCCACTCAAGCACTTGGCGCAACCAAGCGAGCTTTTCCTCGTAAGTGTCACGTGCCTGCTGGCTCACGCTGTCGCTACCCTTGTAACGCCAGTGGGCACAGACGCCCAGTTCCGCCTCTTCATGCATGTTATGGGTGCGTATCTGCACCTCGAGAATCTTGCCCTCGGGGCCGATCACCGCCGTATGCAAAGATCGGTATCCGTTATCTTTTGGATTGGCAATGTAGTCATCGAACTCATTGGGTATGTTGCGCCAAATCCCGTGCACAATCCCCAGGGTGTGGTAGCAGTCTTGAACCGTGTCGACCAAAATGCGCAGGGCCCTGATGTCATGGACCTGGGAAAACCCAATGCCTTTGCGCTGCATTTTTCGCCAAATGCTGTAGATGTGTTTAGCGCGACCCGATATATCGAATACCAAACCCGCGTCAGATAAGGCCCGCGTCAGCTCGCTGCAAACCCGCTCAATAAAATCGTCTCGCTCCAATCGACGCCCATCGAGCAGTTTGGCAATACGTCGGTAGGCCTCCTCGTGGGTATAGCGAAAGGATAGATCCTCTAGCTCCCACTTAAGATGACCAATACCCAATCGATGGGCCAGAGGTGCGTAAACATTAAACACCTCCCCGGCGATACGCTGGCGTTGTTCTGGGGACGCAGTTTTAAGCACCCGCATGGCCACGGTGCGTTCGGCTAGCTTGATCAGTGCCACTCGCACGTCATCGACCATGGCAATTAACATCCGGCGAATATTGACATTGGGGGTGGCCGATTGCCCGAGTACCGGAGCGTCGCTGGCGCCGGTCAGTTCGCTCACCGCGGCCATCCTTAAGACACCATCAATGAGCGTGCTCACGCTGTCGCCATAGCGCTTTGCGACCACCTCCACCGTCATGCGTTGCTCTCGAACAGGGCGGTAGATGAGGCCCGCAATGAGCACATCGGGGGACAGCCGCAACTCTGCGAGGATATGCAGGATTTCGAGCCCTACCGTGACGGGATCGGACTGTCCCGCCCAATCGGCAGTGGGTATTGACCCCTCTTCGTCGAGGGCTTGAACATCGGCGATGACCCCTTGAAGGCGTTCAATTTCCCCGTCATCTAGGGACAACGGCAAGGCTTCAAGCCACTCGCGCAGAGCTGGGGTATTGAGCGTCTCGGTATCGGGTAGCTGGCGCACCTGTACCATTCAGTTGTGCCCCCTAATGCTCGGCGTCTGCGTAAACGCCGGTCGATAAGTAACGGTCGCCTCGATCACAGACGATGGCAACAATGGTGGCATTTTCAAGCTCACCACTGAGTTGCAGTGCTGCGCTAATCGAGCCCCCAGAGGATACCCCTGCAAAAATACCCTCCTCCCGCGCCAGCCGACGCATGGTCTGCTCGGATACCTGCTGCGAGATATCGATAACCCGATCGACGCGGGCAGCGTCATAAATAGAGGGCAAGTATTCGGTTGGCCAACGTCGAATGCCGGGAATCTGTGAACCATCCTGAGGTTGCAAACCAATGATTTGTATCGCGGGGTTCATCTGCTTAAGGTACGCCGAGGTACCCATGATGGTGCCGGTGGTACCCATAGAACTGACAAAGTGGGTGACCGTGCCACGGGTCTGGCGCCAAATCTCGGGACCGGTTCCCTTGTAATGGGCCAAGGGATTGTCGGCGTTCGCAAACTGATTCAACACTTTACCTTCACCTCGAGCTGCCATGCTAAGGGCCAGGTCTCGGGCACCTTCCATACCCTGCTCAGAGGTCACTTCAATCAGCTCGGCACCATAGGCAGCCATTGCCCACTTGCGCTCACTGCTCATATGGGCGGGCATGATCAACACCATGCGATACCCCCGAATGGCGGCTGCCATAGCAAGGGCAATACCGGTGTTGCCACTCGTGGCCTCAATGAGCGTATCGCCCGGCGCGATGTCACCCCGTGCCTCAGCCTCTGCAATCATACTCATGGCAGGACGATCTTTTACCGATCCCGCTGGGTTATTACCCTCTAGCTTCGCAAGAATCGTGTTACTGGTTTGACCCGGCATCCGCTGCAAGCGCACCAAAGGGGTTTCACCTATGACACTTTCAATGGTGGGGTAGTCGATGCTGCTGGCAAGTGATGCGCTATCGGTCATCGGCAGGATTCCTGCTGTAAAAAAGTTCGCTGTCGCTAGAGAGCGTCGGCTGTAAAGGGCCAATGCAATGGTACGGTATCTCGGTGGCGAGGCCGCCATGAAGCTGAGCCAACCGAGTGGGTATTGTACGCCTGATAAGCCCCTGATTCAGCCATACTAGTGATCTCAACTGACAACAGCAAAAGCCACCACGTAATCGCGCTCATCCGATAGCGATAACAAAACCTGACTACCACCCAGGGCTTGCAGTCGCTGCTCGGCGGCACCGTGCAGCGTCACCGCCGGGCGTCCTAGGGTGTCGCGATCGATGCGCACGTCGTGCCAGCCAATACCCTGCCGAAAACCCGTGCCCAGCGCCTTGACCACCGCTTCTTTGGCGGCGAACGCCTTTCCCAAGGCACACGCATCGGTGCCATCAATACGCTCGCGCTCCTCGGGGGCCAACACTCGGTGCGCTAATCTCACACCGGTGCGATCAAGGGCGATGGCCATGCGCTCAATCGATAGAATATCGGTGCCAATTCCAATCATTCCGTTATCTCTCCGAAGAGGCGGCTAGCCTGCTGATCACTGGCAAGCTCCAGCTTAGTTTGTGTGCCCCCAGCCATCACCATATGCTGGCGCGCCAGCTCCCGAGCCCGCAGGGGCTTATCACCCAGTAGCACGGCAAGTGCTACGCGTGTGATAGTTTTTAGGGGCTGACGGCAGTCTTCATCGAGAACCGTATGATGGGACAGCCAATGATCGATGGCTAGCAACTGGCGCCCCCCATAGCGGCCAGGCCCTGCCAGAGACGCCTCAGCCTCACTAAAGACACAGCGCTGAAAACCCAAGGCAGGATCGAAGGTGTAAAGAAACGGGTCTTCAATAACGTCCCCGTCACTGTCTCGATCGAACTCTACGGCATAACCCAAGGACGTCAGCAATGCCAATTCAAAGCGCCGTAGTGCCTCTTCTGCGGGTAAGGAAAGTCCCGTGGTACCGCTCTGGACGGCAGCACCGTCTGCAGTCGTACAAGGGGATGAAGAAGGGCCGACAGCTGACAAGCGCTCTAGTGCCGTCCCATAAGAGGCAAACAGCGATGGGTTTGCATCAAATCGTGGCAGCACGCGGATCAGTAATTCGTTCAGATACAAGCCCGACAGTAACGGCAACCCGGACAGGGGCAAGCGAGGTCCAGCACTTTCTAGTTGGTGCAATGATTTCAGCTCAGCACGCCCCCGGGGGGCGACCAACAACGGGCTGAAAGGTTGCAATAATGCCACCACGCTGCCGCCGTGTGCTTTGCGACGAGCACCGCGCACGACCGCAGAGAAACGCCCGGTAGTCAGGCCCAGCAACTCGATGAGCAAACCGTTGTCGCCATAGCTTCGACGATGCAGTACCCAGGCTGGCTCAGGCCCCTCCGCCATGCTGTGTCAACGGTCTTCATAGCCAAGTGAGCGCAGTGCACGGTCGTCGTCAGACCACCCCGATTTCACTTTGACCCACAGCTTCAGCATGACCTTGCTATCGAAAGCCTGCTCCATGTCTTTACGCGCGTCAGTACCAATGGCCCGTAAACGTGACCCTTTATCGCCGATCACTATCTTCTTTTGACCATCCCGTTCGACATAGATCAAGGCATCAATGTGCAGCACTTTGCCTTCTTGGCGAAAAGCCTCGATCTCAACTGCCGTGCTGTAGGGCAGTTCATCCCCAAGCTGCCTGACGATTTTTTCACGAATAAATTCGGCGGCTAGGAAACGCTCGGTACGGTCGGTAATCTGATCGTCGGGGAAAAAATGAGGCGCCTCGGGCAGATGACTGCGGATGTACTGGCGCAGTTGCTCAAGATTATTGGCGCGCAGGGCCGATATGGGAATAACCGCATCGAATCGATTTTGGGCACTTAAAGACTCAGCCCAGGGCAGCAAGACATTGCGATCCTCGAGCATATCGATCTTATTGATCACCAGTGCAACGGGCGCTTTCACCTCTTCCAAAGCCCGAGCCACCAAGTCATCCTCGGGGGTCCAGCGCGTTCGATCCACCAGAAATAACACCACATCGACATGCCCCAAGACGCTGGTCGCCGCTCGATTCATAAACCGATTGATCGCTTTCGGTTGCTCTTGATGCATGCCCGGGGTATCGACGAAAATCATTTGATCGTCACCCTCTGTGACAATACCCAACACTTGATGACGTGTTGTCTGAGGTTTACGCGATGTAATACTGAGCTTTTGACCCAACAGGTAATTGAGCAACGTCGATTTGCCCACATTGGGACGACCCACTATAGCAATATAGCCACAGCGACTTGGGTGCTCACTACTCATCGAGTTTCTCCAGCGTGCCTTTGGCGGCGTCTTGTTCTGCCTGACGGCGGCTTTTACCCTGCCCGATCACAGGTTCCTGTAAGGGAGCCACGTGGCAGTGAACAAAAAAGACTTGCTCGTGATCGGCACCTTGAACATCAATGAGTGTGTAGGTGGGCAATTCAAAACCTTTGCCTTGGAGCCACTCTTGTAGTCGGGTTTTCGCATCGCGCTCGTCACTAAGAGTCAGGCCATGAAAACTCTCAGCAAACCACACCATAATGGTATCGCGAGCGGCGGCGAAGCCCGCATCAAGAAAGATGGCACCCACTAAAGCCTCAAGGGTGTCAGCCAAAATACTGCTTCGATGACGACCACCGCCCTTGCGCTCACCGGTGCCTAAAATGAGATCACTACCAAGATCGAGTTGATTAGCAATTTCTGCAAGATAGGTCCCGCGCACCAGTTTGGCTCGTAATCTACTCAGCTGTCCTTCCCGTGCTGCCGGAAACTGAAGGAACAAACGCTCGGCCACCACATGATTGATAAGGGAATCACCCAAAAACTCGAGGCGCTCATTGTTCTCTTTGGCAGCACTACGATGGGTAAGTGCCAGTTTCAGCAACGCGCTGTCGCGAAACTCATAGCCGATCCGCTGCTGTAATTGCACCAAACGCAACTGCGGGCCTGCAGACGTCACTGGTAATCACTGCTGGTAACCGTCACTACCAGATCGTCGAATACCATGACACCCTCGAGCCGCCATAATAAGTGAAATCGCACTTCGTAATTGGCATCAATGACAACTCGGCCTTTATCGCGGTAAAGGTCGATATCATCGGCCGTAATGTCGTACACCTGCGATGTCATCAGCAGTTTACGAATGCGCACTCGCAAATCATTAAGGGAGTCGCGGTCGGGGTTGTAGTCAGCGGCAGCACGGTTGATGACATCATTTACCGCTCGGTATTCGATATAGGGAGGTAGGATCCGTAACAACAGCACCAATGTGCCGGCAAACAAGCAGATAACCAATGCCATACCGAAAAAACTGAAGCCACGCTGACCGCCGAGTCGACGCTGTCCGAGGGCTGTCACAAGCCTTGCCATGGGCTATTGGATCCAGCTTGTTCGGCCAAAACTCGGGACCGAGAAAAAAGACTCCCAGTGCATCCAGACCGCCACGGCTTTACCCACAATATCCTTCTCGGGGACTTGACCCCAAACGCGGCTGTCGCTGGAATTATCGCGGTTATCGCCCATCATGAAGTAATGACCCGGCTTGACCCGAACGGCAAAATCACGAGTGGGACGATTGGTGTCAATTTGCATCAAATGATCTTCGCCACCAACTTGCTCTTCAGCAACACGGATGCCCGGCCTAGTGCCCGGCTCAGGTTCGAGCCATTCTGTAGGCGCCGGTATACCGTTGATCGACAGCTGTTTATTGCGATATTCAATAACGTCACCGGGGATCCCAATGACGCGTTTGATGTAATAAGTCTTGTTCTGGTGGGGCGGGAAAAACACCATGACATCACCCCGCTCGGGGCTGCCAACATCAACTACCTTGTTACGTACAACGGGCAAACGAATGCCATAGGTGAACTTGTTGACCAGGATGTAGTCACCGACTTCTAGGGTCGGCACCATAGACGACGATGGTATTTGAAACGGCTCAAATAAAAACGAACGCAATACAAAGACCGCGGCCAACACCGGGAAGAATGAACGAGAGTACTCAACAATCAGTGGCTCACTTGCGGAGGCCCTGACGGCGCCTGCAAAAGCCGCAGCATCGCTGCTGTTGGCCACCTGCCACTGGGGATACTGCTGCTTCAACGCCGCTAGGCGAGCACGCCGAGGCTTTGCGGTGATTAGCGTATCAAGCAACCAAATAAAACCGCTGCCAAAAACCAAGATCACTAAAACAAGAGGGAAATCAATATTCAAAAGGCGCTCCGTCGTCGGGCTTCATTAATCTACTTGCAGCACAGCGAGGAACGCTGATTGGGGAATTTCAACATTCCCCACCTGCTTCATTCGTTTTTTACCGGCTTTCTGTTTCTCTAGCAGCTTCTTTTTACGTGTTGCGTCGCCGCCATAACATTTAGCCGTTACATTCTTACGCAGCGCTTTCACCGTCTGTCGAGCCACGATTTTACCACCGACTGCAGCCTGTATAGCCACATCAAACATTTGACGGGGGATGAGATCTTTCATTTTTTCTGTCAGTACACGGCCACGACTTTGAACTTGGTCCCTGTGGACAATAACCGCTAGAGCGTCCACCCGATCGCCGTTAATGAGTACATCAAGGCGTGCCAACGGTGCCGCCTCAAACCGCTCAAAACCATAATCGAGCGATGCGTAGCCGCGACTTACGGATTTCAATCGATCGAAGAAATCCAACACCACCTCGGCCATGGGGATATCAAATATCACCTGAACCTGCTGGCCTAGGTACTGCATATCCACTTGTGCACCGCGCTTCTCAATGCACAGGGTAATAACCGAGCCCAAATATTCCTGTGGCGTGAGCATGGTGCATCGAGCAATAGGCTCGCGCATTTGATCGATATCACCGACGTCGGGCAGCTTAGACGGGTTGTCTACATTCACCAACGTACCGTCTTTCTTGAGCACTTCGTAAATCACGGTAGGGGCTGTGGTGATTAAATCGAGGTCGTATTCGCGCTCGAGACGCTCCTGGATAATTTCCATATGGAGCATGCCCAAGAAACCGCATCGAAATCCGAAACCTAGCGCGTCAGAGGTTTCCGGTTCGTAGAACAGTGAGGCATCGTTTAAGGTCAGCTTGCCCAAAGCATCACGAAAGTCTTCGTAGTCATCGGACGAAACCGTAAAAATACCCGCGTAAACCTGTGGCTTGGCTTTTTGAAAGCCCGGTAGCGCAGCGGTATCCGGGGCGTTACTGGCAATGAGCGTGTCGCCCACCGGCGCACCTTTAATGTCTTTAATACCGGCGACCACAAACCCAACCTCCCCTGCCAGCAGGGTTTTGGTCTCGGTGCGCCGCGGTGTAAACACACCAATCATATCGGCGCTGTATTGCTTACCCGTCGAGCGCACTAGAAATTTATCGCGCTTGTTCAAGGTGCCCTGCTTAACACGCACTAGCGATACAACACCCAAATAGGTATCAAACCAGGAGTCAATAATCAGCGCCTGAAGGGGTTTATCCCGGTCACCTTCCGGTGGCGGTATTTTCTCGATCAGATACTCAAGCGCATCCTCAATACCCATACCCGTTTTAGCGCTCACAGGGCAGGCGTCGGTAGCATCGATACCGATAATTTCCTCGATCTCGAGCTTGACCTTATCGGGGTCGGCCTGGGGCAAATCCATCTTGTTCAGTATGGGTAGTACTTCCAAGCCCTGCTCAATAGCGGTGTAACAGTTGGCCACCGATTGAGCTTCTACCCCTTGACCCGCATCGACCACCAAAAGTGCGCCTTCGCAGGCGGCTAAGGAGCGAGATACCTCGTAAGAAAAGTCCACATGCCCGGGTGTGTCGATGAAATTGAGCTGGTACTCCTCGCCGTTGCGGGCAGTGTGCCGGAGGGTGACACTTTGAGCCTTAATGGTGATGCCCCGCTCACGCTCTAAATCCATTGAGTCCAGTACTTGCTCGGCCATTTCACGCTCGGTGAGCCCGCCACAATGCTGGATAAAACGATCAGCGAGGGTCGATTTACCGTGGTCAATGTGGGCGATGATTGAAAAATTGCGAATGTGGCTGAGATCGGTCACAGAGGGGCCTCGTTGCTACCCGCTCCCCATTGAGCAGGCACTCACCTGCCACAAAGCGGGGTATCCACGCATTGGGCAGGGAGCGGATTCTAGCGCAGTCCGGGTCGAACTGCATGGGCAATAAGCCCGCCGCAGCGGGCGGTGACCGTTAGTCTTGTTCGGGTACTCGGACCGCCAAAAACAGGGGCCGACCCCGACGGATAAGCCGAACAGCAACCGATTGTCCAGGGCGTAAACGGCCAAGGGCGTCGGTCATGTCATCAAGGCCCTGGATCGCCGAGCTGCCCAAACGGGTGATAATATCGCCGCCAACAATACCTGCTTCCGCAGCGGGTGACGCCGGCGCCACTTCCAAGACCACCACTCCCCCGGCGAGACCGAGTTCATCCATGGTTGCAGCATCGGCGGCTTCAAGCATGAGCCCCAGCGGATTCTCGGCGCGACTCGATTGGGGTCGGCCCGCCACCGATGGACGATCACCGGCGTCAAGCGCACCAACTTCGACCTCGATCGTTTTTTTCTTGCCGTCACGCATCACCAACACATCAACATCGGTGCCCGGCGCTATTAGCCCCACCACATGGGGCAGATCGGACGACGACTCGATAAGCTGTCCACCAAACTCAAGGATGACATCGCCACTCAACAAACCGGCTTTCTCTGCGGGACTATCGGGACCAACCTGTGCCACCAAAGCGCCCCGAGGTCGATCTAGGTTAAATGACTCAGCCAAATCACGATCGACTTCTTGAATCGATACTCCCAGCCAACCGCGCACCACTTCACCACTGTCACGCAATTGTTGAATGACATTGCGAACGACCATGGAAGGAATGGCAAATGAAAGACCAATAGACCCGCCTGAGCGGGTGAAAATCTGGGAGTTAACCCCTACGACTTCACCCTCGAGATTGAACAAGGGCCCCCCTGAGTTACCCGGGTTAATGGCCACATCAGTTTGTAGAAACGGCACATAATTTTCGCCGGTTTCTGTGGGCAAACTGCGGCCTTTGGCGCTGACGATGCCTGCTGTGACAGAGAAATCGAGTCCAAACGGTGAGCCAATCGCTAGCACCCACTCACCCACTTCGATATCGCGATCGGCGGCCAATTCGAGGGTTTCAAGCCCCTCGGCGTCGACTTTTAACAGTGCCAAATCAGATCGAGGGTCAGTACCGATAACTTCTGCATCGAATTCGCGTCGATCGATCATGCGCACCACGACACTGCTGGCATTTTCGACGACATGGTTATTGGTGACGATGTAGCCGTCTTCTGACACCACAAACCCCGAGCCCATATTGCGCCGAGGCCGGGATTGAGGACCCATTCGATATTCAAAGAAACGGCGCAGATACTCGGGTAACTGTTCGATATCCTCATGGCCTGGAACGCCCTCGACCTCTGATTCCACCAAAATCTTCACCACCGCTGGGGTCGCCTCTTCAACGATAGGACGAAAATCGGGCAACTCAGCCCTGGCACCAAGCCCTACAAGACACACTGTGACAGCCAAAATCCATCGGTACATGAATTACCACTCCTGTTGTTGGAACAGATCGTTAGTTACCAACCGCCGGCGCTTTCAGGCCCGCGCGATAACCGATTGCGTAGGTTTACGAACGTCGGCCAAACGAGGTTCAAATTGTTCTTGACGATGTTGTAGCGCAGGCAACCACCGAATGACGGCAAATCCTGCCAACAAACCAAACACGAAACCCAGAATCGCCAGGGGTTCTGAATGGGTTTGTGCCAGCAGCGCAAGGGTTATGCCCGATATCAGCGGCAAGCCATACACCAGCAGGGACCCCTGCAACACCGCTTCCTCCGGCAACTCGATGGCCACTTCATCACCGACGGTGCAATCGCGGGCAGCAACATCTAAACTTTCGAGCGCTCGGATGAGCCCTGTAGAGCGGCCGGAACTGGCCACAGCACCGTGACCACAACCTGCTCTCGCGGCGCATCGCCCACAGGCTGAACTTCGCACCGTTTCAACCCACACCGCGCCATCAGCGATGGCAACCACCCTTCCTGTTTCACGCAACATAAGGCTAAGGCTCTGACGTTGGGCGCCGGCGAATAGCGTCGGCCAACAGGCGGGCGGTGGCTACGGGCACCTCACCCATCACCGTAATCAGGTAATTGTCTGCGGTGCCTCGGGTGTACGCGAGTGTGCTACCACGCAAAACGACACCTTCGCCATCGGTTAGCGCTCTTGGCTGCTCCTCTATGAATACCGTTACCGACGCCATGCCGTCACTGGCTACCAAAAAATCGATCGGATCGGAGCCCTCTCCGATCAATGCAAAACCGGGGGGTAAGCCCGCAAAACGGTAGCGCGCACTGTTAGCGGACACTGCTGGCATAAATGTCGGCGGTGTGTCTGTGAGTGTGACGTTGGCAAATTCAAAGCGCTCCAAAATCTGGCCCTCGGGGGTAACCGTGACTACACGCAAAGGCATACCCGATAGCCGGTCGATATCCATAATATAGCCAAGGCGCAAGGTGTCCCGTGGCCGCGCAGACAGCCGCCATGTGGAGCGACCCGCCACTACCTGATCGCTAGCCTCTACAGCGAAGGAATACCACTGCTGCAACTCACACAAACCTCTCCGGTAGCCATACGTGGGCAGTGCAACGGTTTGCGGGATCGGCGTGTCAGAGTGATTTAAGCGCGTGTATTGCACCGGACCATCAGCGGCAGTGTCTACCGCCACAAATTCTCGGTCGTTGCTGTATTCCATTAACAAGGTGCCGCGATACCCCACTTGCTCCCCTGCAGCGAGCATGAGTCTCAATCGATTGGCGAGTTCAGCGGGCAGCCCACAGGTGGGTAAGGCGGTTTCTGGGCCAACATCAGACGTATCACTGCTCAACGCCCCAGTGTCAGCGCTCTGGGCATGGGCGCCGGCCAGGTTCGCGACAAGCAATAGGCCTCCCACACAACCCGATAGGGCTCGGCGGAAGCTACGCAAACCAATGCTCACTCGCGGCGGTCTGTCACAGATCAACATTCGGCTCGGCGTGCAAATTAAGCTCAAATCTCACCATTTAGCGTCGATCGTCGGGTAAACGTACATAGGGAACCAACACATTGGGCTGGATAGTAGCTGTTGCTTCGGCATGATGACCGCCAAAGCGTTGCATGCGCTCCCGGGCCAACTGCTCGTAAACACGGGTCACACTGGTGGGCTGTGCTACGCCCTGCTGACGGGTGCTTACCACATTCTGACTGCCACCGAAGCGGGCCTGTACCGGGGTAACACCTTGCACGGGCACAACTCCTCCGGGCAACTGCACAGCGGGCACGCTACCACCGCCGGCATCACCCAGCAGGACTTGCCCCCCAAAAACGACACCCAAGGTTACCGAAGCGGCCACGGCGAGGGATGCTAGAGGTCCAGCACGTCGACGGGTAACCGGCGTGCTTAATGCCGATTGCACCGCAGCACTAACATCAATGGCGGAGGCGCCTTGCCCAGTGCGGCGAACAGTTTGGGCTTCTTGCAAACGCCGCCAGTAGTGCCGAGCATCGGCGTCGGATTCGATGGCCTTGAGAATCCGAGCCAAGTCCATCTCGGTGCCCTCGCCATCCATTACCGCCGACATTGCCTCGCGAAGCGTTTCGTTTACTGCCATAGCTGTCGTCTCCGTTAGGGTCATGCCAACCCCTCCATTTGTGCTTTGACGCGGTTATCAACCGCCTCTCTAG
>CBFHMA010000034.1:0-15274 GCA_965656775.1 Luminiphilus sp.
GCCACCGGCATTGTCGTGGTGGCGGCAGAGTTGTGTGAAGCCCAGCACATCACCTTTATGGCACGCCAGGCCCGTGGCTTGGTTTGTTTGGGTTTGACCCGCGAACGGTGTGATCATTTACACCTGCCATTGATGGTTGAGGGTGATGGTGCCGCAGCGCCCTTTACCCTCTCTATTGAAGCTGCAGAGGGCATCGATACGGGTATCTCCGCCGCCGATCGAGCGCACACCGTAAGAGTGGCTGTGGCCCCCGATGCGCAAGCTAGCGACCTAGTGCAGCCAGGCCACATATTCCCCGTAGCCGCTGCGGCTGGTGGCGTGCTGACCCGAGCCGATCGTGCTGAAGCCGCCACCGACTTAGCTCAATTGGCGGGGCTATCACCGGCGGCCGTATTTACCGACGTATTGGATGAGCGTGGCGATGTTGCCAGTGGCGATGATCTACTCGCTTTTGCCCAGCGACACGAATTACCTGTAGGACGCCTATCTGATTTAGTGAATTGGCGTTTAGCCAACCAACTGACCATCGAACGGGTACGTGAAGGGGAGATCGACACAGCTCACGGGCCATTGCAGTTAACGGTTTATCGTGAAATCAATGGTCGAACTGTGCACATGGCCTTGTCCCGGGGCAATATCAATAAGAATGAGCCCACCTTGGTAAGGGTTCATGTCACATCAGTGCTCCGGGATCTTATTGGTACAACCCTCGATGGACGTGCCAGTTGGCGCTTTGACCTTAGCTTACGTGCGGTGTGTGAATCTGAGCGGGGGGTTTTGGTCGTGATAAGTCGCCCCGAGACACCAGAGTCATTGTTGGCCAGTATTGACCGTATTCTGGGGCAGCAGCCAGTGGCGTCCCAGGCGCCCGCCGAGGGCTGGGCTTCGGTAGGGCTCGGCGCGCAAATTTTACACGATCTTGGGGTGGGCCAAATTCACTTGATGGGGGCGCCTCTCAAGTACAATGCTCTGGCCGGATTCGGGCTTGAAGTTCTAGCGTTTGTTGCCCCAGATTCAATCGATCACACACAGGAGTAAAGTATGAGCACGTCCGGAATTCGAACGACCGAGGGTCAT
The DNA here is from genome assembly GCA_965656775.1 of Luminiphilus sp. GTDB lineage: Bacteria > Pseudomonadota > Gammaproteobacteria > Pseudomonadales > Halieaceae > Luminiphilus. The sequence goes on from CBFHMA010000034.1 coordinate 1,078, forward strand.
TTAGGCCCCAATAAGGGTCGCTATACATTGGTAGTTGCCCGTTGGAACAGTTTTGTCGTTGAGCATTTACTCGAGGGTGCAATTGATACTTTGCGTCGGCACGGTATTGCCGACGAGCAACTTCACATTGTGCGCGTGCCGGGAGCCTTTGAAATACCCGTCGCATGTCGTCAACTCGCCAGCCGCAGCGACTGTGATGCCATTATTGCGCTGGGTGCGGTTATTCGCGGTGGCACACCACACTTTGACTATGTTGCTGGGGAGTGCACTAAAGGTTTAGCACAGGTGCAAATGGATACCGGCAAGCCCATCGCTTTCGGTGTACTCACAGTGGATTCCATCGAGCAGGCGGTTGAGCGCTCGGGTACCAAAGCGGGTAATAAAGGCGCCGAGGCAGCCATGAGCGCCCTTGAAATGGTTAATCTCTTTAGTGCCCTGGACTCTTGATGGCAGTGGTTAATCCACTCGCGGCTCAGCGTCGTCGAGCACGCCATTTCGCGCTACAAGCGCTCTATCAGTGGTCCATGACGGGTGCTGATCTGAATGAGATCGAGGCTGAGTTTAGGGTTGATAATGATTTTAGTCATGTCGATGGCGAATATTTTAATCAGTTGCTAGAGGGCGCTGCCAATCACGCCCGCGAACTCGATACCCTCTACGCCCCTAAGCTCGACCGGCCGATTACTGAGATCGATCCTATTGAGCGCGCTTTGTTGCGCATGGGGGTGTTTGAGTTACGGGATCGTATTGATGTGCCCTATCGGGTGGTTATCAACGAAGCCGTGGCGTTGGCTCGAAAATTTGGCGCCACCGACAGCTTTCGATACATCAATGGTGTGCTCGACAAGATGGCTAAGGATCTTCGACGACTCGAAATTGATGCGGGCTTATAGCAGGCTGCCGTCGGCGTGTCTGAATTTCAACTGATCTATCGTTATCTTGCCCAGTTCGGCGCAGGGCCTTTGGTGCGGCTTGGGGTTGGTGATGATGCCGCGGTGTTAGCACCACCTCCCGGTCATGTCACGTTGGTGTCGACAGATACCCAAGTAGAAGGTCGACACTTCCCCACGACGACTTTGCCTGAGCATATTGCTTATCGAGCCGTTGCCGCCGCAGCGAGTGATTTGGCTGCTATGGCTGCTCATCCCATGGGTATGACACTCGCATTGACCTTGCCGTCGGCCGATGAACTCTGGCTGCACAGTTTCTCATTGGGCTTGGGCAAGGTGGTCAAAGATCTATCACTCCCTTTGGTGGGTGGCGACCTGACCCGTGGTCCCTTATCCCTGACGGTGACGGTGTTGGGTCATGCCCCAGCTGATCGCTGGTGCCGTCGAAGCGGCGCTGAACCGGGTGACTTGGTCGCCGTGAGTGGTACTTTGGGTGATAGCGCTGCCGCGTTGTCTTTGCTCGAGGGTGCTGTAGCTGCTCCCAAGGGTTTGAGCGATTTATCCTTAGAGTGGCTTGAACAGCGATTTTTTGCGCCTTCGCCCCGCTTTGAATTGGTTGATTGGCTAGCCCAGCATGCCCATGCCAGTATTGATATATCCGATGGCTTAGTCGCCGACTTGGGCCATGTAGCGATGGCCTCGGGTGCCACCTTAGCGATTGAAAGTCATCGATTACCCTTGTCGCAAGCCCTCCGGCATTGGCCCGAGGTCCAATCGTTGGCATGGGCCTTATCAGGCGGCGATGACTACGAATTGGCATTCACCTTTCCAAATCACTTATCCCCACCACCAGGCAGTTGTGTCATTGGCCACGTAACCGATGGACCCCCAGAGGTGCGCGTTGATGGAGAGCCCTTTAAGGGGAGGGGATATGACCACTTTCAGCAGTGATGCGTCGGTGACTACACCAAGCTGGCAACAAATTCGTCATTCTCCCCTGTTGTTGTTGGCAACCTGGGGTGGCTCGGGTTTAGCGCCGGTAGCCCCCGGCACAGTGGGTACGTTAGCAGGACTCCCTTTCATTGCTTTGCTGCTATGGCTGCTGTCCGCTAGCGGTGTGCTGCTGGTGGCTGCACTGTTGTTAGTGCTGGGTAGCGTAGCCAGTCATCGCGCTGGACAAACATGGGGTAAAGCCGATCACGGTGCCATCGTGGTCGATGAAGTGCTGGGCATGCTGATTACCGTCGCGTTACCCTGGTATTGGCTATCGCCCACGGTTAACGAAGCCCTCTTTTACACCGCAGGTTTTGCGGCCTTTAGGATCTTTGATATTGGTAAACCGTGGCCGGCATCGTGGTTTGATAAGCACCTGAAAAATGGCTTGGGGGTTATGCTCGACGATGTGGCTGCGGGTTTATGGGCGGCACTTGTGTTGGCAGGGATTTTACAGTTGGGTTGGCTCAGTTAGCGCCGCACTGAATTGTTATCAATGCAAACGTTTGACGACTTGCTCGGCGATAGCCCGTAGCGGCTCTGCCCGCTCTTCATAGTGCGCAATAGCCGCCAAGGCATGGCCTAGAAGATTGTCGGCCTCGGCCCGTGCACCCTCTAAACCTAGGCAGCTCACATAGGTCGACTTTTCCGAACTCAGGTCTTTGCCTGCGGTTTTGCCGAGTTGCTCGCTGGACTGGGTGACATCGAGGATGTCATCGGTCACTTGAAACGCCAAGCCCAAGTGTTTGCCGAACGTTTTTAATTGCGCTAAATCCTGCGCGCTGGCCCCTGCGCAGATACCGCCAGCAACGGTGGCTGCGGTAATAAGTGCGCCGGTTTTGAGATGATGGATTTGCTTCAAAGCATCGAGTGACAGTTGTTGCCGTTCACCTGCAATATCGAGCGCTTGACCACCAACCATGCCTGAAAAGCCTACCGCATGGGCTAGAAGCGCTATTAATTCGACGCGCTGTACAGCACTAAGACTGTCATCTGCCGCTATGCTGGCGAATGCGGCGGCTTGCAGGCCATCGCCTACCAGAATGGCGGTAGCTTCATCGAACATCTTATGGACTGTGGGTTGCCCGCGACGTAAATCATCGTCATCCATAGCGGGTAGGTCGTCGTGCACAAGGGAGTAGGTATGCAACCACTCGATGGCGGTTGCGACAGTCGTAATGCTGCTACTGATTTCACGTTGGAACAAGCCATAGCTCGCTTGGGCCAATTGAGCACGGATTTGTTTACCTGGATTCGCCAACACATAGTCGACGGCTTGGGTTAAAACGGGTGCATCACACCGCAGTGGATTCGGTGTATTGGTGGGCATCATGGATCTAACGCTTCCAGATCTCCGTCTGCGGTGAGCACGGCAACTCGCTGCTCAGCCTGTTCAAGGGTGGCCGTAGCACGCTTGACCAGCGCCATACCCTGCTCGTAGAGCGCTAGTGATGCCTCCAAACTGACGTTTGGGTCTTCCAGCTGCTCTACAATATCAGACAGGGCCGACATCTGCTCTTGTAAGTCGGGCTGCTTTTGTTCTTCAGCGGTCATGAAGATACCTTTACCGAGTCCAATTCGTTACTAAAGGCGGTGATGTACGAGGTATTCAAGGTACCTGCGGCAATGATTGCATCTGCGGTCAAGCCGGCATCAATACGGTTTTGAGCTTGACTGGCGTGGTGGATGAACTGGTCTGGGATACCGACATGTCGAACGGGACAATCGATATTGCGCTGGGCGAGTAATTCGGTGACGGCGGCGCCTGCGCCACCTGCGACACAGTTTTCCTCAACGGTGATGAGGCGTTCACAGTGCTGGGCCAAAGCCACAATGCGTTCTTCGTCGAGGGGTTTAACCCAGCGCATATCGACGAGGGTGGCATCGAGGGCATCTGCGGCTTCTCTAGCTTCTGGCAGCAATACTCCAAAATTCAGAATGGCAACTCTATGTCCTTCGCGGACGGTGACCGATTTACCTAGGGGCAACTCCGTCATGTCCTGTTCAATGAGCACGCCGACGCCAGCACCCCGTGGATACCGTACCGCAGAGGGTCCCGGATATTGGTAGGCGGTATACAGTAGTTGGCGGCATTCATTTTCATCACTGGGACAGGCGACGACGATGTTGGGCACGCAGCGCAAGTAGCTGAGATCGAAAACGCCGTGATGTGTAGCCCCGTCTTGCCCTACCAGACCCGCTCGATCTATGGCGAAGGTCACATCAAGGTTCTGTAGCGCCACATCGTGAATGAGCTGATCGTAGGCCCGCTGCAGGAAGGTAGAGTAAATAGCCACAACTGGTTTCAAGCCGTCGCAGGCAAGTCCACCGGCAAAGGTCACTGCGTGCTGTTCGGCAATGGCCACATCGTAATAGCGGCGGGGGTAGGCTTCGGCAAATTGCACCATGCCCGAGCCCTCACACATGGCAGGCGTGATACCCACAAGGCGATTGTCGGCTTCAGCCATATCGCACAGCCAACGCCCGAAAACGTCTTGGTATTTCGGGGGACTTGGCTTCGTGGGTGCGGGTTGTGTGTCACCCGTTGGTTTAGATTCGATCTTGTTAATAGCGTGATAACCCACTGGGTCGCGCTCAGCAGGTTCAAAGCCTTTACCTTTGACTGTGCGAATGTGCAGGAGCTGGGGACCTTTAAGTTCTGCCATTGCTTTAAGTGTTTGTACCAACTGGGGTAGGTCATGGCCATCGAGCGGTCCAACGTAGTTGAAACCCAGTTCTTCAAAGAGCATGCCAGGCGCCACCAAGCTCTTCCATTGTTCTTCGGTTTTCTTGGCCAAATCCCAGGCTGTGCGCACATGTTCCAATATGCGTTTAGAGCCTTCTCGAAAGGCAATGTAGGTAGGGCTGGCCCAAATTTTGGCAAAATAGGTGGCGAGGCCGCCGGTGTTGTGCCCAATCGACATTTGATTGTCGTTTAAAATAACCAGCAGGTTCGGACGGGTGTGACCCGCATGGGCCAGTGCCTCAAAGGCCATGCCGCCGGTAATGGCACCATCGCCGATGACCGCCACCGTCTTACGATCGAGTCCTTGTTGTCGGGCAGCAATCGCCATACCCACGGCTGCGGAAATACTGGTGGATGAATGGCCAACCCCAAAGGTGTCGTAGGGGCTCTCACTGCGTTTTGGAAAACCCGATAGTCCGCCCTTTTGCCGCATACTTTGCATGTTGTGGCGGCGTTCTGTGAGGATCTTGTGGGGATAGGTTTGATGCCCTACGTCCCAGACCAGGCGGTCTTCAGGGGTATTGAGCACGTGGTGAAGTGCCACAGTGAGCTCAACCACCCCCAATCCGGCGCCAAAATGTCCCCCGGTATGGCTGACGCTGTGCAAAAGAAACAAACGAATCTCAGCAGCGAGGGCTACCAACTCCTCGTCACTTAATTGATGTAGCCGATCACGATCCCGCTCGATGGCGTCGAGTAAGGGGGTGTCGGGTACAACTGTCGGAAACTCCTGCAACATTGGGCGATAATACCGCAACTTGCTCTAGGGTGTGAGCCTAGAGTTGTTGGCTTCTAAAGGTCGTGCGCAGCTCTTCTCGCAGACCCTGCTCCAAGCGATCATAGCCATCGGCAAATAGTGTTTCACCATCGGGCCAATAGAGGCTTGGATCGACAGCACCGGTGGCATCGTACAGTCGTGTGCCAATAGGCATGACATACACCCCAGTTTGAGCTCTGGCCCACCTTGCTAGCTTCACTGTGAAGTCCTGTAGCTGCTCTAGCTGCGCTTCAAAAGCTGGGCCATCCAGGGGCGGGATAATCACGAGATGCGGAGAAACCCCGTAGTGTTCTCTGGCACGCTGTAATTTATCGAGTGCCATAAAGACATCATCGGGTGCGCGAGACGCGTCACTCATTTCTAATAGCAGCACGGTGATATTGGGTTGATACCATGCCACTGCCCGTTGAAAACAGTCCGCAATGGCCTCGGTTCTGTATAGCGGGGATGCTCTGACGACGACATCAGTGCCCAAAATCACATCGGGGACGTCACGCCAGCGCGCCAGATGATTGCGCCCCAGCATGAGAATGCCTCCCGAGGCTACCCGTTGCACGCCATCGACCTGTTCAAGGCTGCGGGTAATGGCCTCACAGTCCGCGACTTGCCGGGCTAGGGACCAGTGGTATCCCAGTCGTGCTACCAGCACTACCATGGGTATCAGCAAAGCAACTACCGATAGCCTTACGACTGCGGCTCTGGCGCTATCCATGGATTGATTCCCCCCCCCCCTGTGGTCGAGTCTTTAGAGCCGTTGTATGCTCTTTAGCACCTTTGGCCAAATGCTCTGCAATAATGTGACATTATTCCCGCCGAAAGGATTCCTCGCGGTAAACTACAGCTATGTTATACCAACGTAAAATTTCGGGCGCCGAGCTTTTGGCAGCTAAGCTTGAGCTACACCTTCACCATGCGCGCTTTGCGTTGGTAGGTGCCCATGCGGTTGGTGTGGCTGCAGTTGTTGCTTTGTTGTGGTTTCAGGCCAGCGACGTCATCTTGCTATCTTGGGCAGCAGCCATGTTGACCCTGCTGCTTGTGCATTCGGTGCGAATGAGTGGCGCCCTTGAGGGCGAGCGATTTATTCGCGGTCGTTTTTCAGTCTACGTTGAGTTAATTGCCGGCGCCGTGTTGCTGGGGGTGGTCTGGTCGGGGACCGTTTTTTGGCTCGACGGTATGCTCTCCGATCAGATGTTCTATCTCTTGGTGCTCATCGTCACCATTATCTCTGTCGTAGCCGTCGCCGTGACGTCAGTGGTGCGCGAAGTCTATATGGCTAACTTATTCGCTACCCTAATCCCGGTGGCAACGTGGCTGGCATGGCACTACGACGTGCGCGCCTTCAATCTGATGTTGGCGGCGTTACTCACCGCTTTGTCATTACTCATGGCACTGGCTAGTGGCTGGATGAGTCGCTCTTTTGGTGACATGATTCAATCTAGCTTGGAGCGTGAGGCTATGAATCACGATTTTGCTGAGCTATCTGAGAGTCTTCGTTTGAAGAATCAGCAGTTGCAAGAGGCCCGACAGCAACTGGCCGATATCGCCACTATCGACGAATTAACGGGACTCAAGAATCGCCGAGGCGCCAATCAGGTGTTTGAAACCGAGATTAGTCGTGCTCGGCGAGCAGGGTTCTCCCTGGCCATCATCATGCTCGATGTTGATCACTTTAAACTTTACAACGACACCTACGGCCATCCATCGGGGGATTTGGTGCTGCAAAAACTTGCCGAGGTGCTTATGGGTGTTACCTCGCGCGCGGGTGAGCTTGCGGTACGGATGGGCGGCGAGGAGTTTATGATGATTCTTCCGGGCTCGACATCGGGGGACGCCATGAGTACTGCGGAGGCGGTGCGCGAGCGTGTCGCTGCTCTGAAGATGCCTCACGCATCCTCGCCCACGGGCGAATTTGTGTCAGTTAGTCAGGGGGTGGTCGCCTGCGTTCCGGGAATGAAAACAGAAATCAGTGATCTCATCGACGCCGCCGACAAAGCCCTTTACGACAGTAAAGACGCAGGGCGCAATGCCATCACCTTGTCAGCCTACCTACCCTAGTCGAATCAAGGCTCAAGATGTCGACGTAGCCGCGACAGCTGACGCCGTTCATGTTTGTCGGGTCTGTGATCGGGTCGTGCCATGGTCCCTGCCGCTTTGCGCGCTTCTGCTGCCCGTGCTCTGCGCTGCAAACTCGCCTCTGTCTCCCGATATAACTGTTGGGCCACCGACGCGCCGCGTCGTTGGTCCGACAATGCCACCACGTCAATCTCTTTTTCCTCCCAACCCTGTCTAATCAGTAGTCGGTCACCGACCGTAATTTCCTTGGAGACTTTGACCCGCTGGCCATCGATCTGCACTTTGCCGCCTTCGATCGCCGACTTCGCAAGGCTTCGGGTTTTGAAAAATCGGGCTGCCCAAAGCCATTTATCGATGCGTAGTTTGCTGGGTTGCGGATGCGCATTAGACGGCATGGGTCATTCCATCAAATATTTCGTTGAAGTGATGTATCGCAGGGAATTCGGTAGAACCGCGGATGGGGCCTGTACTATCGGGCTGACGTAGTGTTATCAAATGGGCGACACCAAAGGTATCGGCGGCTTTTAATACGGCCTCAGAATCATCAATAAATAGCGTCGACCCTGGGTGGAAGGGATGTGTTTGTGCTAGCTGGTGCCAGAATTGTTGTGACTCTTTTGGGGCACCGAATTGGTGCGAACTGACAATGTGATCAAACCATGTCGCGAGCTGGACCTGCTCTAACTTGATTTTGAGTGTCTCAGGGTGCGCGTTGGTAATAAGCGCAACTTGGCGGTGGCTCGCCTGCAGTTTGGCGAGAAAATCGGCGGCCTCGGGGCGCCAACCAATGCCATGGGAGAGTTGACGCTTAAGTGCCGCCACATCGAAGCCGACTGTCCCACTCCAAAAATCGAGGCAATACCAGTTCAGTTTGCCCGCCTCTCGTTGAAAGATAGGGTTCAGATAGGCTTCTGCCTGAGCGACCGACATACCGTGATGCTCAGCATAGGTTTGGGGTATTTGTCTCAACCAAAAGTCATTATCGAAGCGCAGATCGAGTAGGGTGCCATCCATATCGAGCAGCACGGTGGATATGGCAGACCAATCGACCCGCAGAACCGAATGACAGGATGCTACAGTGATGGCCATGAGCAGTGCTATCCTTCTACGATGAATGAACAGTTAATAACCGATGCGGGCAAGCCCGTCACGTCGGTGCATTTGCCGGGGGCTGCTCCGCTGCTTATCGATGATCTCGTTTCCCTCTCTGAGCGCGTCGATGCCCTGTTGCTGCAACACTATAACAACGGGGAGGAGATTGGTGTTGAACGCAAGGTCGATAGTAGCCCGGTGACCCGGGCCGATCGCGATGCCCACGAGTTGATTTTTGCTGGGCTGACCAGCTTGACGCAGGACATACCGATACTGTCTGAGGAGTCGCCGGCGGAGCAAATTGGAGACCGCTTGGACTGGCAGCGGTGTTGGATTGTCGATCCCCTCGATGGCACCAAGGAGTTTATTGGTCGCACCGGCGAATTCACTATTAACATTGCGCTGGTCGATCAGGGTCGTCCCGTATTGGGCCTGTTATCGGTACCCATGCAGGGCCAGTGTTATGTGGGTATACCCGGTCAGGGGGCATGGTGTCTTGGTCCTGCTAATGGGGCAGGTTTGCGCGCTGCCCGTTTATTGCAGGTGCAAACCCTATCTCCTCAATTGCCCCTCAGAGTACTCGCCAGCGCCCGTCATAACGTCGATCGGGTGGCTGCCGTGATGTCGAAGCTCGACCGTGTGGGCGCGGGTACTCAGCGCATTAACGCAGGCAGTGCCCTTAAATTTTGTGCCCTATTAGAGATGGAAGCGGATATCTATCCTCGCACCTCACCCTGTTACGAATGGGATGTCGCCGCGGGCGATGCCCTGGTGACCGCCGCAGGTGGTTTTGTCGTCGATACCGAAGGGGTGCCCCTACGTTATAACCAGCGCCGCAGCCTGCTGGTTGAGCGATTTATTGCCGGCGCCGACGACTCTATCGACTGGCCAGGTCTTTTACACCCGTAACTTGTCAGCCCTGTGGCTTGCGGGTAACGTCCACTATCTACGACGTTGGGGAGTGGTGTACATGGTCAAGGGAGTCGAAGGTGGCGATGCCGCCAATCATGAGATGACGCCCGCCATGCGCCTAATGACGCTTCAAGCCCGTCACAAAGCCTTGGATGCGAAGATTACCGACCTGCAGTCGATGCCCTACCAGAACCAGTTACTTATCCAGCGCTTAAAAAAAGAAAAACTGCGATTAAAAGACGCCATTGAGCGGCTCAAAGACGACATGATCCCCGATCTTAACGCTTGATACCCTGCGTTTCCTCGAGTTCAAGAAGCCAACGTTTTCGATCGAGCCCACTGGCAAACCCTGTAAGTGCACCGTTAGCGCCAATAATCCGATGACATGGCACGACAATGGCGAGGGGATTGCGGCCAATGGCAGCCCCCACCGCACGCGCTGCCGACGGTTTTCCGAGGGCTCTGGCAATGTCGCCGTAGCTTTTTTTGCGCCCGTAGGGGACGTCACGCAGGTGTTGCCAAACGGTATGTTGAAAAGCGGTGCCTTTGGGTGCTAGCGGTAAATCGAAGTGCTGCAATTGCCCCTGGAAGTAGGCTCGGAATTGCTGCTGGGATTGCTCCATGAGCGAGCGCAGGTTTTCATTGGGATGATCAGCCATTCGGGCATTGCCAGTTTCTACCGAGCCCGTCTCCACCCAGCCGCATCGAGTTAGTCCGGCAATACCGCCTTCAATGCAAAAAGTGCCCAGTGGGGATGACAAGGTGCAGGCAAAATGATCTCCAGCGGCGGTCATGATTGACTTGGAGACGCCGTTGCTGGGACTTCTGAGCTCTGCAGATCGGTATTTTTTGGGGCGCTTGCTGCCAACAGTTCGCAAGCGTGAGCGGCAAAGCCTGCACCTGCTTGACCGTATAAATTGAAAGCGGAGATACCGCGCTCGCGTAATTCTTCTGCATGATCGTTGTGACGCACGACAGCGGCAAGCTCTCCCGCGTAATTCATCGATCGCAGCAGCTCAGCCACCAGCATATTCTCAGGGTGATTGGTCAGTGCCAGCATCACGAGGTCGACCTCATCCAGTTTTATGCGGTACCAAAAGTCGGGGTCAGATGCGTCTGCATGAATGACCCGTCGCTGTTGTTCTCGGTGTGTCGCAACGCGCTGGGAAATGGCCTCGACTCCCAGAATGCGTTGACCCCACTCGGGCGCTAGTGCCTCATAGGCGCCCGTGCCCACGCGACCCATGCCTAGAATGATAATGCGCACATCGCTGGTGGACTCAAAACTCTGCACCAGTGCACCGCTTTGGAAGCCTAGTAGACGGTCACGGTGTTTGAAATAAATGTTGTGGGTGGCAGCCGAGATCGGTGCAGCCAATACGAAGCTGATAGCAATAGCGATAGACAGCGCCGCACTCCAATCGCTGTTTACCCAGCCCACCGCTGCTGCTACCGATACCACAATGAGGCCAAATTCACTGTGATTGGCTAATGCGCCCGAGGCCAGCACTGCGGTGCGTGGGCTGGTGTGAAAACGGGTCATGAGGGGGAAGTAATAAAAAGGCTTGAGTGTGGCCAGTAATCCCAGCAACACCGCGACGCCAATCAACGTTGCAGAAGGCCAGCCACTAAGGCCGATAGACAAGAAAAATCCAACTAAGAACAGGTCTTTTAGCTGAACTAAATTATTAGCCAGTGCTCTGGATTTCGGGTGTCCTGCAAGCACAGCACCCACGAAAAGGGCGCCTAAATCACCCTTGATACCCACTAATTCCGATGCTTGTGCCGAGCCGATGGCTAGCGCTAATCCTAGAAGTGTCAGAAGTTCCCCGTAGCCTGCTACTCGTAACAGATACAGGATGGCGGGTTTGAGTGGGATGATCAGCAAGATACTGAGCGCATACCACGTCGGGACTTTACCCGCAGAGAGGGCCAGAAAAGCTACTGCTACCAGATCTTGGACAATGAGAATACCGATGGCGAGCGCAGCATGATTGGATGACAGCTCGCCACGCTCTTGTAACGTTTGGATAACAAACACCGTGCTTGAGAATGTTAAGCCGAAGGCAATGATGGCGGCGGCGTTCACAGTCAATGTAAAGTCTGCCAGTAGCGCTGTAAGGGATAGCAGCAAACCCATCATGGCTATTTGGGTAATGGCCATATGGATCAGAGTGGTGCCCCATACCTTGGTTTCAAGCAGCTTCTGCGGCTCAAGCTTGAGTCCAATGGTGAATAGCATCAGTGTTATGCCGTGCTCCGAGAGCGTAGCCAGCAGTGGGCCACTTTCTATGCTCAGCTCGTGAAGGACAAAACCGGCGGCCAAATAGCCAACCAGGGCAGGAAAACCGAGGGCGCGGCTAGCCATACCGCATAGCAGCGCAATGACAATGTTGAGAGGCTCAATAAGGGGCATGACTAAGTCCAACGGGCGAACGTATCGGATAAAAGCGCTGTCAGGGCGCAAGCCAGAAGGGTGCGTTCAGCCAGTGTAATCGACGGGGTTGACGCGGTTGTGTCCAGTATTGCCAGTGAAAGAGTGCAAAGGGTAGCCGTCAGTATCAAGCTGAGACGCGCGCTACCCATCAATCCCAGCCCGAGCAGTAGAAAAAGGGCGCCGATCCCCGCCGATACTAGCGCTGATGCGGACGGAGGTAGCAACCAAAGCGTGGCTATTCGACCGGCACCCGTGGTTAACGCCAGCGCGGTCGCCGCACCGCGTGTGACACGGTAAACCTGGGAGCGCCGAGGTGGTCGTCCATCCATGGGATTGCCTGTTGCTGATCTGAATCGATACTTTAGACTGCTTCGTCCTTTGACGTTAGTCCCGAGCACATGAATTCTATCGATGCCCAAAGATTAAGTGAGCAGCTTCGCCAGAGGGGACTCGGCCAGTTATTGTTCGATGTCTACGATCGAGTAGCATCGACCCAGAGCACCTTGCAGCAACGCAGCGAGCGCGATGATATTCACGGCCACGTTGTCGTGGCTGCTATGCAAACCCAAGGTAGGGGACGCCGCGGTAGAACATGGGTCAGCCCGGCGTCGGGCAACCTTTATGCCAGTATTGGGTGGCGGTGGCCAAGCGGCCAAAGTGCCATCGGGACACTGAGCTTAACCGTGGGGTGCGCTATCGCCGAGGCGCTCGAGTCTGATTTTGGTGTGTCGGCTCAGCTGAAATGGCCCAACGATCTGATGATCAACAGCGCCAAGCTCGGCGGTATCTTGATCGATGTGATACCTGACAGCCGTGGGTTGGTCAGTATCATTGGTGTTGGGCTGAATATAGCAATGGCGAGTCATATGGCGACCGATGTCGATCAGGCTTGGACCGACCTGCATTCGTCGGCCCCTGGTGGTGCTGGCTCAACGATGCCCGATACCCAAAGGGTGGCAGAAAGCGTGATTGGCGCAGTCGTCGACGCTTTAGAGCAGTTTGGCGATACCGGCTTTGAGCCCTGGCGCGTTCGCTGGCAGCGGCGCGACATGTTACTAGGCCGTGAGCTACAGATAAAAGCAGAGGATAGTTGGGTTGGGATGGGTGCTGGCATCGCCGATGATGGCGCTTTGTTGGTGGAAACTGCCCAGGGCCGTATTCCGGTCTATGCGGGTGATGTGTCTGTGCGGGCATTGGTATCGGGGGATGGGGCTTGATGAAAACGCCAAATATTGAGTCCCAGGTGGTGCTGCTGATCGATGTGGGTAACACCGCCATTAAGTGGTGTGTTGTTGCCGGAACCCTTGATGTTATGAAGGCTCAACGATGTCCTCGGGAACCCGATCGTTTAGTGACAGCTGTAACCGCAAGTGTGTCTGGATTGTCGCCAAGACCACCGGTTTGGCTGGCCAGTGTGTCTGACGAAACCTTCGACCGAGAACTCACCGAGGCACTTCAGGGTGCAGGCTTCGAATCGGTAACCCATGTGGTAACGGCATCTGAAGAGTTGGGATTGAGCAACAGCTATAGCGAGCCCCAGCGGATGGGTGTCGACCGGTGGTTGGCAATGATAGCGGCAAGCTATGGTCGTCCAGAGCCTTGCCTTGTGATTGATGTGGGCACTGCCTTGACCATCGATGTGATCGCTGGCGACGGCCAACATTTGGGTGGCTACATCGTGCCGGGCGTTGATCTCATGCAGTCAGCACTATCGCGCGATACCCAACGCGTGCGTTTTACCGAGCAGTTGGATCCGGCCACCACGCCAGGCGGTTCGACCGCCGCCTGTGTTGTCGCTGGTTCGTGGGCGGCACTGTTAGGTGCAACTACCCTGGTGACCCAGCGCTACCCCGATTATCGTGTCGTTGTCACTGGAGGCGCAGGTAGCGATCTGCTGTCGCTGGGCCTCGACGGGGAGTGGCGTCCTAATCTGGTTTTGGAGGGCCTAGCCATAAAGGCAGCCAACGCCTCTTGACGTTAGGTGCCTAAGTGGCCATCATCTGCGCCCTCTCCGGGCTAGCTCCGGACCCGCAAGTAAAGCTGGCGTAGCTCAGTAGGTAGAGCATCTGATTTGTAATCAGGCGGTCGGGGGTTCGATTCCTCTCGCCAGCTCCATTTTCGGTAAGGTATGTACCGGTTGCACATAATGGCCGTTCTTGGCCACTAGGTGGCAGCACACCGCCCTTGTAAGCGATCACCGATTGAGACTGACTTCCCGGTCAAAGTGTGAACATTTTGCCGGATCCGCAGAATGCACCGTATACCCATAGAAATCT
>CBFHMA010000035.1:0-15139 GCA_965656775.1 Luminiphilus sp.
GACGTTCTAGAGGTACTAGAACAGCGATTCGGCTTATCGGGGTTAATTGAGAAGGCAGCAAGAGGCCAGTAGAAGTCGCCGTCAACGCCCTAATCGACTACCATCCGGTGGCGGCAGAAGTCGCACCGTTCACAACATAACACCGCAGGAGATAACAGCACTATGGGTTTGGGTGGAATCAGTATTTGGCAACTTCTTATCGTCCTTGCCATTGTCGTGCTGCTATTTGGTACGTCGCGTCTAAAAAATATCGGCAGTGATCTAGGCGGTGCCATTAAAGGCTTCAAAAACAGCATCAAAGACGATCCGAATAGTGATGATGACGACTCCTCGGATAGTGACGATAGCAACCATAGCGACAAACCAGCCCAATAAGGGAAGGCTCTATCGCGCTTGAACAACGGGAACCCACGTGTTTGATATCGGATTTGCCGAACTGCTGCTAATTGGCATTGTTGGCTTATTAGTGATTGGACCCGAACGATTACCAGGGGCAATCCGTACCACGATGGTTTGGGTCAATCGTTTCCGTCGCAGCTTCAATGAAGTGCGTGCGGAAGTCGAACGAGAGCTTCATAACGATGCCGTCATGCGTGAGCTGCGAGACAATGCTAAGCAGTTGAGTCAGGAACTTAACGAGGCCAGTGCACCGGTAAAAGCGCCACTCGAGCAAGCGCAAGCCGAGTTACAGGAATCATTTGAACAATTGCAGACCCCCGAGTCGCCACAGCCAAGCACTAGCGATGACGCTGCTAATCGGACGCAGCCGACAGATAAGAGATCTGTGACCGATGACTGAACCAGAAGGCGATCAGCCCCAGCCCCTTGTCGCCCATCTTACCGAGTTGCGCGATCGGTTACTTCGTGCATTGCTCGCGGTTTTGTTGGCTTTTCTTGGTCTTTTCCCCTTTGCCAACACCATTTACGCCTTTGTATCGGAGCCATTGAGATCCCTGTTACCCGAGGGCTCAAGCATGATTGCTACCGAGGTGGCATCGCCTTTTCTAACGCCTTTTAAACTGACACTGGTGGTCGCTATTTTTATAGCGATACCCGTTATTTTGTATCAGATTTGGGCGTTCGTAGCCCCTGGCATGTATCGCAACGAGAAACGCATAGCGTTCCCACTACTGGCATCGAGTGTCATTTTATTCTACGCCGGTGCCGCCTTTGCCTACTTTGTGGTGTTCCCTTTGATATTCGCTTTTTTTACAAGCGCAGGGCCCGCGGACGTTGCCGTCATGACAGATATCAACCGCTATTTAGACTTTGTACTGAAGCTTTTCTTCGCATTCGGGGTAGCGTTCGAAATTCCCATTGCTGCGGTCATATTGATATGGAGCGGTATCACCACCGCCGAGGGACTGGCCAAAAAGCGCCCTTACATCATCGTAGGATGCTTTGTCTTTGGTATGTTGCTCACCCCACCCGACATTATTTCCCAATCGCTACTGGCAATCCCCATGTGGATGCTGTTTGAGATTGGCGTATTTTTTGGACGCAGTATCGATCGACGTCGCCACAATCAGACCTAGGAACCGACCCCATGGGCACTGCACAGGGTAACGACCAACACCCGCCACTTAAGCCCGAACTTAAGCCCCTGCGGCAACTTTTGGTCTTTTTATGGCCTCATCGCGGCCGCCTTATTGCCGCAAGCATCGCACTCATATTCACCGCCGCCGCACAATTGTCCCTCGGTTACGGTGTGCGCCTTATGATTGATGATGGCTTTAGCGGTACCGATAGCGCGGGCCTACAGCGAGCGGTTTCATTCATGCTCATCGTGGGTGTAGCCATGGCACTGGGCTCGATGATTCGCTTTTATTTAGTGTCATGGCTTGGGGAGCGGGTAAGTGCCGACCTTCGTAGCGCCGTATTCAAAAACCTCATACGGCTTCAACCGAGCTATTTCGAGTCGAATGCGGCGGGAGAGATCATGTCTCGCCTGACCACTGATACCACGCTGCTACAGACACTTATTGGCTCCTCAGTCAGCCTAGCAGCTCGTAATGCCCTGTCATTGGTGGGTGCACTGACGCTAATGGTGGTCACGAACCTAAAGCTGAGCCTTATTATCTTGGTCAGCGTGCCCCTGACCTTACTGCCCATTCTGGTCTTCGGGCGGCGAGTTCGAAAACTATCGAAGGACAGCCAAGATTCACTCGCCAACGTGGGTATGCAAGCTGGGGAAACGCTGCAGGCCATCAAGGTAGTGCAAAGCTATGGTCGCGAGTCGCTTGAGCAGGACCACTTCGACCGAGATGTGGCCTCTGCGTTCATGGTAGCCCGGGCACGCATCCGCCAGCGCGCACTGCTAACGGGGGTCGCCATCGTGCTGCTACTAACGGGTTTGGTGGGCATGATGTGGAGCGGTGGCCAGGACGTTATCAGCGATCGCATGTCCGGAGGCGAGTTAGGGGCGTTCGTGTTCTATGCGGTCATGGTGGGTGCTGCCTTTGCAACGTTGTCAGAGGTTTGGGGGGACCTACAGCGCGCGGCGGGAGCAGCCGAGCGGCTGCTTGAGCTATTGCGAGAAACCAGTGGCATTGAGGATAACGGCAGCGAGTTACCGGGAGATCACCAGCCTATTACCTTACGCGATGTGCATTTCGCCTACCCCAGTCGACCCAATCAACCCGCAATCAACGGTCTCGATTTGGTCATTCAACCAGGGCAATCATTAGCGCTAGTGGGCCCGTCCGGTGCAGGGAAGTCGACCGTATTCGAGTTACTGCAGCGCTTTCATGACCCGTCGAGTGGGACCATTTGCTACGGCCATTTGCCACTTCACACCCTGCCCCTGAGCGTCTGGCGCGCCAAGACAGCGCTGGTGCCCCAAACACCGGTGCTATTCACAGGGGATGTCCGCTTTAACATTGCCTACGGCAAACCCGATGCGACCGATTCAGAGATTGAGTCAGCTGCACGATCTGCACATGCCCATGAATTCATTTCGGCTTTGCCGGACGGTTATCATAGTCTGTTAGGGGCCCAAGGTGTTCGCTTGTCGGGGGGGCAGCGTCAACGCATCGCCCTAGCCCGCGCCATATTAAATGACCCCGAGATCTTATTACTGGATGAAGCCACTAGCGCCCTCGACAGCGAGAGTGAGTTCCACGTTCAGCGTGCGTTGGCAGATGTCATGCGCAACAGAACCACCATCGTTATTGCCCATCGACTGTCGACCATTATCAACGCCGATCAAATTGCCGTCATGGACCAGGGACGCGTGCTAGCCGTTGGCATTCACAGTGAGCTTTTGGAAACGTCGCCACTGTACGCACGTCTAGCAAGCCTAAACTTTGGGGAAAGTGGAGCTGGCTAGACTCAATCGAAGGTCGAGAACCTAGCACCTGAAATTTCTATAAGCATTTTCGGAGCATGCGATCGCCCCAAGGTAGATAAGAGGTAGTCTACAATCAACTGGGTTCTCGATGTGGGAACACTTATATTGGACTCGAACACTATTTCTAGCGTTTATTTTTCCAGGTTTAGAAATGCCGCGCGGCCAACATGAGATCATGTAAAGCCCGAACCGTCCGCTCTCAAATCAAGGCGTCCTTAACTTAGCAGAGGTCGGAACGGGATCACCCGACTTGTACGCGGGACAAGACAGGTTGCCTGACGACCTGATCCAATTCACTATGAACGAATGGGTACAGGTAGAAACATTCGAATGAAAGACTTTCTCGTCCGGTTGTTGTGGGCCTTGCCGCTGTTCCTAGCGTCGATGCTGGCAAGTACCGCCACTCCCGATTTGCTTGAGAGCATTCTAGAGGAAGAGTCTCTGCCAGGCGTCTCGTGGGCAATGGTCTACAAGGGAAGAGCGCAGGCGGGGGGAAAGGGCTACGCCGAGCTCGACAGTGCTCGACTCATGACCGCTACGACCAAAGTGCAGGTGGGGTCCATCACAAAGACTTTGGTCGCGCTGGGCATTCTTCATCTAGTATCCGACGATCAGCTCGATCTGGATGCCAACGTTGAGCAATTGCTGCCGATGCTTCACTGGGACAATCCCTGGCGTGCGGAGACACCTGTCACGGTGCGGCATCTGTTGGAGCACACGGCAGGGCTCGACAACATTCGGATGTGGCAATTCTTGAATTCGGGCGTCACCGCCGACACGCCTTTGATCGATGCCTTCCCTCAAGTCCATGATGAGCTACTTCGCATAAGGACGCGGCCCGGCACTCAGTACTCTTACTCGAACATGGGCTACGCCATTCTGGGGCTTGTGATCGAGCGGTTTACCGCAGAACGATACGAGAACTACCTGGACCGGGAGCTTCTTGAACCGCTGGGTATGCAAGACAGCAGTTTTCGTTTTATCACTCAAAATCAGGATTCGCGTCTTGCGATGGGTTATCTGGACGCGGGAATCCCCCAGATGGCAGTCCCGATGTTTCTGCGGCCCGCTGGTCAATTCACGACAACCGCCGACGATGCACGGTTGCTTCTTCGATTCCTTCTCGGTGATGGAAATATAAACGGAGGGGAGTTTATCGCCCCCGAATACCTCGACAGACTGGGCTCGCCATCAACGACCGACGCCTACCTATCTGGTTTGCCCATGGGACATGGACTCGCATTGGCGTCCCGCGACAGACACGGTGTTCTGGGCGAATGTCACCCGGGTAACACTTTCGGTTTCCGCGCCTTCCTGTGTGTGTTTCGCGAACAGGGGAAAGCATTCTTTTACGCAGTCAACGCGGATTCTGAAAAGGCCGACTACGAACGTTTGACTAGATACTTCATAGAACAGATTCACGTGTCGCTTGTATCTGAAGTTCCGCCGGTTCCAACCGAGAACCTCAACGAGTACGTCGGTCTATACGAGCTGGCTCCATCCAACATGGCTGAGTTTGCATGGCTCGACTGGATGTTCAACTCAGTCTGGTTGAGCGTAGATCAAAGAGGGGACGGCCTCGTAATGCACTCCCTACAAGAATCGGAGCGAATTCTTTTGCCCCTGGGAGGCGGTTTGTTCCGCGACTCCGATCGCGGCACGGCCTCCCACGTTTTCTTTGGAGATGGTTACGGGAAACTGAGCAACGGACTGACGACGTGGAGCAAGGCGTCGCCGCTGCTACTTTGCCTGGGGTGGGCGGGCCTCATCCTGGGTGTACTAGGAATGTTCTACCTTGTCCTCAAAGGCAACTGGTTGCTACTGAGAGGCCGTATTCTTGCGAGCAGCGCCATTGTGCCGCCCTGGCTCTGCCTGATGGCCTTCGCGCTGCCGGCTTACCTTTACACCACGCAGCCATTCTTGCGATTTGGCGAGGCCACTGCGGCAAGCCTCCTCCTGGCCGCACTCAGCGTACTTCTGCCCATTTCTCTGTGTTTTTCCTGTTACTACCTCACTCGACGCCAAGGCCGATCTGTTCTTGACCTCTGTGCCGTAATTGCCAGCTTACAGTTATGCCTGGTTCTTTTCTCTCAGGGTGTAATGCCTCTTGTCTTCTGGCAATAGCGTAGGCCACAGCAGTGGGCGGAAGGTGGAGTGCTAACAGACTACTTCTGGCCGGTTGCCGAAGCAGCCGATTCAGCTCGGAAGGTCTGCTGAGGAGAAAGCAGACGCTCGCGATCAAACGGACGGACGCGAGTTTTCGACCCATATCGGACGTTGTAAGGTCGTAGGCGTAACTAGCCTTCTTCGCCACTCTGCGTGTTTTAAAAAGCGGTTTTTGCAAACAATATCTAGCATCAAGTGGCTGAGCATGAATTGCATCTTGTGCAAGTTGCAACAATTATTTACTCTAATGCGGCACTCAGAGGAAAAGCTAGGAATTGATCAAGAGCATCAGGCACAAAGGCCTTAAGAAATTTTTCAAAAGTGGCGGCAATGATACCCAAGGTATCAATTCCGACCATGAGGATAAGTTGCGCGACCAATTGGGCGCCTTAGATTCCGCTACAGATATTGCGGATATGGATTTGCCTAGATGGCGCCTGCATCCGTTGAAAGGGAAGAATAAAGGGCGTCACGCTATCTGGGTCAGCGGCAACTGGCGAATGACCTTCGAGTTTGAGAAGGGTAATGCGTATATCTTGGATTATGAGGATTATCACTGATGGCTAAAATTACTGTTCATCCGGGCGGGTTCATCAAGCGCAACTATATAGATGAGCTGGGCCTCACGGCCGCCGAATTGGCGGATGCGCTGGAAGTGTCAGAGTCCACATTGAGCCGTTTAGTTCATGAAAAGATCGACTTGTCTCCGGCCTTGGCGGTGAAGGTGAGCAAGGTACTGGGACGCTCGGCCGAAAGTTGGATAGCAATGCAAGCGAATCACACACTGGAGCGATACAAGGCTGAGTTGGAGGAATGGACACCGACCAAACGAGTGACTGCACAAGGCCTAGTAAACATAAAAAGGGATATGTCGAAAGCCAAGCATGAGGCGGTGTAAAAGACAGCGACGGCCTAGCGAGATGTAGTCTGGACTGACCCTTACTCGATCGACAGGACGCTTTGCCGCTGACCAATGCAAACGCCAGAGACCGCTTTTGGCCGGTCGTTCTCTAAACAGCGGCCGCCCTCGAGCGACCGCTTTAGTCACTCATATTTCGGTCTGCTCCGCGAGTTCGAGCGCATCGTCGACTTCAACTCCCAGGTACCTAACGGTGCTCTCGAGTTTGATATGCCCAAGGAGCAACTGTACAGCCCTCAGGTTTTTCGTTCGTTGATAAATGAGTGATGCCTTTGTGCATCGCAGGGAATGGGTGCCATAGTTGGCGGGACTTAAGCCCAGACCATCGCTCCACTGGTGCACAATCCGAGCATACTGCCTAGTTGTGAGGTGCGGGGACGCTTTTGCTCGGCTGGGAAACAAGTAATCGCCCGCGCGTAATTTTGCCTTGGCGATCCAGGCTTCAACGGCGTCGCGTGTTTCCTCAGTGATTTCAAGTTGTACCGGTTGGTGGGTTTTCTGCTGCATGACGGTAGCGCGATTCATAGCGCGGTCACCATGGGCTACATCACTAGCCTTAAGCTTAACGAGGTCACAATTGATTATAATATATTGCACCTAGTGGTATGGCTTGGAAATGAGGAGAGTCTTCAAAACACGTACCTTTACACGCTCTATGAGGAAGTCCGGGCTGTCTGATGCCGCTTTATGTGTCGCAGTTCAAGAAATGTGCGAGGGTCTGATAGATGCCGACCTGGGGGGCGATATTGTAAAAAAGCGGGTTGCTTTGCCTGGCTATGGTAAGCGTGGCGGTGCTAGGACAATCGTCGCTACCAAAATGGCAGGGCGATGGTTCTTCTTGTACGGATTCAGCAACATTGAGCGCTCCAATATCGACAAAGACGAGCTCAGAGCACTCCAAGAAGTGGCGTCAGAGCTTCTCAGTTTTGATGATCAGCAACTGATAACCGCGCTAGATGCAGGTGAGATTGTGGAGATTTGCAATGAAGACGACAAAGCGTAGTAGTCGAATCCTTGAGGAGATGCACGAGACGGCTGGCGGGCTTTGCAGTGCTGGACTGATCAGTAAGCGCCGCATGGGTGAATTCGAGGCGTTGTGTCACCTAGATGTCCACGAGATGCCACCCAAAAAAATCAAAGCTCTGCGAGAAAAGGCACATGTGAGCCAGGCAGTTTTTGCCGCGGTGCTGAATACCAGCCTGTCTACGGTTCAAAAATGGGAAGTGGGCGACAAAAAGCCAAGCGGTCCGTCGCTTAAATTACTGAACTTAATCGAGCGTAAGGGACTTGAGGCAATCATCTGAGGTTTTTCCAACCTGACTGCATGGGAACACGCTTGCACGCCGTTCTTATCGACTGGGTAACGTGAGGTTTCACTTTAAGTTGAGAGTACTTCTAGAGAGGTAGTTGAGCCCTCGATGGACCGTTTTTGGCCGATGGCTGAAGATGCTGTGCGAGATGGGGGTGTCTGCCTCTGAGGGAGCAGCCGCTCGCAACCAACCTGGCGGACCCGTGTCGTTGACCCAAACCGGACTCTCGTACACTGGTAATGACAATAATTTCCATTAGTCCACCGTACTCTTTCAAGTGGAGCTCATGGCACTGAGCGCTTACTTGTGCTGATCCAGCCAATATGATGGCCACGTATATGCCAGAGATCTAAGAGATTACTGCATGAGGCATAACCAAATGTTGAAACGACCCACGAAATCCTCGCTCTTGTTGAGTGTTGTATTTGGAGTGACGGCCCTACCAGTTATTGCCGAAGATGACCGTTATGACCTCGATGACATCCGAGGATGGCCTATTGTTAGTATTGAAACGTGCCTAGATGCCGCATACGACACCGTACCGGGGGCAGCCCGAAAAGTGGAGATGAAGCTCGAGGGTGATGATCCTGTCTATGAATTTGACATTGAGGCGGCCGATGGTACGACCTACAACGTCGAATGTAATGCGGAGGAAGGGTTAATTACTGAGGTAGAACGCGAGGTTACCAAGGACGACAAAGTCTTCAAAAAATACGCCAAAGTGTCAGAGGCTCAAGCTCGCGAAACAGCACTCGATTTTGTACCCGGCGAAATCGTTCGGGTTGAGTATGAGATAGGCATGGAAGGCAGCGTGACCTACGAATTCGACATTCTCACTACCCTGGGCCGAGAATATAAAGTTGATATCGACGCAGTGTCTGGGGAGCTGGAAGAAGCTAACCTAGAACTCTATGAAATCGGTGGAGAGCCAGAGTAAGCAATGCTCATAAACCGCTAAACTCGTTACTAGCAGTGTTTGGTATTTGTTTCCTCTTAATGAGCACCCACAAAAAAGCCACCGACAGCTGTCGGTGGCAAGTTGGGGCGCCAGTTGTTTAAAACGTGAAGCGAATGCCGCCGGTGACCTGTCGTTGCCGACCCGCCACCATACCGTCGACTCGGCTAGCAAGGTATTCCCGGTCCCCCAGATTTTGTGCACTCAGGAACAGAGTCCACTGTTCGTTGGGTCGGTAATTCATGTTGAAAGAAACGAGAGAGTACGAGGGCATCTCACCTTCCATACCGTTAGCTGACACGATCCGAGTGTTAGCAGCGTCGACAAATTGCTCGCTGACGTAGTTGATCGCAAGTCGCGTATCGAATGCGCGGCTGGGGCTCTCATAACCCAGACCCAGTGTCAGCATCTGCTTAGGTGCATACGGTAAACGATTGCCATCATCGAAGCTGGCCGTCTCGAGTATTTCTTCGCCTTCCTCGTCGTACACAATCTGCGAGTTGGTGAATTCAGCCGTGAACAAGTTGGTGTAATTGCCCTCAACATAAAGGTTGTGGCCGGTGTTGCGCATAGTGCCAAAGTCCAGCCGTCCAGCCATTTCGATACCCGTTTGTACCGAAGCACCAGCGTTAATAAAGCGACCGGCCTCCGTTTGGATAACGATCTCGCTGAAGTCCGTATGGAATAGCGTCGCGGATAGTTGAGCGCCACGAATAGCAGTAGTGCGCACTCCCAGTTCAAAATTCCAGCTCTCTTCGGGGTCAGTTGCTAAAAATGACGCATCAGGCTCCTCAGCATCCACTTCCCTGCTGGGTCTAGCGGGGGCGAATCCTTTATGGATACCGGCAAAAATTTCGGTATTCTCGAAACCATTGAAGTTAATGCCTATGCCCGGTAAAAATTCCGTAAAACTCGTGGTGCCGCGCTTTTCCGGGTTGGTCGGGGCTGCACCTTCAGTACGCACATAGTCGGTGGTCATTTGCACGTCTTCAAAGCGGAACCCTGGTGTGACAACCCAGTCACCGAAGGTGAAGGTGTTGCGAAGGTAAAATGAGCGGGCTTCAACCTGGGTTTCGATCAGCTCATTATGCCAACCAGCGCGGCCATCATCTTCATCGACATTGGCGTAAGTGCGCGCAAAGTCCAGGGATTGAAAGCGTGAGTCGTAACCACGGAACTGATTTCGGGCAATGTCTTCATCGTGGTAGCGGAACCCCGCGATCAACTGACCTTCTGAGCCGAACCAATCGTGGTCGACTGTTAGGCGCGGCTCGATACCCCAGTAGTCAAATTCTCTGGGGCGCCAACGCCCACCACAAATCGTTGAGTTGGCCTCGGTTACAGCAAGCTCTTCTTCTAGGCCTGCGACGTCAGCAAAGTCAGTTCCACCAGGACATAATTCAATATTTTCCCCTGGGCCATTCACTTGTCTAAATGAGGCTCGCTCGTTTTTGACATGATAAATCTGGGTAGACAGCGAGGCGGCATTGGATAGCGCAATGTCATGCACTAGTTGGAATGTTTTACGCTCTTGGATGAAACGATCGACCTTACCCGTGGGTGCTTGATAGGGGTCGCTTTCGAACTCAGCAAGACTCAAGCCTGTCTCCGAGACATTGGAATTCTCTTCAAAGTGGCTATAGCGCGCAGTGACCGATTGATCCTTTGTTAGCTGATACATGCCCTTGACACTGTACTCTTCGATACCTAGCGCGTGGTTTTCACGAATACCGTCGCCGGATTTGTCGAGAACACTGACCAATATCCCACCGCGTTCATTTCCTACTCCCGCGTTGACATTGATATTTTCGAAACTGTTATTGCCCGCCTCGAGAGTGATTGATCCTCCCCACCCATCTCTGGGAACGGGTTTGCTGACAAAGTTGATGACGCCACCAATAGTTTGTGGTCCATAGAGAACTTGAGACGATCCTTTGACAATCTCGATACGCTCCACGCGATCGAGCGGGGGCGAGTAATGGGCTGAAGGATCACCATAGGGTGCTAAAAACAGAGGCAATCCATCTTCAAGTAATAGGATCCGAGCACTTCGCCGAGGATTCAGTCCGCGCATGCCAATATTGAGGTGAGTGCTGAAGACGTCTTCGCCAATGACATTGACCCCCGCAACATTCTCTAGCGCTTCTTTAATAGAGAAGGGTCGCGTGCGTTCCAGTGTCAACGCATCGAGTACAACAACGGCGCCCGGTGTGGTGTTGGTGTTATCCGGCACAATGCCTGTGACGGTGAGCTCCTCAAGTGGAGCCTCACCGTCCTGTCCCTGAGCGACTGCAGATACGGCAATACTTGCGGTTACCAGAGCAATTGCCCGGGCGATTTTAGATTTGGGTGTGGTCATGGCTCATCACCTAGCTGGTTATATAGGGTTAATAGCGTTGCATTGGCGTGGCAGGGCTGTGCCACCCAGCAGCCATGAGGGACTATATGCGGGGTATTCTGAGAAAATCATGAGAAAGTGAGAGAAACATCAACTAATGAGCGGACGGCTCATGGTTCTAGCACGTATCTCGTTGATTGATGAAAGGTGTTTTTGGCCAGGGGTATTGCTTGGGTGGCCGACGAGGTGATTCGCTGCGTAAAGTAACTTCGAATTTGAGTGAAATTTACGAATAACATTAGGGAGAAGACGATTGCCGACTTCTCGAGCTTCCGCAATTGGCCGATTGCGGTCATTGCTACTAAAAGCCCCAGCGTCCGCTACTAAAAAACCCAGTGATGCTGCCATCACTGGGTTTTCTGCAACAGGCTCTCGTGTAGGGCAGGTAACTCGTGCCCGCAGTTGCCTAACCGCCTAATTCGCGCACCAAGGCACTAATGGTTTCTTTGGCGTCTCCGAACAGCATCCGGGTGTTTTCTTTGTAGAACAGTGGGTTTTCAATGCCCGCAAAACCCGAAGCCATGGAACGCTTCAATACAAATACGGTTCGGGCATCGGTCACGTTGATAACCGGCATGCCATAAATCGGTGACGATTCAACTTCTCGGGCTGCTGGGTTCACCACGTCGTTGGCCCCGATGACGATAGCCACGTCGACAGAATCCATGCGCGGATTGATTTCGTCCATTTCGAGCAATTGATCGTAGGGAACATCCGCTTCGGCCAACAACACGTTCATATGTCCTGGCATGCGTCCCGCGACGGGATGAATACCGAAGTTAACTTCGGCACCGTTTGCCTCCAGAAGATTCGCAAGCTCTTTCACAACGTGTTGCGCCTGAGCTACAGCCATTCCATAGCCCGGAATAATGGCAACATTGGTTGCAGCCTCGAGAATGTAATAGGCATCCTCGGCATTGATGGGCTTGATTTCACCTTCAATCTCGGTCGTTTCGTTAGACACACTAGCGAAACCTGAGAACAGCACGTTGCTCAAGGAGCGGTTCATGGCCTTGCACATAATCTGCGTCAGAATAATGCCAGAGGCACCTACCAAAGAACCGGCAACAATCAGCACATTATTGTTGATGGCGAAGCCAGCGGCACAGGCGGCAAGACCTGAGTAGCTATTCAGCAAAGAAATAACCACAGGCATGTCGGCACCGCCAATCGGGATGACTGCCATAACACCAAAAACAAGAGATAAGCCGATAACCACGTATAGCCAAGTAGGGTCGGTGGGCTCAAGACAAAACATAATGGCACTGCCGAAAACACCCAGTATGATCAAGGAATTCACCAGTTGCTGGCCCTTGAACATAACAGCACCGCTGCCGAGTTTTTCGCTCAGTTTGCCGTAAGCGATTAACGAACCGGTGAGAGTGACACCACCGATCAAAATTGACAGCACGATGGTGATGAGGGTGAACATGTTGGCATCGGGTGACAACGCCGCCCAACCCACCAGCAGCGAAGCAGCACCGCCCAGACCATTAAATAGGGCCACCATTTCGGGCATAGACGTCATAGCCACCGCCCGTGCTGCGATGGCACCAACCGCACCGCCCACAATCATGCCACCCAAAATGAACTGGTATTCGACAATTCCCTGATCCAACAATGCCACAACGATGGCCACCAACATACCCACCGCCGACACCATATTGCCCTTGCGAGCAGTGGCAGGTGAACCCAACATCTTAAGGCCAAAAATAAACAGACCAGACGCAACGACGTAGCCCAGAGAGGTAATGATAGAGAGATCCATAATTAGCTCTCCTTCTTCTTGAAGAAGCCAAGCATGCGATCGGTCACCATATAGCCACCCACCACGTTGACGCTGGCCAGCGCCACAGCACCAGCCCCTAACCACTGGGCTAGATCGGCGTCGCCGGTACCTGCGAGCGCGATTGCACCAACAACCGTAATGCCGGAAATGGCATTAGCACCGGACATCAGAGGTGTGTGCAAGGTAGCCGGTACTTTGTTAATCAGTTCGAAGCCGAGAAACACCGACAACATGAGAATAAACAGCAGGTATTCAGCACCATTCATGTCAGTTGGCTCCTGTAATCATTTCTTTAATGGTGGGATGCACCACAGCGCCATCGTGGGTGATAACGCAGCCGGGCAAAATGTCATTTCCCATATCAAGAACAAAGCACTTGGCCTCTTTGTCCCAAGTATCTTCGACGAGGTTGAACATGTTATTGGCGTACATAGCGCTGGCATCTCGGGCCGCAATATTGGCTAAATTGCCCGTACCAATGATGGTGACACCGTTAACATCAACGACCTCGTTAGGCACTGATCCCTCTACATTACCGCCGGTTTCTGCAGCCATGTCGACAATGACTGAACCGGGCGCCATACCGGCCACCATGTCTGCCGTCACCAATACCGGGGGTTTGCGACCAAATACCTGCGCTGTTGTAATCACAACGTCAGAGTCAGCGATGACGTCTTTCTGGGCCTGTCGTTGGATCTCGACTTGCTCTGGCGTCAACTCGCGAGCGTAGCCGTCTTTAGTCTGGCCTGTATCACCTAGGTCAATCTCGAGAAACTTTCCACCCAGAGACTGAACCTGTTCGGCCACTACAGGGCGAGTATCGAAAGCGGTTACCTTAGCGCCCAGACGTTTGGCGGTGGCGATGGCCTGCAGACCCGCTACCCCGGCGCCAATAATGAACACTTTCGCAGGCTTCAGGGTACCCGCAGGTGTCATCATCATTGGGAAGATTCGGGGCAGTCGCGCCGCTGCTAACAAGACAGCCACATAGCCGGCCAAGTTGGCTTGAGAGCTGAGTGCATCCATTTTTTGACTACGGGTTGATCGGGGGATCATCTCCATACTGATCGCCGTTACTTTGTGCTTGGCGAAAGCCCTAATGAGATCGTGCTCATTGAAAGGATCGAGGTAAGAGACGTGGATACACCCGGGTTTTAATAGTGCAACTTCGTCGGTGTCGGGCTTGCGCAGCCGTAGCAACATGTCTGCACTGCCCAGCAGCACAGATCGATCGGCCTCAATGGTGGCACCTTCTGCGGTGTAAAGATCATCGGCAAAACCGGAGCCCGCACCTGCGCCAGCTTCAATGACTACTTCTGCACCGAGACGAACCAATTTTTTCACCGTTTCAGGAGTAACGGCGGCACGGTTCTCTCCCGGGTATATTTCTCGGGGAATTGCTAATCGCATAGTGGGCAAGCCTGATTAGTGTTGGAATTAGACAGACCGAGTATATCGTAGGGAATAATTCCCGTCTCCCGTATTCAGACTTGCCTGTCGTAAATTGCCGTGCTAAGCCCTAAAAGCTCAGCCCGCACGCAATTGGAGAAAAGGATTCATCCAGCGGTACTGCCAGCCGGTGAATTTGAGGGGGGCATCGAGTACCGCCAGACAGATGCAATCCTCACCATCGATAGCCACAGGCGCATGAATATCAGTGTTTTTACGGTATACAAAGTCACCGGGGTGATAGGTGCCCTGGCCATCTGAGAAGCCGCCCTCGAGCACTAGTGTCATCTCGCTACCGCCGTGATCGTGCTCGGGAATTCGTCCGCCAGCACCAATGCGATACAAGGCGAATTCATAATGAGTATCACCTGTATTCAAATGACTGATACTGAGTGACCGCGTCACTTTTTTCCACGTCAGCTGACTGAAGTCGCCGTTGATGATGCGCCGCAGAACGCCAGGTAGGCTGTTTTCAGCCTTGGCAATTGATGCCGTGTCAGCAAAGTGCAGCGGCTCGGGCTCATCGAGACGAGCGAGCACATTGTCGAGCACGGATTCACTTACCGGCGTAGGCGCTAACTGCTCAAAAAAAACGCCGCCGATAGCCTGCAGCTGTGCGTTGCTTCGCCGGCATTTCTCGCAGTAGGTCAAGTGCGCAGAAACACATGCGGACTGAGCTACCGGCAGTATGCCTGCGGCGTGGGCTGTCAAAAAGTCGACCGATGGATGATGCATTACCATGTTTCGTGCCTCAGAGCGCCAGAGCCTCAAGCCGGACGCTTATGCCAGTTTAATTACGCTCTT
>CBFHMA010000036.1:0-14882 GCA_965656775.1 Luminiphilus sp.
GCTTTGTACTCTAGCGCAGTATGGCCGCGCTTCATGGCCATTAGGATTCGATCGGAGCCGCTCTGCACCGGTAAATGTAGGTGATCCACTAGGGCTGGAATATCGGCATAAGCATCGATGATGGCATCGCTAAATTCCACCGGGTGGGAGGTGGTGTAGCGAATGCGCTCAATGCCGGGTACTCGATTCACAAAGTGCAGCAGTTCGGCGAAGTCCACAACTTCTCCAAGATGATTATGACCCCGGTAAGCATTGACGTTTTGTCCCAGGAGATTCACTTCCTTCACGCCCCGCTCTGCCAGACTTGCAATTTCCGCAATGACGTCATCAAGGGGCCGCGATACCTCTTCGCCCCGGGTGTAGGGCACGACGCAAAACGTGCAGTACTTACTGCAGCCTTCCATGATTGAAACGAATGCAGAGGGGCCATCGACCTTGGGTTCGGGGAGGCGGTCGAATTTTTCGATTTCAGGGAAGCTGATATCCACCACAACAGGTGCCCCGCCGCGCCGGCTATCGATCATCTCGGGTAGTCGATGCAGGGTTTGGGGGCCAAAAATGACGTCGACGTAGGGCGCGCGTTTGCCAATTTCGGCGCCTTCCTGACTGGCAACACAACCACCGACGCCAATGATGAGATTGGGATTGGCCTGCTTTAACGGTCTCCAGCGACCAAGTTGGTGAAACACTTTCTCTTGGGCTTTTTCCCGTATGGAGCAGGTGTTAAGCAGCAGAACGTCGGCTTCCTCTGGCTTGTCGGTGGGTACCATGCCGTGACTGGCACCCAGCAGATCTGCCATGCGCGCCGAGTCGTACTCGTTCATCTGGCAACCGTGGGTTTGTACAAATACCTTTTTGGGTTGTTGATCAGTCACGTGAGTGCTCGGGCTGTTGTTGTGAGGGCTGTGGAGTATACCGATCTTGAGCTAAATCAACGAGATACGGGCTGGCAGAAAGTGCAGTTAGTGGTACCATTACGCCCCTTTTTTTCACACTTCGGTGTCTAACCGTTCTTAACAGGCGATCGAGTTACCTTATGCCCAACCACCCGGTCTACAAAGTGATCTTCCACAACGGCGATCAGGTGTTCGAGGTATTCGCGCGTCAAATTTATCAGAGCGATATGTGGGGCTTCATCGAAATTGAAGAATTGTTGTTCGGTGAGCGCTCGCAGTTGTTGGTAGATCCTGCCGAAGAAAAACTCAAGACCGAGTTTGCTGGTGTGAAGCGCAGCTACATACCGATGCACTCGGTTGTGCGCATCGATGAGGTGGAAAAAGAGGGGCCTGCCAAGGTCTCAGAGCCTTCAGCTGCCAGCGGCAAAGTGACCAACTTACCCTTTGCCAAGTTCCCGCCCAAAACCCCAAGCTCGGACGACTGACGGCGGTTGATAGCCGCACATTTACGTTGAGCCATGTGTAGGGCCGGAGTCTACCTAGTGTCGGTCACTAGCTTGTTCTTCGCTTGAAGTTCAAGACATTAAGACCCATTTCGCTTATTGAGATAGACGCAGCTGCATGACCAATGATGAGCATATTCCCGCTCTCACACCATGATTCTGCAAAGCGGAAATAGCACAAGGATATCTACCCATGACAGATGACGATCATGTCTCTGACGATGACACGACGGGTCCAGACAATGCCGCAGGCAACTTTATCGAAGGGGTATCTGCCCAGTTTGTGATTGAGCGCGATGGCGATGGTCAGAAACGAGGCGGATCGGCGCCGGCGCTGGCCGATGATGTGCTCCCCGAGACCCTTGTACTACTGCCGTTGCCCAGCAGGCCGTTTTTTCCTGGTCAGGTGCAACCCATAGGCTTAAATCCGGAGCACTGGCAAAAGACACTAAAAGCGATCAGTGATCAGGGCTCGGGCTTACTAGGGCTGGCGTGGGTAGGGGATATGAATCCTCTGCACGCGAGTGCAGCCGATTTCCCCACGATGGGCTGCGTCGTGCGTTTGCACCGTGCACCTGCTGCGGGCGAGGGTAATATCCAGTTTCTTGCTCAGGGTGTAAGGCGTTTTCGTTTTGTGCGCTGGCTGAACAGTGACGGCCCATTTATTGCTCAGGTAGAGTATCCCCGTGCCCCCGATGATACTGACAGCGATGAGGTGAAGGCGTATGCCATGGCAATTATTGCCGCCATCAAAGAGTTGCTGCCCTTAAACCCGCTCTATAGTGAAGAGCTCAAGCATTACATCGGCAATTTTAATCCGAACCAGCCCAGCTTACTTGCCGATTTCGCAGCAGCGATGACCACGGCTACAGGCGATAAATTACAAATTATTCTCGAGACGTTGCCACTGGTGCAGCGCATGGCTCAGGTGCTGGAATTACTGAAGCGTGAGCGTGAAGTGGCCGAGATCCAAGGCCAAATATCGAGTCAGGTCAACGAAAAAGTCTCTGCTCATCAGCGGGAGTTTTTTCTTAAAGAGCAAATGAAAATCATCCAACGAGAGTTGGGCATATCGAAAGACGATCGAACATCCGATACCGAGCGTTTCAGCGAGCGCATGGCTCAGTTGAATGCGCCCGATCACGTTATGGCGCAATTTGAGCAGGAACTCGACAAACTAAAAGTATTGGAGTCGGGTTCGCCGGAATATGGGGTTACCCGCAATTATCTCGACTGGATAACATCCGTGCCTTGGGGACAGGTATCTGACGATAACCTCGATTTAGCCCACGCGCGTGAGGTCTTGAACAGCCATCACGATGGTCTCGAGGACGTTAAAAAGCGCATTGTTGAGTTTCTGGCAGTGGGTGCGTTTAAAGGTTCTATCGATGGATCTATCCTATTGCTGGTTGGGCCGCCGGGGGTGGGTAAAACCAGTATTGGTCGATCGATTGCCGATGCTCTGGGTCGTCAGTTTTACCGGTTCAGTTTAGGTGGCATGCGCGATGAAGCGGAAATAAAAGGCCATCGCCGAACTTATATTGGCGCCATGCCTGGCAAGTTAGTCCAGGCGTTAAAAGAAGTGGCGGTTGAAAACCCCGTCATCATGCTCGATGAAATCGACAAAGTGGGCGCTTCTTATCAAGGAGACCCTGCGTCAGCGCTGCTTGAGGTGCTTGATCCCGAGCAAAACAGTGAGTTCTTAGATCACTACCTCGATTTACGCGTGGATTTGTCAAAAGTGCTCTTTGTGTGTACTGCGAACCAGCTGGATACCATTCCACCGGCACTGCTCGATCGAATGGAAACCATTCGTCTGGCGGGGTACATCGCTGAAGAAAAGTTAGCGATTGCTAAAAATCATCTGTGGCCAAAATTACTTCGGCGCCACGGTGCAAAGACATCACAAATCAAGATGAATGAAGCTGCGTTTAAAGTGGTTATTGACGCTTATTGCCGAGAGGCGGGTGTCCGGCAACTGGAGAAGCAGCTGGCGAGCCTTATTCGAAAATCCATTGTTAGGATGCTTGACGAGGGCATGGATCGTGTTCGGCTCAGTAAAAAAGAGGTCGTTGAGTTGCTGGGTCAACCGCAATTCAAAAACGAACGGCCCACCCGTGGTCGTGGTGTCGTCACCGGCTTGGCATGGACGGCAAATGGCGGTGCCACTCTTGCCATTGAATCGAGCAAGATTCACACACTCAACAGAGGCTTCAAGGTGACCGGGCAGTTGGGCGATGTTATGAAGGAAAGCGCTGAAATTGCCTACAGTCATGTGGTGGCTCATTTACGCGATTTCGGCTGCAATGAAGACTTTTTCGATATGTCCATGGTGCACCTCCATGTGCCTGAAGGGGCAACGCCAAAGGATGGGCCCAGCGCCGGTATCACGATGGCGACGGCCTTGGTGTCCCTGGCGCGTCGAGAGCGTATCAAGCGCCCACTGGCCATGACCGGAGAGTTGACGCTGACCGGCCAAGTGTTAGCGGTGGGCGGTATTCGAGAAAAAATTATTGCGGCTCGGCGTTCGAAAATCCCCGAAATTCTTTTGCCCAGCGCCAATAAGCCCGATTACGAGGCCCTGCCCGATTACTTGCGCGATGGCTTGACCGTGCATTTCGTACGCAGTTTCCGCGAGGTATTCGATGTGGTGTTCGACAATGCCCGAGATTCCCAGCAGCTCCATTAACTCAATAACATCACTAAGCGTCGGCGGTGATAATAGCCCTGCAAGGTGCTGGGTAACCTTCAATGGTTAAGCTGGGGTCGTCGGGGTTCAGGAACTGGGCAAGTGAGTGAAAGCGCATCCACTCGGTACCGCGTTGCTCGTCGGTGCTTGTCGTATTGGTATCGACAACACGACAGTTCTTAAACCCCACTTTAGTCAGCCATAGGCGCAATGTGGCGGTGCTCGGTAGAAACCAAACATTGCCCATTCGGGCGTAGCGTCCCTGTGGCACAAACGCCGTGTGTTCACTGCCTGAGATAACCAATGTTTCAAGCACTAACTGGCCGCCAGGTCTCAGCGCGTCTTTAAGTTCCAGCAGGTGGTCCATGGGTGACCGTCGGTGGTAGAGCACCCCCATGGAAAATACGGTATCGAAGGCTTTCAATGCGCGTGGAATGTGTTCCATCGCTAGGGGTAGCACGTGGATGTTTGGTTGTTGTAGGAAATGCTGTACGGCCTTGAATTGCAGTACGAAGAGCGGCGTTGGATCAATGCCGATGACCTCGTGCGCCCCGGCACCCAGCATGCGCCAGCAGTGATAACCACTGCCACACCCCACATCGAGCACTCGACGCCCTTCAAGTGGCGCCAAGCCCGGCAGTAACCGTTGCCATTTCCAGTCGGAATGCCACTCGGTATCGATGTGAGTATCGAATAGCTGAAAGGGACCTTTGCGCCATGGGTGGAGCCCTTGCAGCGCTTCTTCAAGAGCCCGGCTTTGGGTCGCAGAAGCATCGCCAGAGCAACCTACCCTGTCTGTATTGAGGTGAATGGCCTTAACCTCAATTGATGGCAGGCTCGATAATGCCTCGCGCCAACGAGGCAGGTCGCCGTAGCGGTTCTCGGCCATACCTTCAGATAACTGTCGGGGTAGCTCGGCAAGCCAAGGTTCTAGCTCCGATCCACGCCAGCGTGCGTCCAATACACTCAGATCTGTCAGTAATTCCGGGGGTACGCTCACGCTACCGCCACTAAGGAAGCAAAGTTGAAGCATTGAAACCAGACGTCCGCGTGGCTGAAACCCGCTTCTAAAAGACGTGCTTTGTGAGTGTCGCGGGTCTCGGGTACCAGCACGTTTTCCAGTGCTTGCCGTTTGTTGGCGATTTCCAGATCGCTGTAGCCTTGAGCCCGTTTGAAATCGTGGTGGAGCTTCACCATAAGGGCATCCATCGCCTCGGGTTCCAAGAGTAACTTCTCTGACAGAATCAGAATGTCGCCCGGGCTTAAGGCGGCGCGGAGGTTTCGAAGTAGTGACAGCCGCTGAGCGATCGGCACAAATTGCAGGGTGTAGTTCAGGATGCAAACACTAGCGTTCTGGTAGTCAACACTCGTGATGTCGGCCTCAATTAATGTGACCGAACGCTGAGGTATTGCTTCGGCTAAGTTAGCTCGGCACTGACGCAGCATTGCGTTGGAATTGTCGAGGCCCACTAATTCGCAGTGCTCTGTTTCGGCGTATTCCGCGCAAGATAAAAGAGAGGCGCCAAGGGAGCAGCCTAGATCGTAAATACGTGTACCGGGGCGGGCATGCCTAGCCGCTAATAGCCCTGTCATGGCAATAACAGAGCCGTAGCCCGGGACAGAGCGTTTGATCATGTCCGGAAAGACACTGACCACAGCGCTGTTAAAGGTAAAGAGTCCGGGGTCACCCAAAGTGTTTGAATACAGCGTATCGCGGTGGCTGGTCATGACCGTAGAGATACCGGCAGTTAAAGGACGCGTAGCATAACAATTTACGGCTTTGTGAGTGCGGAAGCTGTGGCCACGGGCCAGCCAAAGCCCCATAATTCTCGGACTATTTTTTTCAACGAGAGTGATCATGTTTGAGCACCTGCCTGTCCTTCCCCCCGATTCGATTCTTGGTCTTGCTGCAGCCTGCCGTGCAGATACCAATCCCAATAAGGTGGATCTCACCATTGGCATTTACATGGATGAGTCGGGTGTTTGTCCGGTTTTTGAGGCAGTGAAGCAGGCGCAGCGCCAGCTCATTGAGGAAGAGGTGACAAAAGCCTACATCCCACCTCAGGGTGATCAGGCATTCATTGATGGTATGACGAATCTCATCTTGGGTGAGCAGCGTGTGGCAGCTCGCAGGGGTCATGTGGCGGCCGTGCAGGCACCAGGAGGATGCGGGGCAGTCCGATTGGGTGCCGAGGTATTAAAGGCCGCCAACGGTGCGGGCCGGGTATGGGTGAGCGATCCTACTTGGCCGGTACACCTACCACTCATCGGCAGTGTGGGATTAGACATTACCCAGTATCGCTATTACGACCCTGCGACCCACGGCGTTAATTTCGATGCCATGGTTGAGGATTTAAAACAAGCGGGCAGCGGCGATATTGTTTTATTCCACGGCTGTTGCCATAACCCCAGTGGCGCTGATCTGAGTGCCGAGCAGTGGCAGGTAATGGCCGCTATGGCTGCAGATCAAGGGTTCACGCCGATGGTTGATCTGGCCTATCAGGGTTTTGGTGATGGACTTGAGGCAGACGTTGTTGGTTTGCGCGCGCTGGTCGACAGTGTGCCAGAGGTCGTTATCGCAGCCTCATGCTCGAAGAATATGGGGCTTTATCGCGAGCGTACTGGCTTGGCGATCTTTGTCTGCAACAACGAGCGCGATGCTGACGCTACTGCCAGCCAAGCCAAATCAGCTGCT
The DNA here is from genome assembly GCA_965656775.1 of Luminiphilus sp. Classification (GTDB taxonomy): domain Bacteria; phylum Pseudomonadota; class Gammaproteobacteria; order Pseudomonadales; family Halieaceae; genus Luminiphilus. The sequence continues at coordinate 6,784 of CBFHMA010000036.1, forward strand.
CGACGCATCTATTCAATGCCACCGGCCCACGGCGCCATTATTGCCGGCCGAATTCTTGCCGATAGCCATTTACGCAACATCTGGGAGCTTGAGCTGAATGCCATGTGTGAGCGCATTAACGGGTTGCGCGCACAGTTCCGCGATCAGCTGCAAGTGCGCACTGGGCGAGATTTCTCATTTATTGCTCGAGAAAAAGGCATGTTCTCATTTTTGGGTCTGACCACCGAGCAGGCACAGCAGGTACGGGCCGATCGTAGTCTGTACATGCTCGATTCGTCTCGGATCAACATCGCGAGCTTGAATGCGGGGAATATGGCGAGTGTGATCGATGCGGTCGCGTCGGTGTTGTAGTTATTAATCGTCCAATTCAGCCCAGCGCTCAAGGGTCATATCTAACGCCTCTGACACCGCTTTGAGCTGTGCCATTTTGTCGTTTACGGTGCCTGGATCTTGATTAAAGAAATCCGGATCGGCTATGGCCGCTTCAAGGGCGGCCTGCTCGGTTTCTAGCGCCTCTATTTTTGCAGGTAAGGCATCAAGTTCCCGCTGTTCTTTGTAGCTAAGTTTGCGCTTCGGAGTACTGAGTGGGCTGCTCGTTGCTGGTTGTGCTGGATCAGTCTCTGGGGTCTTGCTGGCTTCCAAGCTGCCTTGGGCACTGTCGGGTTGCGACTCTAGGGCCACTAATTTGCCCCCACGCGCCTCCCAGTCGCTGAACCCCCCCGCTTGCTCTTCAACGCGCCCATCCCCTTGCATAACCAATAAGCTGGTCACGCAACGATCCATGAAATCTCGATCGTGACTCACAAGCAACACGGTGCCATCAAACTCCATCAGAATTTCTTCAAGCAGCTCGAGGGTTTCTATGTCGAGGTCATTGGTGGGTTCGTCGAGAATCAGCAAATTGGCGGGCCGGGTAAACAGTTTTGCCAAAATTGCACGGTTGCGCTCGCCACCCGATAGCGCCTTAACCGGCGTTCGAACTCTATCGGGACTGAACAAGAAATCACCCAAATAACTAATAGCGTGCTTACGCTTACCGTTGATTTCAATAAATTCCTGGCCACCACAAATGTTGTCGATGAGATTGGCATCGGGGTCTAGGTGACCGCGCAGCTGATCTGAGTACGCTATTTCAAGTTTGGTGCCTACTTTTACTTGCCCTTCGGTCGGCGCTAGCTGCCCCAGAAGCAGTTTCACTAGGGTGGTTTTCCCCACCCCGTTGCGACCCACGATACCAATGCGATCGCCACGCTGAATAACCGTTGAGAACTGCTTCACGATAGGCTTATCGTTGTACTCAAAGCTGACGTTTTCCACCTCGGCCACAATTTTGCCCGATGCCGATGCGGCCTCCACGTCAAAACTTGCCACGCCCTGACGCACCCGCCTCTGCGAGCGCTGCTCACGCATGGCCTCAAGCGCGCGGACTCGACCTTCATTACGGGTGCGTCGAGCTTTAATACCTTGTCGAATCCATACCTCCTCTTGTGCCAGCTTTTTGTCGAACAGGGCATTGGCTCGTTCTTCAGTAGCCAAAGCTTGCTCTCGGTAGTTAAGAAAACCCCGATAATCACCGCGCCAAAGAGACAAATGGCCTCGATCGAGCTCTGCGATGGTGGTGGCTACCTGTTGCAGAAATCGGCGATCGTGGGTGATGAGCACCAGTGCACCTCGGTAACTAGCCAGCTGTTCTTCCAGCCACTCGATGGTGGGTATGTCGAGGTGGTTGGTGGGCTCGTCGAGGAGTAAGACATCAGGCTCGCCTACTAGAGCTCGTGCAAGAGAAACCCGTCGCCGCCAACCGCCCGATAATTCGCTGAGCCGCTTATGGGAAGGGAGCTCTAGCCGGTCGATGGTGGCCTCGACTTTTTGTTGGAGTTGCCAGCCATCATGGGTTTCGAGGGCGTGTTGCACACGGGCAAGTTCCGCCATATCGGCATTGACGCCCTGTTCAATAAGTTGGTGGTAGCGCGCTATCCATTGCCCGGCTTCGGCTAGGCCCCCTGCAACTAAATCGTAAACGCTCAGGTCATCGGTAGCGGGTAGCTCTTGCTCAAGCCTGGCGAGACGTGTGGTTGGCGCAATCCAGCGCTCACCATCGTCGGGGATGACGTCCCCAGCGAGTACTTTGAATAGCGTTGTTTTACCCGCGCCATTACGGCCAAGAAGGCCCAGGCGATCGCCACGCTGAAGCTGCAGGTTGACGCGATCGAGGATGATGTGGGTGCCAAAATGAAGCTCAACCTGATCGAGGCGTAGAATAGACATGGACTTCTCCTGTAAGCAGCGCGGATTCTACGCTAAGCCGCCGCTAAAGCACGCAATCCGCTAAAATAGACCGGCGAAATTCCCCAGTGCTGCCGTTTTTTTGAGAGCTGTATATGTATAGCCACGTCACCGATACCAATGATCGCTGGATAGCCCGCTGGCTAACGGTTTGTGCCGCCGTTATTTTTGGCATGATTTTGTTGGGAGGCGTGACCCGATTGACCGACTCCGGGTTGTCGATGGTGGAGTGGCAGCCCATCATGGGAACGCTACCACCCCTCTCTGATCAGGCTTGGCAAGAAGCCTTCGATAAATATAAACAGTACCCCGAATACCAGAAAATCAACTTTGATATGGACCTTAGCGGCTTCAAGGTCATTTTTATGTACGAGTATTTGCATCGGGTACTCGGACGGCTGATTGGTCTGCTGTATGTGCTGCCATTGGTCTATTTCATGGTGCGAGGCATGGTGCGTAGAGGCCTTGTGGCGCCACTATTAACACTCTTTGTGCTGGGTGGCTGCCAGGGTTTGTTGGGGTGGTACATGGTCAAGAGCGGACTCGTTGATCGGCCCGATGTATCCCAATATCGGTTAACTGCGCACCTTGGGTTGGCGGTTGCCGTCTACGGATTCATGATTTGGTTGGTGCTGCGTATTACCGCGCCCACCCGTCACATCCCTCGCAGCCCGCAGTGGGCGCCGTTAATGCTGCCCTTGGCGGTTTATCTTATGGTTTTGTCTGGCGGTTTTGTGGCGGGTACCGATGCTGGATTCTCGTATCCTACGTGGCCTCTTATGGGCGATCATTTTTTCCCGCCGAGTTTATATGCCGAAGGCTTTCGCTCTGCCTTCGAGCAGGTCACTACCATTCAATTCAACCATCGTATGTTTGCTTATTTCTTGGCCATTGTTATACCTCTGGTTGCACTCTTGAATTGGCGTGCGACTGATGACAGTCGCGTGCGGGTGGGTTCGGTACTTATGGCTGGGGCTCTGACCGTGCAAATTTTGCTCGGTATCAGCACGCTACTAACCCACGTTGCCATTCCCATTGCGGCTGCCCATCAGGGAGGGGCAGTACTGCTGCTAACCGCTGTATTGTTTTTTGGTCATGCTCGGCTCACTGAGCGGTCTAGAATTCGTTGATAAGCATTCTCTATCGGTGGCTAGCTCTCAGGCCATCGCCCTGACATACTCTAGATTAGTATGTATGGTCATTGCGAATTTGGAGAACAATGCAGCCGACAGAAGATGACTGCCTGCTTCAGTGCTTGCTGATAGTAACCCGCTGCCTAGGTGTCCCTGCCACATCACACTCACTGACTGCAGGCTTACCACTGGGTGACGCAGGGTTTACACCGAATTTATTACAGCGTGCCGCGACCCGAGCTGGACTTAACTCTCGTCTGACCAAAATGGCGTTAGACGCTATCCCCGACGCAGTATGCCCGGCCATTGTTCTGCTCAATGACGATAAGGCCTGCGTTTACATGGGGCGCAGCAAGGATGGCAATGCGCGGGTTATTTACCCTGAACTGATAGATGCCCCTATTGAAGAGCCTCTTGGTGAACTTCGAGCCAAGTGTTCTGGCTATGTGTTTTTGGCGCGACCTCGATTTCGCTTCGACGCTCGTGTTCAGGGTGATGATTTAAAGCGCGAAGGCCATTGGTTCTGGAGTGCGGTTAAGGCCAATACACCGGTTTATCGCGACGTCTTGTTGGCCGCTTTTTTTGTCAATGTCTTTGGCTTGGCGTTACCGCTGTTCACCATGAACGTATACGACCGGGTAGTGCCCAATGCGGCATTTGAGACGCTATGGATGCTGGCCGTGGGTGTTCTGGTGGTCATGGTGGGCGACTTTACCCTGCGAACCCTGCGTGGCTACTTTTTAGACTTGGCCAGTCGTCGTGTTGATGTCAATTTGTCGGCGCGGATCATGGAGCAGACCCTGGGCATGCGTTTGGAGCATCGGCCGGCATCGGTAGGATCCTTTGCGGTTAACTTGCGGTCATTCGAGACCCTCCGAGATTTCATCACTTCGGCCACCATTGCCACCGTGGTCGATTTGCCCTTTGCGATTTTATTTGTGGTGGTTATTGCGTGGATAGCATGGCCGATTGTTGTGCCTGTAATAGCCTGTGTGGCACTCCTCATTGGTTTTGCATTATTTATGCGACCTCGATTACAGCGACTGACAGAAACAAGTTACCAAGCGGGGGCGATGCGTAACGCTACCTTGATTGAGTCGTTGGCCGGTGTCGATACCTTGAAAGCCATGGGTGCTGAGTCTGTTATGCAGCGAAAGTGGGAGGAAACTACGCGCTTTTTGGCTGGCGTGGGTGTGCAGCAACGATTGTCCACCCTGTCGGTAACGCATTTTACGATGTGGTGCCAACAGCTGGTGTCTGTTTTAGTGATTGTGACCGGCGTGTTTCTCATTGCTGATGGGGCCCTCACGATGGGAGGACTCATTGCCTCGACAATGTTGGCGGGGCGGTCTATCCAGCCGTTTGGCCAGCTCGCGGGGCTAATTACCCAGTTTCATAACGCGCGCATAGCGATGAAGGGCCTCGATAACCTGTTTGCTACGCCAGTGGAGCACAGCGAGGAAGGCGCATTCGTCTCCCGCGATCAGTTTCGAGGGGATATTGAGTTTAAGAACGTTGTGTTTAGTTATCCCAACAGTGAAACGGAGTCTCTGAGTGGTATCTCCTTTCGGGTTAAAGCGGGAGAGCATGTGGCCGTCTTGGGGCGCGTTGGCTCGGGCAAATCAACCATGGTTAAGCTGGCTATGGGTCTTTACCAGCCAACTGAGGGCGCTGTGCTGATTGACGGTATCGACTTACGGCAGCTAGAGCCGAGGGAATATCGCAGTGCCGTAGGTTATGTACCTCAGGATGTGACACTTTTTCATGGCACTTTGCGTGACAACTTGGTGTTGGCGCACCGTGGTATCTCCGATGAGGCGTTGCTCAAAGCATCCAAACGCGCAGGCCTAGCAGATTTTGTGAATCGGCACCCCAGCGGCTTTGACATGCCCATTAGTGAACGGGGTGATTCGGTATCAGGCGGACAACGGCGGTGTGTGGCAGTTGCTCGCGCATTGGTGCACGAGCCAAATATTTTGCTGTTAGACGAGCCAACCGGCTCGATGGATCATTCAACAGAAGCTCAAGTGTTAAAGGAACTTAAGGACTTTTCCGAGGATAAGACGCTTGTGGTGGTGACACACCGAAACTCATTACTCCAGTTGGTGGATCGAGTAATCGTAGTAGACGGCGGCAAGATTGTCGCCGATGGGCCCCGTGATGCGGTTGTCTCTGCGTTAAGGCAAGGCCGTATTGGTAAGGCGAAATAACCAATGGAGCGATGGTATCTATGACAGTTTGGGTGGTAAGAGCATGTCAAGATGATGCCGTAGAGCAGCGAATGCTCGAAAAGCACTGCATTTATTTGCCTTTTGATGATGTGGCGGAAGACTTTTCTGGCCTTGATCGCCGTGCACTCTATCAGGTTGTTGCCTCGGCATTAGAATCATCTACCGATCCTTCTAGAGCCTCTGTGGTGACCCGTGCTGCCGAGAAGTTTATTCACGAAATGCAGCTAGACGACTGGGTGGTGTTGCCCAGTCGCATTGATAAAACAGTACTGCATGTTGGCAAAATTGCCGCGGATTATTCGTTTGATTCGACGGCAGAATTTCCACACTTCCGGCGAGTGGTCTGGCAGGTTTGTCATTTACCCCGTGCGGTCATCCCATCTGAAATATTAAAGGCGTTAAACGCCCTTAGTGACATTTTTCAAGTTCGTCGCGGTGACGTGCACACCTATCTCCGGGCCCTTGCCGACAACGATTGGAAGCCGTTGGCCAATTCACTAAGTCCCAGCGGCGATTCCTCTAAACCTACGGCGATGTTGTTGGACGATAATGCACAAGCATTGACACAGGAGAATGTAGGCCTTCCCAGTCCGGTGACACCTTCAAGCCCGGGTTGGGATGTTCTGGCGGAACAGGCGGCGATAGAGCAACAGCCCATTCGTGCGCAACGGTTGCTGTATGCCATAGGTTTGGTCACGGTTTTGCTCATTATGTGGTCTGCGTTGGCCGAGATCGATACCGTTACCCGAGGTCAAGGGAAGGTAATCCCGTCTCGTCAAATTCAGGTGATTGGTTCCCAAGATGGTGGTGTTATCACCGAAATCCTGGTTCGGCAGGGTGATGCTGTACGCAAGGGTGACCTGCTATTGAAACTTGACCAAACTCGCTCTCAAGCCACTTTGGGAGAAAAGCGAGCCGAGCTGCGTGGTCTGAGGGTGAAGGCAGCCCGACTGGAAGCCATGCTCGATGAGGTGCCTTTTACACCGACAACATCCATGTTGAGTAACTCACCAACGGTCGTTCAGGAAGAGCGTCGTTTGTTTGAAAGTCGCGTGCAGGAGATGGAAGTACAGCGCGACATTGCGCGGCAGCAGTTGGTACAACGGCGTGAGGAATTATCGGAACTTACAGCACGCGAAGCCCAATTAAAACGTGAATTAGAGTTGGCGCAAGAAGAGTTGACGTCGACTCGGCCCATGATTGCTTCAGGCGCTGTTTCAGAGGTTGAAATTTTACGTCTTGAGCGAGAGGTGAACAAAGCTGAGGGTGAGCTCAAGCAGACGCTAGCTCAATTGCTTCGAGTTGAAGCATCCATTGCTGAAGCTGAAGGCAAAATCGTTGGGGTAAGGCTCGAGTTTGAAAATGAATCTCGCGAGCAACTCACGGAGACCATTACGCGTATTAATGCGCTTGCGGAAATGGCAGAAGGCTTATCGGATCGTGTACGGCAGACCAACCTTGTGGCGCCGGTCACGGGTACGATTAAGCAGCTGTACTACAACACAGTTGGGGGCGTTGTACTGCCGGGGAGAGATATTGTTGAGCTAGTGCCGGCGGATGACACGCTACTTGTTGAGGTCAAGATTCGCCCACAAGATATTGCTTTCATCGCCCCTGGTCAGGTGGCGAACGTGAAGGTGACTGCCTACGATTTTGTGGTGTACGGAGGCTTAGACGGTCGCGTTGAGCAGATTGGTGCGGATACAGTCGTCGATGAAGAGGGCAATGCGTTCTACGAGGTCACTGTGAGAACCGAAACAGTAGATTTCGGTAGCGATAAACCCATCATTCCCGGTATGACCGTCGAAGTTGATATTGTTACGGGCAAGAAAACGGTGTTGTCATATCTAATGAAGCCGGTGCTACGAGCGCACCAACGCGCCTTGTCTGAGCGCTAGGATATTGGGATGAGTGAGGTTTTTTTCGTCAGCAAAAGATCTGAGCCGCCACCGCGGTGGTCTGCTGCGTTTCCGAACCTCGTTTTATATCCGTCAGTCGATGCTATTGGTGTTGCTGTTAGCACCCAATCAATTGGTTTTATAGATAGCGATAGCCTGTCGAACACCGAGTGTGTAACCACGATCCAAGACCTAGTTGCTCAAGGTTTTTCTCTTGTTGTGGTTAGTGCGTTTCCTACGGAAGCTCAAGCATTTGTAGCCTTTACCAAGGGTGTGAAGGGCTATTGCCATTCAGCGGCGGTACCAGAGCAACTAAAAGATGTGGTTGCCGCCATTAAGGCAGGAGGGATTTGGATGCCTTCCTCGCTGCTGCAACGTATTGTGCGTGGTGTTGCCACCGCTAAGCCTGAACTTGCTAGCCCCCTATCCATGGATGTAGAGCAGTTGACCGAGAGGGAGTTTGAAGTTGCCTCTGCTGTGGCACGGGGCCTCAGTAATCGGGAAATTGCGGTAGAGATCGGTGTGAGCGAGCGCACGGTTAAAGCATATTT
>CBFHMA010000037.1:0-14880 GCA_965656775.1 Luminiphilus sp.
TTTGAAGCTCTGCTTCGTAGCTGATGGTGTCGGGCAACGATAGTCCTGTAGCACCCCGCAGTGCTTGTTTCGTATAGCGTCGGGCAAGGGGTGATCGTCCCGCCACATCGGCAGCAAAATCAGCCACGTCATTGGCAAAGGTTTCTGTCGAAAACACACGATTCGCCAATCCCCAATCGAGCGCTTTCTCAGCACGGACCTTTTCCCCAAGAATCATAAGCTCAAAAGCGCGCAAGGTGCCGACCCGTTGGGGCAGTAACCAGGTGGCACCTCCGTCGGGCACTAGGCCAATGGCGGCAAAGGGTTGATAGAGAAATGCCGTATCTGCCATCACACAGAGATCGCAGGCCATGGCGTAAGAAAAACTGATGCCAGCACAGGGGCCGTTTACGGCAGCTATCCACGTTTTATGCGAATCGCCAATGGCCAGCACACCGGGCTTGTACTCGGTCTCCAGCATAGCTTGCACACTGGCACCCCCATTCAAGCCCTCCTCTTGCTCAGCCAAATCGGCACCAGCACCAAAGGCACGCCCATTGCCCGTGAGCACCACCACCTCGACATCGTCTTGTTGTTCAAGGTAATGAGCCGCGGCCACAAAGGAGCGCCGCATAACACTGTCGAAGCTATTGAGATGGTCTGGTCTATCGAAAGCCAGTGTGGCCACTGAGCCAGTTTTTGTTAGGGCTAGGCTGGTGAACTGTTCCAAAGGAAGCTCCTGGGGTGGGGTTAAAAGTTACGCGTGTTAAAGGGGTTGTAGTCATCACCAAGGCAGTCTCGACCAATGATTAATTTCATAATCTCCGAACTGCCTGCGTAAATGGTTGCAATCTTTGCATCGGCACATTGCCGACTAATGGGGTATTCATCCATAAAGCCAGCGCCACCGTGAAGCTGTAACCCCTCATCGGCAACCTGCTGCTGAAGTTCAGAGGTTTTCAGTTTTGCCTTGGCGGCGTCGGCTGCCGACAGCTCGCCACGGTTAAACGCTAGCGCACACTGATCGATAAATGTTTGGCAGATGTCGAGTTCAGTGCGCAACTCGGCCATTTTAAATTGGGTATTTTGCATGTGCGACAGGGGTTTACCGAACACCTCGCGCTCCTTCACAAACTGTGCAGTGAGGTCCCACGACAACTGAGCCCCGGCCAAGTAACCAATAGCACCCAGCAAGCGTTCTTCCGCCAGACCTTCCATTAGGTAATAGAACCCTTTGTGGGCCTCACCAAGGACATTGGCTTTGGGCACCTTGCAATCATTGAAAAACAGTTCGGCTGTGTCCTGGGCTTTGAGACCAAGTTTCTTCAAATTGCGCCCGCGCTCAAAACCTTCAAAGCCCGACTCCACCAAGAACAGCGTCATGGCGTGGGGATTATTTTGCGGATCGGTCTTGGCGGCAACAATCACCAAATCGCAATTAATGCCGTTTGAAATATAGGTTTTCTGACCATTGATACGCCAGTAATCGCCGTCCTCTACCGCTGTAGTTCGCATCCCTGCTAGGTTACTGCCCGCATCGGGCTCGGTCATGGCAATAGCTAGAATCACATCACCTTTAACCGCAGCGGGCACATAGCGGTCCTGCTGCTCCTTACTGCCAAATCGGGTGATGTAGGGGCCCACAATACGACTGTGTAGCGAGCCGAACCAATCGGATGCGCGAGCGTAGGCCAGCTCTTCAATGATCACCTGCTCCCAACGAATATCGTAGTCGCCCATGCCACCGTAGGCTTCGTCGGGCCACACCATAAGAAAGCCTTGCTCACCGGCCTTCTGGAAGATGGCCCGATCGACAATGCCCTGGTCACGGAATCGCTCCATGTGGGGTACAACTTCCTCGGCCAAAAACCGACGATAGGCGCTGCGAAATAGGGTTTGTTCTTCAGTGAAATGTCGGGGCAACATGGCATTCTCCACCGTGACATAAAATGGTCATTAGCATACTTCGAACAGCCAGCAGCTGACTCAGTCAGCACTGCCGGGGTCAAGTACCTCTTTCAGTTCTCGTTTCAGAAACTTACCGTTGGCATTGCGCGGCAGAGGCTCTGACAAGAACCACACATAGCGTGGAATTTTAAAGGCGGCTAGCTTTGATGCCAGATGCTCGCGCAGCCCTCCTGCATCGAGTAACGCCCCCTCCTTAAGGTGAATAGCGGCACCAACCTCTTCACCCAAACGCTCGTCAGGTACCGCGAAAGCAACGCACTCCAACACAGCGGGATGATCGAAGATGGCATTCTCAACTTCGGCACCGTAAACATTCTCACCGCCGCGCAAGATCATGTCCTTGGCTCGATCGACCAAATAGATAAACCCGTTCTCATCGATGAAACCAATATCACCGGTGTGCAACCAACCATCGACGATGGTTTCTTGGGTGGCTTCAGGGCGATTCAGGTACCCTTTAATGACCGGTGTGCCGCGAACGCAGACCTCACCGATCTCTCCAGCCCCCAGCACCTTGCCCTCGGTATCGACACAGCGAGCTTCCAGTGTGGGAACCACAGGTCCAGCGCTCTCTGGGAATGCCAAAAACAGATCGCCTGCAATATAGGTAATGATGCCGCTGACTTCGGTCATGCCATACCCTTGTGTCGGCTTGGCGCGCTGAGTTTCCGCAGCCACCTTTCCGACCAAATCAGGCTGCATAGCTGCGCCCCCGCCACCCATAGCGGTTAGACTCGATAGATCAAAATCGCCCCGATCCGAATGCGCAAGCAACTCCCGAGTCATCATAGGTACAGCACTCAGGGTAGTCACTTGCTCGCGCTGAATAAGGCGCATGGCCTCGATAGGGTCCCATTTGTACATCAGGATAAATTTGCCACCGGCCACCGTTCCCGCCTGCACAATGCAATTGTTCGCCGTGACATGGAATAACGGCGTAGCAATAAGCGCAGTGACCGTGGGTGGTGCCACGGGCTCGGCTAGATCAACGCCTCGAAACAAGGTCTGAGCCGTGGCGTAGATGCGCCCCATGGCGCCGACGTTCATGATGTTGGCGACACAACTTCGGTGGGTTAACTGCGCCCCTTTGGGTCTGCCTGTCGTGCCTGAGGTGTAAAAAATGCAGGCTTCACTGTCCGGGTCAATAGCCACAGTCGGTAGCGAAGCACCTGGCTGCAGCAACGACTGCCAATGGGTGGCCGGTACCGGGCTATTGGGTTCTCTTACTGCAATGACCTGGACATCAGGGAAGTCACTGGCTATGCCGGCAAAGGCTGCCAGGCGCCGGTCGTCTGCAATCAACATTTTGGGCTGCGAATCGTTCAGTGCGTAGGCCATTTCATCAGCCACCCACCATGCATTCATGCCCACCACGACGCCACCGACAGCATTGATGGCCCAATGGGCTAGCATCCACTCGGGGTAATTGCGCATAGCAATAGCCACCCGATCGCCAGGGCTAATGCCCTGTGCTTGCAGCCATGCAGCCACTGCGGCAACCTCCTCGGCTGCTCGAGCATAGGTCCAGCGCTCATCGCCATAAACCAAGTACTCTGCCTCACCGTGTAGGGTGGCCAACTGCCACATATCTCTGAGGTTTTGGGGTGCATTGACATAAGCCAGCAGCGCTTCGCCGCCAACCGACGTACGACCCACCTCAAAAAGCGTTCCCGGCTGCAGTGTTAACTCTCGGGCGGACTGGTAGTGTTCAAGGATACTCATCGATGCTCCTGGCGTCTGTTGTTGTTGTCGGCGTCGACACGCGATAACGCATCGATAGATCGCCGTGCAGGGTGGTACATCTCAGTTGCGACCCCGAGCATAACCACAGCATACTCTAGGTTCAAATTTTTCAACCGCGATTACAGTTTTCCAGATAAACACTTTCGCGTGGTCGATAAGGAGACTGACCTGTGACGACACAAACACTGGACCTTGAGCGCCTTGACCCTTGGTTGCGGCAGCACCTTCCTGATTTCGACGGTCCACTCATAGCCGAGAAATTTGCAGGGGGCCAGTCAAACCCCACGTACAAATTGACCGCTGGTGATCGGCGCTATGTGTTGCGCCGCAAGCCACCGGGCCAGTTATTAGCGTCTGCCCATGCGGTCGATCGAGAATACCGCGTCATAAAAGCCCTTGCAGACACCGATGTGCCCGTACCCCAGGCTATCGCCCTCTGTGATGACGACAGCGTCATCGGGTCAATGTTCTACATTATGGAGTGTTTAGAGGGTCGCGTTTTCTGGGATCCCGCGCTGCCCGAGGTCTCTACCCATGAGCGCACGGCTATGTATGACGAGATGAATCGGGTCTTGGCAGCCATGCACTCGGTTAACCTCGATGAAATCGGACTATCGGACTACGGCAAACCCGGTAATTATTTCGAACGCCAGATTGGTCGCTGGACAAAGCAGTATCGCGCCTCTGAAACAGAGACCCAACCGGCGATGGAACGAATGATTGACTGGCTGCCAGCGCACCTACCCGCCGACGATGGTAGGACCTCACTGGTCCACGGTGACTATCGCCTCGACAACGTCATGTTTCACCCTACTGAGCCACGCATTATTGGTGTGCTTGACTGGGAGCTATCGACACTCGGTAACCCCATTGCAGACCTGGCCTATCAGGTCATGGCTTGGCAACTACCCCGGGAGGGCGGTATCAACGGCATGATGGGTGTTGACCGTGCCCCACTCGGGATTCCCAGCGACGCACAGTACATAGCGCGCTACTGCGAGCACACAGGCCGTGACGGTATCGCCCATTGGCCGTTCTACATGGTGTTCTGCTTCTTCCGGCTGGCCGCCATTTTGCAAGGGGTCAAGAAACGCGCCATTGACGGCAATGCGTCCAGTGCAGAGGCCGCCAGTCGGGGTGACATGGTGGCGCCTTTGGCAGCGATGGCGTTGGACTATTTATACGATTAACCTTGCACACTTAACCCGCTTTAGCCCGCCGCCTGCGCGGGCGCTGCAACTGGGCTAGCTGTGCATAGGTGGGTGGTGGTCGGCGCCGTGATGATCGAGGTCGTCGAAACTGGCTGGGATCTGGACGCAAATCGCCGTATTCAAAGCGATACAAGATATCTTCCAGGGTACGCGAGATCATCGTGCACCGTCGTATAGCCTCCACTTTTTCGAAACACGCCCGTTCGCCCTCGACGACGATATTAACCAACTCCTCTTCATCGAGATGGGACAGTAAACGCAAAGGGTTCGCCGTTCGAAGTGTCGGTACGATATTAATGTCCCCCGAATACTCTTGGTCCATCAGCGCGTGAAGCCCATGCAGCATCATATTAAAGCGAGGCCAGTTATCCCCATGGCGCTGGGCAAGATCACGGTAAAAATTCAGAATTTCCCGGCCAACACCGATGCCCAGAGTCCCCACAGCACGGCGCAGTGGGCTGTGCTCTTCGCCTTGATTGAGGAACAGGGTGGCAACCGGATTCACCATGCTTACGATGTAATGGTTGGTGCTATAGAGGCGAGATAGGCGCTTTGCCGGCAAATCATCGGCGACCGAGCCATCAATCCATCGTCTTCCCGGCAGGTAGGGCTGAGGCTCACCGTGAACATTACGTGCCATTAGCATGACCGGTGGAAATACACCGGGCACGGCACAAGATGCCATAATGGCTGAACGGATGTACACGTTCGGCGACGTCACTGCATTGAGCAAACGCGACCGCTGATGAGGCTCGGCGGGTGCCACCGTGACACTAACCTGACGCCCTGTCTTCGCGTAGGCATCTGCGAAGGTCATGTTAGGGACCAGCCCCTCGACCAGCGTCTCAAGGTCATCGAGGGTAATTTGGGGCCCCATACCCAGTAACATACGACGCAGAAAACCCACATCCCGGGCGGCCTCACTGCGCACAATCGTCGGATCGCTGAAGCGCTGCAACTCGTCATCGGAATGGCAGGCCAAGACGCCGGCTATCAGAGAACCAGCACTGGAGCCTGAAATGACGCGAGGCAATAGCCCCTGCTGCACCAATACATTAACGACCCCCAGGTGCAGAAAGCCCATGACGCCTCCACCACTCAGCATGAGCGCAGACCGTCCAAAACACACGTTGGCACGGTAGAAAAACTCAATCTTTTCCTGTGCCGGTATGATGTCGTCGTCGAGCTCCGCGAGGATCTTCAGGCTGCTATCAATTTCAGCGATGTAATCCTCGATGAGTCGCTTGGTACCAAATCGGGCTTTTCGATACAGAGCGCTCTTGCCCATACCGCCCATATTGCCGTGGATGCCCTCATTCAGCGCAAACAACAATCCCTGGAAGTCGCCCCGAGCGCGCAGATTTCGTAATCGGTCGAGTCGAAGTCGGATTTGAGAATGGTCGTAGAGGTCGGTCTGCTCTGTTTCTCGCCATTTCGCCATACCCGACTGTTCATCGTGGGCAATAGCCGCCGCACGCCACTCATCGTAATGGGTGGCCGTCGCCATGGCTTTATCGAGCACTTTAAGATTGTTTTTTCGGCGCACAGGCTGCCTCTCGTTCGTATCGCCTTTGGTTATCAGCTTATCTCATACGCCACCGCCATAACCAGCAGGATCCGTTATCATTTCACCCACCTCAACAACCATAATAAAGGAGACTGGCGAATGACTTTGCTCGCCTACGCCGGCTTGCTCGCAAGCGTTGCTTTGCTGATCACCCTCGCATTAAGAGGGGTGGATATCATTTTTGCCGCCCTACTCTGCTCAATTTTGGTCATCCTCAGCAATGGGCTACCCCTCGCTGAAGCGCTCTCCACCTCGTTTGCCCTCGGCAAGCTGGGAGCCTTTACCTTTGCCGGCAAATTTTTCCTGCTGTTTGCCAGCGGCGCCATGTTCGGGCGTGTCATGGGTGATTCAGGCGCAGCGGCCGCTGTCGCCATGGCCTTGGTACGGCGCATGGGGGCCCACCAAGCACTGTTGATCACGGTTGTCGCCTGCTCGCTGCTCACCTACGGCGGCGTTGTGGTATTCGTGGTGATCTTTGCCATGTATCCGCTGGGTCTCCAGTTGCTGCGTGAGGCAGACATTCCCAAGCGGCTGTTCTGCGCCGCGCTGGCACTGGGTGCCGGCACCTATACCCTGAGCGCTATGCCTGGCACACCGTCAATCCATAACGTGATTGCCGCGTCGGCATTGGGCACCGATTTGTTTGCAGCCCCCCTACTCGGCTTATTGGCATCGGCCATTATGTTGGGCCTAGGGGTCTGGTATCTCGAGCATCAACGTCGACGTGCACTGGTCGCGGGCGAGGGATTTGAGCCGGGTCCACGGGATCAACTGTTAGACCTCAACACCATCGCACTGCCCAAGTGGCAGATGGCGATGATTCCCCTAGTACTGGTACTTGGGACCATACTCATGCCACGGCTGATCACCCTGACTGGCTGGGCACCGGATGGGCATGTGGGTTCGCTCGTCGCCTTTGCCAATAGCCAACCCATTTTGTGGCCAAGCATTGCACTGGTATTAGGTAGCATTGTGGCTGGAGCGCTGTTTAATTCAGTACGACCGCGCTTGCTGACGGTCATGGGCCACGGCATTCAAGATGCCATTCTGCCTCTCATCAATACTGCCGCTGTCATTGGTTTTGGCGGTGTCGTGACCCAAACCGCGGGCTTTCAGCACTTCCTGAGCTTGGCTACCGATTCCGGGCTGCCACCGCTACTTTCGGTATTCGGCTCGATCAGTACCATCTCTGCCATTACAGGTTCAGCGTCAGGGGGGCTGCAGATATTTATGCAAGCCTTGGCACCGAGTTACCTTGCCCAGGGGGTCGACCCCGAGGTGCTGCATCGTGTCGCAGCCATCGCAAGTGGCGGCTTCGATTCGTTGCCCCACTGTGGCGCTGTGGTTGCCATGCTCACCATCACGCAGCTGACGCATCGCCAGGCCTACCGTGATGTTGGCATCATTACTGTGGTGATACCGGTGATCGCCACCGGCGCCGTCCTTATCGCTGCCAGTTTTGGTATTCGCTAAACCCTAACCTTCTCGGTTTTTATACGCCTCCATGAGGTGGCGTTTATAGAGCTTGCCGTTGTCCATACGCGGCAGCTGTTCCATGAAATCGAGGGATTTGGGCACCTTGACGTGGGATAGTCGTTCCCGCAGCCATTCCAGTAGTTCAAAGGCGGTTTCATCGGTGGCGTCAACCCAGTTACCCGGCTGGACTACCGCCTTTACCTCCTCACCGAATTCTTCGTTGGGCACACCAAATACCGCCACATCGGCAACCTTCGGATGCCCAATGAGGACGTTCTCTACTTCGGCAGGATAAACATTCACCCCTCCGGTGATAATCATGAAGTTGCGCCGGTCAGTGAGGTATAAAAAACCCTCCTCATCGAGATACCCCATGTCACCACAGGTGGCCCAGCCGTCCTTGTTGTAAGCGGATTCCGTCTTAGTGGGTTCGTTGTGGTAGGCAAATTTATCGCGCAGTTCCGAGAACCAAACAGTGCCTACCTCCCCCGGTGGAAGCTCTCGACCCTCATCGTCGCAGATGTGCGGAACGCCAAACAATGGGCGTCCTACGGATCCCTTGTGGGTCAACCAGCTGTTGGCATCGATGAGCGTAAAGCCCGCTCCTTCACTGGACGAGTAGTACTCCCAAACGATAGGACCCCACCACTCGATCATCTGCTCTTTCACCTCTATGGGGCAAGGCGCGGCGGCGTGCAAGGCCACCTGCATAGAGCTGACGTCGTAGCGCTCGCGCACGGCTTTGGGGAGCTTCAGCATACGCACAAACATGATAGGTACCCACTGACTATGGGTTACCTGATAATCGGCGATAAGGGATAGCGCCTGCTCGGGATCGAATTTCTCCATGATGACGGAGCACCCGCCGGTATCGAGCACCAACATGTTGTAGTGCATGGGAGCGGCATGATAGAGCGGCGCCGGTGACAAATAGGTGGTCTCGGGACCGAAGCCGAAGGCAGGCCCAATGGAGAGACTGAGTGGATAGGGGGCATCGAACGCTGCATCGCTTGGCGGAATCAAAACCCCCTTAGGCTTTCCGGTCGTACCTGATGAGTACAACATGGATGTACCTGTGTACTGATCGGCGATCGGCGTGGTCGGCATAAGCTCAAGGGCTTCTTCCCAGGGCTCGAAGCCATCGCGCACACCACCAACCATATAAAAGCGCTCGACCGTAGCGGCCTGTTGGATCATCTTTTCAGCCACGTCTGCATAGTGCGCTGACACGACGAACACTTTTGCACCGCAATTTTCCAGAATATAAGCGGTTTCATCACTTTTTAGATGGGTGCTAATAGGTGTGAAAATAATGCCCGCGCGCAGGGCCGCACAGGCAATCTCAATAAACTCAGGGCTGTTTTCAAGCATCATGGCAACGTGGTCGCCTCGGTGCACCCCACACAGGCGCAGTAGATGCGCCACCCTGTTGCTACGCTGATCTAACTCGCCGTAACTCACCACCCGCCCTGAACCGCCCATAATGAGCGCGGGTTTTAAGGGGTTTTCTTGCGCGGTAACCGATATATGGGGCATGCTTTTGTCCTTATAGCCACGGTGCTTTAGGTTATGATTTCACCCCTGAGCAATGCTGACAAGCGGATCTGGGGTTTTACCTAATACGCTATTCACTTGACGTCAAAATAGCGTCAACGGTAACGATACAGCATGGGCTATCGATAGCCCCCAACCTACCGCTCTTTTTGCCAACACGAGGTCCCGGGTGACCCAGACACTGAGCTACACCTTTATGATCACCGCCAGCCCCCGACAGGCACTGAAACATCGTAGGGTGTTAACGCTGATCGATGCTCTGACTCGCGCGGGTCACCACCCAGCCCAGGCTTTTTTCTTCGGGCCAGGGGTGCAAATAGGCTTGCCCTGGGCTGCAGAATTGGCCCATGACTGGCGGTGTGCGGCGGCCAATAGCCATCTGGCACTGACTTTGTGTAGCGCTTCTTATGAACGCTTTGCCTTGGAAAACTGTGTGACACCGTGGCAGGTGGGTGGTTTAGGAACCCTCATGGAGGCCGGTTTCACCACTGACCGGGTTATCAACATTGTCTGAGCAAGTCACTTGGTTAATTCGCCTGAGCCGCGCACCCTACTATGACGAGCAACTAACCCAAGGGCTCGATGTGGCCCTGGCTTGTGGTGCCTTCGGACAGTCGGTAGCGGTCATCCTAGAGGGACTCGCCGTGGGAGCCCTCAATGCCAAGCAGCTGGCACCTACCGGTGAAGCCAACCTCTTTAAACAGCTTAGCGCCATGCCGCTGTACGATATTGAACGTATTTATTGCTTAGCGAACCATGACGATAATGACCTGACCGAGTTCAACGCTTACACCCACGACATAGAAGGCTTGGCTATTGAAACCATAACCACCGAGCGTTGGCATCAGTTGGTTGCCAACGCCAAACATGTGCTGAATTTTTAATGGCTCTACACACGCTACACGACCCACAGAAAGCCGTGGACTGCTGCAGGCGCGCCAACGCCAATGATGCGGTCATCATCATGGACGAGGCAGCCTGGTCGTTGGCTAGCATTGCGAACCTCGAATGGCCTTGCCCTTTGTATGTTTATGCCGATGACCTAAGCATCACCGGCGCCAAAGTAACCAACTCGGTTACCCTGGCCACTGTGGATGATTGGCTGCAACTTACGGTTGATCATCCGCAACACATAGCGTGGTGATCGCTAACTGCGCACCCGCGCATTGTCTGGGTCAAGTAGCGGTCTATAACCAACACAGGCTACCTTGGCGATGAAGGTCTCACCGAAATGCTCCATGAGCACGCTGTTGCCCTCTATCGCATGGGATATGGGTAAATAACCCATGGCAATATTCAGTCCCAAAGAGGGACCGAACGCGATACTGGTGGTGTAGGAGCGTCGACCTTTTGCATCGATCAATACCTCCCCAGTACTCACATCGAGCAAAGGGCAAGTGCCGACGGGATAGCGCACAACGCCCTCTTTATCGGTGGTGTCCTCAAGGACTAAGGTGCACAAGTAAGCCGCCTGCTCTGGCAGTTCCCGTTGTGCCACATAAGCCGCTTTACCGTGGAAATCGGCCTGCTTCACTTTGGGGCGCGCAAGCCCGGCTTCGTATAAGTTGTACTCGGTTTCCAAGTCGGCGTTTTGCAAACGTAGGCTCTTTTCTAGGCGTCGGCTATTGGCGTAGGTTTCAATACCCACGGGTATGACACCCAGTGCCGCCAAGGCATCCCACAAGGCCAGACCGTCGGCGACATTGAAATACAGCTCCCAACCCTGCTCACCTACATAGGAAATACGGAATGCCCACACCGCAATATCAGCCACTTGAATGGTTTTGGCAGTGGCATAGGGGAACTGCTCTAGGCTCACCTCTGTCGGGTCGGCCATAAGCCGCTGCAGCGTGCTGCGTGCTTTGGGTCCCCACAATCCCAAGGTTGCAAGTTGCTCGCTCCGATCAGTGAAGGTGATATCAGACCACTGCTGTTGCTGACAAATATGTCGCATCCACACATAGTCCCGATAACCAGTGTCACCTCCACAAATCACCCGGAAAGCATCACCAGCCAAACGCACTATGGTCAAATCCGCTCGGATACCACCGGCCGCGTCAAGGAAATGGGTGTAAACCCCTTTTCCATTTGGGGTATCACCGCCCACTTTAGCCACCGACAGGTACTCCATCAGGGACTCTGCGTCGGGCCCAGTGACATCGTAAATAGCGAAGTGCGCTAGATTGATCATGCCCACACTGTCGCTCATGGCTAATTGCTCGGCGTTTGATACCTCCCAAAAATGCCTCGCGTCCCATTCGTTCTGCCGCGTCGGCACTTGATCGCGGTACTGCTTTAACAGGGTGGCTTCATTAGCCGCGTATCCATGGGCCCGCTCCCAGCCCGCCACTTCCATAAAATAACCGCCTAGGGCCACTTCCCGTTCATAAAATGGACTGGTACGGCGTTGTCGAGAAGAAGCAAACGGCTCTCGGGGATGTACCGCAGGGGTATACACTTTCTTGGCGATCTCGTAACACCGATCGCGAATAAAGCTTTTTTCCAGTTGCACTGGGTAGTGTCGGGCAGGATCTACACTGTGAATATCGTAGTCTGTGCGGCCATGGGTCATTAAATCAGCAAGAACTTTGCCAGCACCAGGGCCGTCTTTCACCCAAATAGCCTCACACAACCAGAGCCCTTTCACATTGGGCGCCTCACCAATAATCGACCCGCCATCGGTGGTTACCGACAGCAACCCGTTGAACGAACGGCGTTCTTCCCAGCCCAGCTCGCCCAGTATCGGCGTCATTTCAAGTGCTTTCTCGAACCCCTCCATGACCTGATCAAGGGTCAAATCCCGCATCGATGGCGATAAACGCGCCTCACCGGGCTCGGCAATATCGGTGGCCTCGATCAGCCGAGGGTTATCGGGCTCGTAGTACCCCCACTCGATCAGACCACCCTCCGGTGTCGTTGGGTCGCCGGTATCGCGGACGTATCCTGAATTACCCTGATCACGAAATAGTGGGTAGACGATGTCTTTGCCCGTGCCACTAAGTTCATCCCAGGGTCCAAAAAACAACAGGGGATGCTCAAGTGGCATCAGCGGCAAGGTAACGCCCGCCGTCTCAGCGACGGGGGAACCCCAAATTCCCACACACAACACCACATGGTCTGCCATGATCGTGCCTTTGTCGGTTGCCACGCCCACGGCTCTACCCTGTTCCACCACAATACGTGTGGCTGGGGTGTAGGCGAACACTTGCAGTTTACCTGTGGCTACTGCTTCGTCGACCAAGTCACCGGCAACCTTTTGAGATCGTGGCGTCACTAAACCGGCGTCGGGATCCCAGAGCGCACCTTGAATCATGTCCTCTTCTAGCAAGGGAAAACGCGCTTTCGCCTCGGCTGCGGAAATCATGTGGGCGCGTGTTCCGAAGGCTTTTGCCGAACCGACCTTGCGCAATAGCTCTTGCATGCGCTCATCATCGTCTTGGCGTGCCACCTCAAGACCACCGGTCTGAATGTAGTTACCGCGGGCCTGGTAGAAATGCTTGCTGTAGAGGGTGGTGTAGCAGGTGAGCTTGTCGTGGCTGGTCATGTAACAAAAATCAGACGCGTGGGATGTTGAACCTATATCCGTAGGCACCGCCGACTTTTCGAGTCCAACAATGTTATCCCAGCCTGCTTCAATCAAGTGATGCGCTACCGAGGCGCCAACAATACCGCCCTGCCCCACAATAACAACCCGTGCGTGCTCTGGTAATGCGGCCATATCAGGTTCCTTTAGTAGCGTTCTTGGTCATAGTCGGCGCACGGCATGTCGCGAACAGGAGGTTGCTAACAAGCACCGCCCCCCGGATTGTCGGAGCTTTTTTGTTGGCACTGCTCATCTGCATGGGCCACAAAACTGCCCAAAAACGACACGGCGCCAATGCTACGGGGAGTGCTCCAAGGCCAACGCATTGAGCACCGCAACATCGAATGTGTCGGGCTCGTTCTTGGCAATGGTTTGTAACTCTCGCCGCATCGGCGGCGTCCAAAATTGCTGGATGTGGTGCGCCACTTGCTCAGCAACCGCGTCGCGATTGGGCACGTTGGCGGCAATCTGATTAGCCATCGCCACCAAACGATGCCGTGCCATCACTTTATTGTCAGTCACGGAATTTGCTCTCTGGTCGGACGAACCTCTACCGCAGTCACTTTATATTCTGGGCAGTTGGTGGCCCAATCGGAGTTGTCGGTTGTGATGACATTGGTACCACTGACTGGATGATGGAATGTGGTGTAAACGACCCCCGCGGGGATAGCGGACGAAATTCTAGCCCGCAGTTGCGTATTGCCCGCTCGACTACTTACCTCTACCCAGTCACCGTCAGCAATACCGCGAAGTTCAGCATCGGATTCGTGGATATCAAGGCGATCCTCCCCGTGCCACCGCTGGTTGTCGGTGCGACGGGTTTGGGCGCCCACGTTGTACTGGCTCAAGATACGACCGGTAGTGAGCACCAGGGGATATCGACGGGTGGTGCGCTCATCGGTGGCCACATACGGGGTGGTGACAAACTGCCCGGCGCCACGGACGAACTGCTGCTCGTGCATGATAGGTGTACCTGAGGGTGCACTTGCATTGCACGGCCACTGAACGCTGCCCACTTTATCGAGATAAGCAAAGGATACCCCGGCGAAGGTGGGCGTTAGGGCTGCAATTTCATCCATGATGGCAGCGCTGTTGGGGTAATTCATGGGGTATCCCATAGCCATACTGAGATCGCAGGTTACCTGCCACTCCGTTTTACCCGAGCGTGGCGGCATCACCGGGCGAACGCGATTGATCCGCCGCTCAGCATTGGTAAAGGTGCCGTCTTTTTCCAAGAAGGATGTGCCCGGTAAGAACACATGCGCGTATTTGGCTGTCTCATTGAGAAACAGGTCTTGTACCACTACACAATCCATAGATTGCAGGGCGGCGGTAACATGCTGGGTATTCGGGTCTGACTGCGCGATGTCCTCGCCCTGCACGTAAAGACCGCGAAAATGACCGGCGATGGCACCATCCAGCATATTAGGGATGCGCATGCCTGGATCTGCGCGCAAAGAGACTCCCCAAATATCGGCGAATTGCTGGCGGACACTGTCATCGGACACATGCCGGTAGCCGGCAAACTCATGGGGAAACGAACCCATATCGCAGGCGCCTTGGACGTTGTTCTGACCGCGCAACGGGTTAACACCTACCCCCCGTCGGCCGATATTCCCAGTAGCCATTGCAAGATTAGCCATAGCCATCACCATAGTAGACCCTTGGGAGTGCTCGGTGACACCAAGGCCGTAGTAGATGGCCCCGTTGTGGGCCGAAGCATAGGATCGCGCCGCGCGTCTAATGCTCTCTGCGCTCAAACCCGCCAACTCGGCAATAGCCTCGGGGCTGTTTTCGGG
>CBFHMA010000038.1:0-14750 GCA_965656775.1 Luminiphilus sp.
ACCCAATTCGCTGGCAGACACAATGGACATTGCCTCACGGATGAGGGGGTGCTCCCACGTTAAAAACTGCACATCGTCCCTTGCGAGAGCAGTGGTGCGACTGAAAGTAACGGTGGTGCCATCTTCGTCTAAACCCGGCAGATCGCCGGTGATCATCATCTCCGATGGGCGCAGTACATAACAGGTGTCTGAGTGCAGGTCTTGGGTAATGCCTATCCGATCGAATAACAGCTCGGCGTACTGCTCGATTTGCTCAGGTGCTTCTTCGTGGCGAACCGAGTCGATAACCGTTTGGCCCAAGATAGGGTCATGGGAATTCAGCTCTAGCAGTCGATCTCGGCCCCGTTCCATTTCGCGCTCGAGATTCTCACGCCATTCTCGGCTCGTAGCGATTAACGGATCGACATCGCCGAGCGGGTCCTCGAGGGCAAGGGTGAGGGCTGTTAACACCTGCTCATAAACTGAGTGTCCAGCTGCACAAGCGGTTGTGAAGGCAGCAAGGCCCTCATGATGCCATTGGAACAGTACCGCTTGGGCGCTGTCTTCGAGGTAGGGCACATGGATTTGAACATCATGGGCTTGCCCGATGCGATCGAGGCGTCCAATACGTTGCTCGAGCAAGTCGGGGTTTTCAGGTAAATCGAAGCAAATAAGATGGTGGGCAAACTGAAAATTCCGGCCTTCGCTACCGATTTCAGAGCAAATAAGGGCCTGTGCACCACCCGTATCATCGGCGAAGAATGCGGCCGCTCGATCGCGTTCGATAAGACTCAAACCCTCATGGAAAGCGGCGCAGCGAATGCCAGCCCGGAGATGCAAGTGGTGTTCTAGAGCCAGTGCAGTATTGGCATTAGCAGCAATAACTAAGACCTTGGCAGGCCTGAGTGATCGCAGGGTCTCCTCTAGCCAGTGTACCCGGGGATCTTCAGCGAGCCAGACGGATTCCTCAACGGCTTGTTCTGGGTATAAATGGCTGCGGTTCTCGCTGTAGCAGTTAGGAAAGGGCAGAGCTGTTGGGTGCAGTCGGCGTTTGGGGAACCCAGGCACTGAGCTTCTGGTATTTCGGAATAACACACGACCAGTCCCGTAGCGATCGAGTAATTGACGAATTTGCTGCTGGGGCTCTAGGGTTAAATCGACACCCTCGGGCATTTGCGGCGGGACTTCTTCCGCCTGCAGGGCTTCGATAATGGCATTCCATTCGCCATAATGGCGCTGTTCCTCTAAAAATTGCTCAAAATCTCTGAAGCGATTTGGGTCGAGCAGGCGTAGTCGTGCAAAGTGACTTTCAACACCCGCCTGTTCTGGCGTAGCGGTCAAAAGTAGCAACCCACTGCACAGCTGTGACAGGCTATCGACGAACTGATAGAGCTCCCCATGATCGCTCTCCTGCCAATTAAGGTGGTGGGCCTCATCGACTACAACAATATCCCAATCTGCATCGAGTGCCATGGCGCGGGCCTCAGCCGACTGCCGGAAGAGGGAATATGCGGTGAGCACTAGCTGTTCACTATCAAAAGGGGATGCTTCATGACCCTCTTCAAGTCGGGATTGATCGAACAGCGAGAAGGACAGATTAAAGCGCCGAAGCATCTCCACCAGCCACTGGTGAATGAGGGCATCGGGTACGATCACCAAGACCCGCGCCGCCCGACCGGTCAACAACTGCTGCGCCAAAATAAGACCGGCTTCAATGGTTTTACCCAAACCGACTTCGTCCGCCAGCAATACGCGAGGCGCAAAACGGCGTCCAACTTCATGGGCAATATACATTTGGTGGGACAACAGTGACGTTCTTGCGCCCAGAAGGCCCCGAACAGTGTGTCCCGCAGTGGCGGCTCGATGTCGTAATGTGGCGTAGCGAAGTTGAAAATCGATGAGCTTATCGAACTGGTTGTTGAGCACACGGTCCTGTGGTGCGCTCAGTTGAATATGGGGATCCAGTTCAAGCTCTGAGATCCACTCACTGACGCCGTTGTGAGCAACCGCATAACTCAGTACACCGACTTGTTCCGAGACAGCCTCTACCGAGTATTGCTGGCCATTGCTTCGATTGAGCGTATCACCGGGCTTCAGCGCCAATCGCGTTAATGGTGCGCGATCGACCGCGTAGGTGCGGTCTTCACCCACTGCGGGAAAGTGCAGGGTGACTCTGCGGCCCTCCAGTTCAACAACAATACCTAGCCCAAGTTCTACATCGGCATGGCTTACCCAGCGCTGCCCTAGTGCATATTCCATTAAATAGACTCAAAAAAAAGTGCGTAGCTGTTGCGTCGACAAATCGCCAGTAACTGCTCTACGGGGCAGCTTTTAATCTCGGCAATTTTTTCTGCGATGAACGGCAAGTAATAGGGTGTGTTGACACGGCCTCGATAGGGTACGGGTGTCAGATAGGGCGAATCGGTTTCAAGGACAAGTTGCTCTAACGGGCACGCGTTCACGACGGCGCGCACGTTGTCAGCGTTTTTAAAGGTGGTGATACCGTTAAAGCCTAGGTAAAACCCCTCAGACAGGCAGTATTCGGCCAGTTCAAGGCTGCTGGTGAAGCTGTGTATAACCCCGCCTCTGCGCAATTGTCCTGAGATGTTGGCCAAAATGGCCCGGGTGTCGGCATCGGCTTCGCGGGTGTGAATAACGACCGGCAGGTCTAATTCAATGGCTAGTGCTAATTGTGCTTCAAACGCCCGGGCTTGGGCATTGCGATCGGCGTGGTCATAGTAATAATCGAGTCCGATTTCACCAATGGCCACAATTCGCGGGTGCATGGCACCCTGTCGTACCTGGGTGGCCACCTGTTCATTCCAATGCTCTGCTTCATGGGGATGGATGCCTTGGGTACCCCAAATGCGCTCCGACGTCTCTGTCAGTGCGAGCACCGTGGCTTGATTGTCGGGTGATACCCCTATGGTAATAAGCCGCTCAACACCGACCTCAAGGCTACTCGACAACACGTCCCCAAGGGCGTCAGCATCTAGGTAGTCGAGGTGGCAATGGGTTTCGACGATGGGGGTGTTAAAGTGGGGTACGGGTCTGGGGTTTTTCTTGGACATCGCTACAATCGGCCGCCGTGAGCGCTAATTATTGCACGGCTCAGTGCTCAATCCCAAGACAGTGTTTGCTGTTATCCCCGATGAACGGTACGCATACGCATGCCACGCACTGTGTCAACGATCTCGTTCCATAGCCACTGGTGAATAGCAGAGTGCGCCGTACGCTCGTGGCTGACCAAGGTGTAATCCACCGATTGCGCCTCACCGGGCGGCAAAGGGAGAGCAACAATATCTCGGGTAACGCCGTCGTTGCGGGCCAAATAAGCGGGGCAAATCAGTGTGTAGTCGGTTTCCCGCAATACCTCAAGTGCCGTTAGCAGATGGGATGTCTCTAACATCCCCGGCGGCCCCTGCCCCAAATCGTCGGCTTCAAAGCTGGGCAGGGTCAAATCTTCGCGATCGGATATATACAGACTGATCATTGGATATTGGCCGAGCGCGAGCCGGGTAAGAGGCTTGCCGATAATCGGGTGGCTTCTGCGCACAAATACTGCCAGTGGCGAGCTGCCCAGGGACTGGTGTCGATACTCATTGGGGTAGCTCGATCGGCTCAGCTGTATAGCAAAGTCTAGCTCGCCCATGGCGAGTCGTTCGAGTTGCCGCTCGACTCGGGTAATGGTGCGCAACTTAAGCTTGGGCGCCACGCTCTGCAGTCGAGCACTGAGGGGGGGTAACAATGACATACCCACATACTCAGAAATTGCGAGGGTAATATCACCTCGATAGTTGCCCGGGGAAAACTCACCACCATCGAGCAGTGCTTCAATGTTCGAGAGTATTTGTTGTAATTCTGCTGCTAGTGCCTCGGCTCGAGGTGTGGGCTGTATGCCGCGCTTAGAGCGGACAAATAAGGGGTCATCGAAGGTATCACGCAGTCGCGCCAAGGTTTTCGACATGGCTGGCTGCGTTATTGAAAGCCTTTTTGCTGAGGCTGATACGCTCCTCTCTTCAAGTAACACATGAAGAGAGACCAGAAGGTTCAGGTCGGTCTTTGCTAAGTTGGTTATGTTCATGGGCCTAGTATGCCACGAGCGACTACCCGCAATAGATAAAAGTCATTTGTTTTAACGCTTAATTTCGTGCAATTTAGCGACTGAACACAAGCGTTGGTCGTTTTGCTTAACGTCCGCGCTTATGGTCCGGAGACATTTGCCCGCCCCACGGCGGGCTTTTTTTATTTGCTATCCTCTCCCCATGAAGTCTCCTTATTGCCTTACTCGACGTTCTCGCGATTGCCTCAGGGTAGCCACGCTGCTGGTGTGTGGGCTGTTGAGTACAGCGTCCCAGGGCGATAACGATTTATTCGGTGTCAACCTTCGTCTGATGCCAGACCACTTGGTTGCGGCGCAAGAGCCTAGCAAGCTATCAGCTGTGGCGCGCGACGGTTTGACTGCCGAGGTCCAATACCTCGATAACTATCAGCAGGAGGTGGGGGTTTTTCACCCCTCGCTGGCACCCATGCAGCAGCGTGTGGCGGGTTTATTGGCTGAGGCCGGAGATCGGGAAGCGGCACTCAAGCGTTACCGCGCGGCACTACACAATATGCGCATTAATGGTGGGCTTAATGATCTTGCCCAGGTTCCCGTGTTGCTAGAGGTAATGGCTCTGGTGCGCGAGGCGGGTGATGTGGCCGCACTACGTAGCTGGTCCGATGAAATATTTCGACTTCAGGGGCAGGGGGCACAACCCTACGACCAGTTAAGGCTGCAGGGTTTTGCCGATTGGCTAGATCGGGAAATAGAATTACTACTCATCGCTGGCGCGGATTCGCGCTGGCTGTTGGATACCTATGAACGTGCGGATGACTGGCGTGAAACTATTTGCGCCGATGAACAGTGGCGAGGATCGTGGTGTCGCGTAGCTACCGAGCAGGTAGTTGCTTTATTGTATCTTGTTGACTACCGGATAGAGCCCGTGGTCGTTAATGAGACACGCTACAGTGCCTATGAACGGGACATGCGATCTCTAGGTGATTGGAATCAGGGTCCGATGGAGCAAAAGCTGCTCACCCTCGACAGTCGGGTAGCGTCACTGGGCGGCGCTGCTATTGAGCAGGCGATGGCGATTGACGATGCTTTATCGTTGATCCAGTTAGCTGCCGATTGGGCTTGGTATTACAATCAACGGAGTGTCGCCGCCGAGCATTGGGCCACTTTGGCCGAGCGGGGTTTTAGTCTTAGTACACCGGCGCCAGTGCCCATGCTCTTGGGTTCGGTGCGTGATCCCTTGTTAGCAGACGCTTGGGCCGAGGTTAGGGTGTCGGCCTTAATCACGGCTTCTGGTCGAGTAAGGGATTGTTCGTCAACTGTGCTCTCGGCATCGGAGACCATCACACCGTCTTATGTGTGCCGTCGACTGCGCGCCATACGCTTTAGGCCTGCCATGGAATCCAATGGAAAGCGTATGGCATCTGCCTATGAAGACCGATTGTTGGTGCTGCGGGATTAAACCTATTTCTAGGCGTTGTTGATCACCAGTAGTGCACCTCTCGCGTCAGTGTTGCCACGCACACGCCACTCAATCAGCTCACCACCATGTTTACGCACGGCCCGCTCTGCCATTTGATGAAAAGTAGGGCGCTCTGGGTCTGCGATAAGGATTTGTTTGACGCCGGCATCGATGGCTCGGTCGATCATTTTGCCTACCGGTTTGACCAATTCATCCCAGAAGCAGATATCTGCGGCGACGATTAAGTCGATGCCAGTCAGTTGCGTTTTTTTGAGGTTTTCAAAGCGGGCCGTCATGGGTTCGGTGCTGACACCGTTGAGGTCAGCAACCGCCGATAAAAAAGGAAACACTGCAGGGTCTGCGTCTAGACTGACCACAGAGGACCGAAGTTTCTTCGCGCACCAGATGCCGGTAATACCCCAGCCACACCCGGCGTCTAATACGGTTCTACTGAACTCAGGTGGGTGTTTGTGCAGATAATCGATGGCGACAAAGCTTGATTTCCACAGCTTCGTGCCATGTATAGAAGGCGTGTGACCGGCCCGTTTAACCTGTCGGATAGCTTTATGGGACCCCGTGGGCATGATGACGCCGCGAAAGCGACGTTCCGTGATACGGCTATTAGTCGTTGCTTTGTCGCTGGTCACAAAGGTCTGACGTTGTCGGCCTGTGGGCCCTTATCACTAGCTACTACCGAGTAGCCAACACGTTGACCGGGTTTTATAGAGCGTTTACCCAATCCTTCGACGTTTCGGTAGTGCACGAATACCTCTGTGCCGTCATCGCCTGTGATAAATCCAAAACCTTTGGTGCCGTTAAACCACTTGATGCTGCCTTGTTGCCCACTACCCGACTTGCCAACCGTGGGCAGTTTGGGCGCTGACACTTCGATGCTCGCCGACCAGGTAGCAAAGAGTGCCAACACCAGCAGGCCGAGCAACTGTGCATAGGGGAAGCTGGGGAGGAAGAACGCGAGAGCGACATAAATAAAGACGGCCGCAAGACTGTTAACCACGACACGACCGGTGGTGGTCAATTGATGAGAAGGGGAAGACATAACAACATCCAAACTGCGTTTTCGCAAGTTTACCAGAGATCGAGACCCGGTGCCCGAGCTACAAAAGCATTGAGACCTGTTGCTTGCGCTACTATCGGGTTGCAGCAGCGGGGGGCATTAAGTCTGGTCTATTGCACCTTGATCACATTTTCCGCTTGAAGCCCTTTGGGGCCCTCGACCAAGTCAAACTCGACCTCTTGACCCTCTGCTAGGGTTTTGTAGCCATCGCCCTCGATAGCTCGGAAGTGTACAAAAACATCGTCGGGTCGATCGGGTAGTGTAATAAACCCGAACCCTTTGGCATTGTTAAACCATTTAACACTGCCTTTTTCTCGCCCAGCCATAAATAAACTCCACAGAGTCACCCGCTTTGCTTAACGGTTTATCAGTCTGCTGTGATTAAATCAATGCCGAAATACGTTCTCGCTGTGCCATAACTTTGACAATCGACTCTTTTACCGAAATTAACTTCTCTTGTTCAGCAGCTACAACGGTTTCCGGGGCTCGTTCAATAAATTTAGGATTCGATAACTTCCCGTCAAGTCTAGTTAATTCTTTTTGCTGTCGATCTAGTTCTTTGTCCAGACGAGCGAGTTCAGCTTGAATATCGATGACCCCAGCCATGGGCACTAATATTTCCATGTGTTTACACAGGGTCGATAGCGCTGGCGGTGTCTCGTCGTCATCGGCTAGTGGTCGCAGGGCATTAACTTTGGCTAGGCGTTTTAAAAATAGTCCATTGGCAGCCAGTAATTCCCGATCGCGGCCTTCGGTATTGCGGATTAATAATTCAAGCTCAACGCCGGGCGCTATATTCGCTTCGCTGCGGATAGTGCGAATAGCCACGATGAGTTCTTTTAGCCAAGCAATCGATGTTTCTGCGTCGAGGTTTTGCTGGCTGGCATCAAAGTCAGGCCAAGGTTGGAGCATGATGCTAGGACCCGTACGGCCTGCGATAGGTGCAACGCTCTGCCAAATTTCTTCGGTGATAAACGGCATCATCGGGTGTAGCAAGCGCAGTGTCGTTTCGAGCACCTCAATGAGCGTTCTTCGAGTACCCGCTTTCAGCGCCGGGTCGGCTTCGTCATCCCACAGTACCGGCTTTGATAATTCAAGATACCAGTCGCAGTACTCGTTCCAAACAAAGTCATAGAGGGTTTGAGACGCATGATCAAAACGGTACTGGTCTAATGCGCGGCCGGTTGCCTCGATGGCCGTTTGAAGTCTGCTGCGAATCCAACGATCGGCTTGGCTGTAAAGGAGGGCATCATGGCTTAAATCCTGCCCTTCACAGTTCATTAGGACATAGCGCGCTGCATTCCACAGTTTGTTGCAAAAGTTTCGATAGCCCTCCATGCGCCCAATATCGAACTTAATATCTCTGCCCGTAGAGGCCAGTGAATAGAACGTGAAGCGCAGGGCATCGGTACCGTAACCGACGATGCCTTCAGGGAACTCTTTACGGGTCGCTTTTTCAATGCGGGCCGCCATCTGTGGCTGCATCATGCCGCTGGTACGTTTGTCGACGAGTGCATCGAGGGTAATGCCGTCAATCAAATCGATGGGGTCAATGACATTGCCCTTGGATTTCGACATCTTATTGCCTTCGGCATCGCGTACGAGGCCGTGGACATACACCGTATGGAAAGGCACTTCGTCGCAGAAGTGCAGGGTCATCATGATCATCCGAGCAACCCAGAAGAAAATGATGTCAAAGCCCGTGACTAACACCGAGGTTGGGTGGAAGCGCTTCATTGCCTCGAAGTCGTTCGGCCACCCCAGTGTAGAAAAGGTCCACAGTGCCGCGCTGAACCAGGTATCAAGCACGTCTTCATCTTGGCGTAAGGTAATGCTGTCATTCAGCCCGTATTGAGTTCGTACGGACTGTTCGCTGGTGCCGACGTAGACGTGACCGTCATCGTCATACCAGGCGGGAATACGATGCCCCCACCACAGTTGTCGGCTTATGCACCAATCTTGAATGTCGCGCATCCAGGCAAAGTAGGTGTTTTCCCACTGTTTGGGGACAAAAGTAATAGCACCGCTTTCTACCGCTTCAATCGCAGGCCCCGCCAATTTCTTTGCATCGACATACCACTGGGGTGTTAGGTAGGGCTCAATGACCACCCCCGATCGGTCACCCCTGGGCACTTTCAACGCGTGGGGTTCAACCTTTTCCAGTAGTCCCAGAGCGTCAAGGTCGCTAACTACCCGCTTGCGCGCTTCAAAACGATCGAGTCCGCGATACTGGTCGGGTGCGTTGTCATTGATTGCGGCGTCGGCCGTTAGAATGTTGATGAGCGGCAGATCATGCCGTTGACCCATGTCGTAGTCATTGAAGTCATGGGCGGGCGTGATTTTGACACAGCCGGTGCCAAAGGCAGGGTCGACGTAATCGTCAGCAATAATCGGGATGGTGCGGTCGCATAAGGGCAGCGCAATGGTCTGGCCAATGAGGTGTTGATAACGTTCATCGTCAGGGTGCACGGCTACGGCGGTGTCCCCCAGCATGGTCTCGGGACGTGTAGTAGCCACCACCATGTGTCCGGCACCGCTACTGAGGGGATAGCGGAAGTGCCACAGATGCCCTTGTTCCTCCTCTTGGGTTACCTCGAGATCGGAAATGGCCGTGTGAAGCTTGGGGTCCCAGTTGACCAGGCGTTGACCGCGATAGATGAGGCCCTCTTCATAGAGCTTAATGAAAACGGTTTGTACCGCGTGAGATAAACCAGGATCCATGGTGAATCGCTCACGGCTCCAATCAGCCGATGCGCCAAGACGACGCAGCTGGCGTGTAATGGTGCCACCAGACTCCGCCTTCCACTCCCATACTTTTTCGACGAAGCCATCGCGCCCTAGGTCGTGACGCGAGGTGCCCTCGGCTTCGAGCTTTCGCTCAACCAACATTTGAGTCGCGATACCCGCATGATCGGTACCGACTTGCCACAGGGTGTCTTGTCCAAGCATGCGGTGATAGCGGATGAGGGCATCCATAATGGCTTGTTGAAAGCCATGCCCCATGTGCAGCGAGCCCGTTACATTGGGAGGTGGTAACGGTATACAGAAGGTCGACTCACCGCCCTGAGGTGCAAACCAACCGCTGTTTTCCCAAGTCTGGTACCAGCGCGTTTCGATATCTGCCGGTGAAAATGTCTTATCCATGAGTGTACTCAGCTATCACTGCCGCGCGCGCCGACTAGCTTACCGCGGTGAAGGTTAAAGGTCGTGTTTTGCTAGGGGATAACCCCTGTCTTTGTAGAACCGCCATGCCTGTCGCTGGGCTTCGAGGTGCTGGGGATCTTGTGTCACGATTTCTGCGACCCGGTGGAATCGCGAGAAAAATGACGGCGCACTCACCGCAAGATTAATAAGCACATCATCGTGACCATCGGGTGCCTGGCCCCAGCCGATTACTACCGGGTCATCGTTGTGACCATCAGCCAAACTGTGGGGAATGAAACTCGTTGGCGGCCATTGCCACATCAGTTCGTCGAGGCGTTTTGCCTGCTGCTCATCACTGCTGTGGATGAATAGCCGGTGGCCTTTGCGCCGTGCCTTCTCTACCAGGCGAATGGCCACCGTTAACGCTGCTTCCGACCCCGCGTCGGGCACCACATAAAAATCAACGCGGGTCACGGTGTTTACTGTCCTGCACGCTGGCGCAAGTAATCCACAAGCAGAGCGACGGGACGACCGGTAGCGCCTTTGGGCGAGCTGGAGAATGCGGTGCCCGCAATATCCATGTGCGCCCAACGATACTCTTCTGTGAATCGGGCTAGGAAGCAAGCCGCTGTAATTGAGCCAGCATTGCCACCACCTACGCCGATATTGGCCACATCTGCGAAGGGTGAATCAAGTTGCTTTTGGTAATCCTGCCAAACGGGCAACTGCCACGCTCGGTCATCTGCGCGGTTACCCGCAGCGACCAGGTCTTGAGCCAGGGCGTCGTCATTGGCGAAGACACCTGAAGCATGGTTACCTAAGGCCACAATAATAGCGCCAGTTAGGGTGGCGATATCGACTACTTCGCGGGGTTTGTAGCGACCCACATAGGTCAGCGCATCACAGAGCACCAGGCGCCCCTCGGCGTCGGTGTTCAAAATTTCGATGGTTTTACCTGACATGCTGGTAACAACATCGCCCGGTTTGGTTGCGCGCCCGCTGGGCATGTTCTCGGCAGCGGCGACAACACCCACCACATTAATGGGTAGACCCATATCGGCCACAGCTTGCAAGGTGCCAAATACTGCACCGGCGCCGCCCATATCAAATTTCATCTCGTCCATTTTAGGACCAGGTTTCAATGAGATGCCGCCGGTATCGAAGGTGATGCCTTTACCCACGAGGGCATAGGGGGCGTCTTTGGCTTTGCCACCCTTGTACTCCATGACAATCAGCTTCGAGGGCTCATCGCTGCCATTGCCCACAGACAATAACGATCCCATTCCCAGTTCTTTCATTTTCTTTTCATCGAGCACGGTGGTGCTGATTTTGCTATGACGCTTTGCCAGCGTTCGTGCCTGAGTTGCCAGGTAGCTGGGTGTGCAAACATTGCCAGGCAAGTTCACCAGCTCGCGGGTGAAATTGGCACCGTTACCCACCGCCTGGCCCACAGCCAGGTGTTGCTTGGCTTTGGCGCTAGACACAATGCTGCCAGGGTTCACGGTTATTTTTTTCAGTGCCGGCGGATCTTTGGGCTTCGATAAGGTTTCGGTGTAAACATACGTGGCTAAGCAGAGTTGGCGTGCCAGCATTTCCAAAAGATCAGCGCCCTCGGCTGCATCGAGGGGAAGGTTCGCTATCGATACTAGCGCATCGCTGTATTTACCTGCTGCCATGGCTTTGGCGGCTGTGTTAGCGAACTTTCGTTGAGCCTGTTGATCGAAACTTGCACCGTCACCGCAGCCTACCAACAAGATACGCTGTGTTCGCGTGTTGCCCGTGAGTTCGACTTTGGTACCAGACTTGCCGCTGAAATCTCCCAGTGCCAGATTGCGGGCAATAATGCCATCGCAGGCGCTATCGACTGCTGTCAATTCCTCGTTAAGTGCTAGTCCCTCAAAGATGGGCAGTACCAGACAGGGGGTTTTTTGCTCTGCAACTCGCTCGGTCTTGCGCGCCGTAAACGTCAGCGTGGTCATGGAAGCTCCTGTGATTATTGGCTGTGGCCGCGTAGTGTATGATGCCTAGCCCAACAACAAAACTACCGACGCCACCAATCCGGCCTAATCCAATGCGGTAACCCGAACAAACCCATGCGAATCCTGCGTTATCTTGCAAGCGATGTGCTGACCCACACCATTGCCGTGGCAGTGGTGTTATTTCTTGTGGTGTTTAGTGGTCGTTTTATTCGTTATCTGGCAGAGGCGGCGGTGGGTGACATCGCCGCCGATGTGTTGCTGCCAGTTATGTTATTTCGGTTACCCAGCTTTTTTGAGCTGATCCTACCCCTGGCTTTGTTTATTGGTGTTTTGCTTGCCCTGGGTAGGCTCTATGCCGACAGTGAAATGGTGATCATGAAAGCCTGCGGCTTTAGCCCTTGGCGTCTTGCGGGCTTTTTGCAGGTGCCGGCTTTTGTTGTGCTGGCGGTAGTAGCGGGTTTGTCGTTGTATTTGGCACCAGCGGGATCCGACAAAGCCCAGCGCTTACTGGATGATCCCCGTTCGACTGAAGGCCTGCAGGTACTTACCCAGGGGCGATTCAAACGACAGCAAGAGGGAGAACTCGTCACCTACGCTGAGCGCATCGACGATAATGGTGTTATGCGTAACGTGTTCTTGGCCCAACGGGATAGTCGGGGGAACGCGCTTAGCGTGACCCGAGCCGAAGAGGCGGAAATCATTGTGCGCGAGGGTGGCGCTCGCTACTTAGAATTACGTAACGGTACACGCTACCTCGGTGAGCCCGGTAACCCGCAGTATGAGGCGACCCAATTTGCCCGTTATGGTGAGTTGATTCCCGAGCGCGAAGGCAGTGTCCGAGCAAGAACAAAAACCGAGGCGCTACCTACGCACAGCCTGTGGCAAAGTCATGATCCGCGCCACCGCGCGGCGTTGTATTGGCGTTTGTCCCTGCCAGCGCTTGTCCCGGTTGTCACACTAATGGCCCTTGCTCTAAGCAGAACCGATGCCCGACGAGGTCGCTATGCACGCTTGGGGCCAGCGCTCGCGGTCTTTTTAGTGTACTTCGTCACCTTGACCCAGGCGCGTAGTGCCGTTGAGAACGGTGGCTCCGGGGTGCTTATGGTAGCGGTGCACTCGGTATTTTTTTCGGTCGCGCTGGTCATGTTGCAGTGGGAG
The DNA here is from genome assembly GCA_965656775.1 of Luminiphilus sp. Classification (GTDB taxonomy): domain Bacteria; phylum Pseudomonadota; class Gammaproteobacteria; order Pseudomonadales; family Halieaceae; genus Luminiphilus. The sequence goes on from CBFHMA010000038.1 coordinate 12,855, forward strand.
ATCTGGGCCAAGCGAGCCAAGCGAGGCCCACTGCGTGCGGCTTAAGGGCTACATTGCGCGATCGGTGTTATCGGCGACAGTGGCCGTGCTCGCCGTCTTGGTGGGGCTCGATGCCCTGAGCGCCCTCATTGACGAGATGCGCGATATAGAGGGTGATTACCAGTTCCCCCAAATTTTGACCTACGTGGGACTCACACTTCCGCGCAGGATGCATGAGTTTGTGCCTTTTGCCGCGCTCATCGGCGCATTGGTAGGTTTAGGTCGCCTTGCCAGTTCCAGCGAGCTGGTGATTGTAAGAGCAGCCGGCGTGTCACTACCGGCGCTGGCTCGCATTGTCTTGAGACCTGCGCTAGTGGTGGCCGTGTTGGGTTTTCTAGTCGGTGAATTTCTAGCGCCGATTGCCGAGCAGGCAGCGATCAGTGAACGTGCGCTCGCACAGAGGAGTTCCTCGAGCTTTACAGGGCGCGAAGGTACTTGGAACCGCGAGGGCAACACCTATTTACACGTGGCCGCGGTACAGCGTGGTGGCTTAATCTTTGGTGTCACACTGTTAACGTTTAGTGACGACTATCAGCTTGAGCAAACCTTGCGGGCCGAACGTGGAACTTTTCTGCAAGATCACTGGCTGCTCGAAGATGTCGTGCGTACCCGTATAACCCCCGAAAGAACCTACACCGATGGTGCTACCACCTGGCGATGGGACACACGAGTCACCCCCGAATTGTTAGCCCTGGAAGCGGTTGACAATGAAAGCTTACCGTTGCGACAGCTGTGGCCTTATGCCCGCTATCTAGCAGAGCAGGGCTTATCGTCGGGCGATGTCGAGCTGGCATTTTGGCGCAAGTTGCTGCAACCGCTAGCGGTTGCGGGTCTGGTGGTAGTGGCCATGTCGTTTATTTTTGGCCCCCTCCGAGACGGCAATATGGGTGCTCGCATATTCGCGGGGGTCATCGTTGGGGTGGTGTTCAGAATAGCGCAAGATTTTTTTGGGCCGGCGAGTTTGATTTTCGGCTTCCCAGCACTGATAGCAGCTCTAGCACCCATTGTGGTTTGTTGGGTAATGGGTTTTTGGTTGCTTACCAAAAAACAATAATCCGCGTGCCAGCAATACTTGAACACAGCGGTTACTCAATGATGATAGCCAGAGCCGCTTACTGATTGCGGTGATTATAAACTACCCGTCATTTCGCGCGTTTTGGTAGCAGCACGAGCTGCGTACCAGAGGCCCGATCGTGCCAACGCAAACCGATTGGGTCGATCAGTGACCACCAGAATCCCAATCCGAAGGGTATAAAAGAGATTAGTGCTGCCACGCACCGCAGCACGCACTGTCGAATGCTTGGGCTCTGGCCATTGCTGTCGACGAGTTTGATTCGCCAGGCCTGCATTCCCAAGGTTTGGCCGCTTTTTCGCCAAAATAAGGTGAAGAACACCACGACAATAACGAATGAGGTCATTTGCATTAACCAGCTGGGCACGGTGGCTTTGCTGGCATCATCGGTGGGTCCAAACAAGGTAACCCAAACGAAGGCGTTCGCCATGAATAATGGCGCCACCAAAAACGTGTCGTACACCATGGCAAGTAGGTGACGCCAGAGAGCGGGCTGCTTCGGGGATTGCTCACTCGGGGTCAAGGTCGCAGAGTTCCAAATGGTCAGTCGATGGCACAAGCGGCGTCGTGGTAATGCTTAGGCTTGGAATGATCTCGCCTGCGGGGGCAATGCTGTAATCGGGTATGGTGACGCTCTGCGAGGGTGGGGGTGTTTGGTCTGACAGGCGGGTGCCGACTGGCGCTAAATTCAGACCTGCCTCCGCGTCAGATTGCCTTGCCTTGGACTCTTCGGATGGAAGTGTAAGTTCAGATGCATCCAGCCGGGTAAGACGTACTTCCGCACC
>CBFHMA010000039.1:0-14698 GCA_965656775.1 Luminiphilus sp.
AGAACCCATGTTGTAGCGCACAGGGCACATTCTAGGAGGCACTTGCCGGTGCTCCGAATCATCATCCTGTCGATATCGCTACTCCCTATCCTGTTGGGATCAATACCAACCCAAGCCCGCAGCGATGAGGATATTTTCCTAGAAGCGCTTCGCATGCTCACCGAGGGCACTGCTCCCCGTCAGAAGCGCGAACAACCGACACCTCTGGTACAGCAACTGACACCGTCGGAACTGGAGGACGAGGCCGCCGAAGCGGCTGCCAAGGCTGAGCAGCAATTTGGGGGCCGGGCACTAGCAGTGACGCCCTACCGGGAAGGCTTTCGGGTTCGCCTACTGCTCGACGGTGGCAGGGTTACTACCGTCACCATCGACGATTAAACAATGAGACTTCTTATTGTCGAAGATGATCGGCGTCTGCGCGAGCGCCTACAGAGGTATTTCCGCCAAGAGGGCTGGGTCGTCGACAGTGCCGCCGATGGTAAAGAAGCCAATTATTTGGTCAGCGAGTACCCATGCGACATTGCCATTGTTGACCTCGGACTACCCGATATCTCGGGCCTAGCATTAATTAGTCAGTGGCGCGAGCAGGAACGGGATATGCCCATTTTAATACTCACGGCTCGCGCCGATTGGCAAGAAAAAGTTACTGGACTTGAGGCTGGTGCCGATGATTACGTCACCAAACCGTTCTATCTCGAGGAAGTATCGGCGCGGTTACAGGTGCTATTGCGCCGAGTCGAAGGGCGTCGACGCCAGGTAGGTCACTATCATGGCCTCTCAATTGATTTCTCCGCCCGCAAAGTAGAACAAAATGGACACCAGGTAGAGCTCACGACCTACGAGTTTAATACCCTGGCGTATCTCGCTCACAAAGCGGGGACAGTGGTGTCGCGCAGCGAACTACTCGACCACCTCTACGACAGGGACAGCGATAGAGACAGCAATGTGCTCGAGGTATTTGTCGGACGGTTACGTCGTAAGCTGGACCCGGAGGGTGAGTTACGCCCCATCGAAACCATTCGCGGCGCCGGTTATCGCTTCACCCTTGAGCGAAGCGGCGTATGACCCGCGCTAAATACTCGCTCACACTGCGCCTGCTGTTGGCATCTACTTTATTGCTACCCCTGTGCTTGGTCGCCGCAGCTTGGGCACTCGAGCGATCACACGAACGGGCATTGACGGTCGCCACCGCACAACGGCTACAACTACAAGTCCTTGCGCTGCTGGCCCAAGCAGACGTCAACCATGGTTTCGAGATGCCACAGCAACAGCTGGAAACACGACTCAACCAACCCTCATCGGGGCTGTACGCCATCGTCACCGATAGCTCTGGTCAGACCTTATGGCTGTCACCGTCGGCAGCGCGACTGTCCGATGCTCCGACCCTCTTGTCGGAGCAACTCCCTCTGCTGAAGCCCGGAGAGAGTTATACCAGTGAGTATAGGGGGCTCTTGCGTCAAATCTATCAAGTCGTCTGGGAGTTAAATTCGGGCGACGAGCTGGCACTGCGCTTCACCGTGGCCGAGAGCACCGTTGACCGCGATCAGGACATCGCTGTCTTTCGCGCTCAATTATTATTGTGGCTTGGAACCACCGCCTTAGTCATGCTGGGGGCACAGCTTGTTATCGTGCGCTGGGGCCTAAAGCCCCTGCGACAACTGACCCAAACCATTGCAAAAATTGAAGCAGGACAAGAACACCGCCTCGAGGGAGTGTGGCCCAAGGAAGTCGAGCCCCTCGCCGACAACCTGCAAAATCTACTTGCAGGGGAACAAGATCGTAGGCAGCGCATGCGCAATACCCTTGCCGATTTAGCCCATAGCTTGAAAACACCGTTAGCTGTTTTACGCAGCGCCGATCGTGAGACAGATGACTATGCACGGGTTTGTGATGAACAGCTATCGCGCATGGAAGAGGTCATTGCTTGGCAACTGCAGCGGGCCACCCAAGGCCACAGCCGCCTGCTACAGCGAACACCGGTAGCACCAGCACTCACACGACTACAGCAAACGCTGCACAAGGTATATGGCGATCGGGGCATTACCATCCGCATTCAGTGCCCGGAGCACGCCAAGTTCCGTGGCGACGAAAGAGATTTACTGGAAGTACTGGGCAATGTATTGGACAACGCCTGTAAATACGGCAGGAGCTTAGTCAACGTTCAGGTCACCGGGGGCGGCGAGCTACCCCTATCTATCGTCATTGAGGACAATGGCGAGGGTATCTCACCAGACCTGCGCGATGGGTTGCTCGAGCGCGGCAGCCGCGCGGATTCTCGCCGAGAAGGGCAAGGCCTAGGGTTGGCCATTGTGCAAGAATTGGTGAATGGGTACGGTGGATCCCTTACGATAGACACGAGTGGGCTGGGTGGCGCCCGTGTGGCGTTATCACTACCGTGAACCCCAGAGCCTCGTCATTGCGCGCCCTCAAAGCTGACAGGCTGAAGACAGATACCCAGGCAATGGTATTGGCATCATTTTGTGGGGGCCCGCCTCTTTCAGCTCGACGGTCCCAGTATCAACTTGATCACAAAATTGCCCGAAAAACTCTCGGTTTTTGGCCTCAAGTTCTGTGAGCAATGCGCTCCATTCAACATTGTCCGCGGACTTCTTATACCGATGCCCCTTCCATTCAGAGTATCGAACACCGGCCACTACCATATCCACCACATGCCACTGGTCGGCCATGCCGTCGGTGAAGTACGCCACCTGCACAGGCAAACCGAAAGGCCCATCAACAGTCAAAGCAATTTGCGGCAATCCATCGACTTCCAAAACCTCGATTGCTTCAAGCGCACGACCGTCGATAGCGTGATCGAGTAACACCTCGAAGACATAGCGAGACATGGTATCTGCCAATACCCGCTCCAGAGCCTGCCGCTGAATCGCATTAGGTTTCGCTTCAGCTCCAGAGAGCAATCGGTCAAGTAGACCGGAAAACCGCCACCACCCCAGATAGGGGTCGACGACACGTCTATGGACCTCGAGTGCCCACTCGCCTTTTTTTTGCTCATCATCAACGCTAGCCAAGGCCACTGCCTCTTGCCAAAGGTGATGAAGCACCGACGTTAGTTGACGGTTCTGAGCCGTCTCGGCGGCATGGACATTGGCTGCCATAAACCATAAAGCCCCACCAACGGCGCACCATTGTCGAATCCTCAGCCCCATGATGGCCCCTTTGTTCTGCTAAGCTGTTTGACTGTCACTTTGAACAGGTACCTTCATTCACAGTGGTAAGACGCCTAGCTTACGCCCCAGTATAGCGTGGGTCATGAGCTAGGCTCTTAATAGCGTGGGTCATAAGCTAGGCTCTTAGCTAGGCCTGATTGCTTAAGAACAATCTAGCAAAATCCGCTGGCCCATCGATTTTCATGTAATGAGTCGGAGCTAAAGGGCACGGCAAGCTGTTGACAGATAGGGGAGTTCAACATGACAACTGGCATCATCATACTCGCAGTACTTGCGCTTGGCGTGTTCTGGGGCATAGCGATCTACAACCAACTGGTCGCGCTAGCCAATCGACACAAAAATGCCTTCGCCCAAATTGAAGTGCAGCTCAAGCGTCGTCACGATCTCATTCCCAACCTGGTTGAATCGGCTAAAGCCTATATGGGCCATGAGCGAGATACCTTGGAAGCGGTCATTGCCGCACGCAATGAAGCCGCCGCCGCCCTCAGTGCTCTCAGTCGTGACAACTTGGCCGGATCCGCTGTTGCCACACTTGGTCAGGCTGAGTCGGCACTGGGCTCGGCACTCGGCAAGCTGAACGTGGTTATGGAGGCATACCCTGATCTAAAGGCCAGCACCAATATGCAACAACTGAGTGAAGAACTCAGCTCTACCGAAAATCGGGTGGCCTTTGCGCGTCAGGGTTTCAACGATGCCGTCATGGGTTACAACACCTATCGCCAGAGCTTTCCCAACGTGCTCATTGCCGGTTGGTTCGGCCACCAAAGTGATGCCAGCCTATTGGAGTTCGCTGACAGCGCAGATATACAAGCTGCGCCCAACATTAGCTTCAGCTAAACCCAGCCTGCCGTGGACTTTTTCAGAGAGCAGGAAATTGCTCGTCGTAACAGCCGACTATTGACGCTGTTATTTGTGGGCGCTGTCCTTGTGCTCATTGCACTGACTAACCTACTCGTCTCGGGCTTATTTCTCCTTCAAGACACAACGACCGGTGCCCACACCAATAACATCACAGGACAACAGTGGTCGGTTTTTCTGGCGGTCGGTGCTGTCATAGCAGGAGTGGTAGCCTGCGTGGCCTTGTTCAACTGGCTACGCTTTGCTCGGGGCGGACACCATGTCGCAGAAGCACTCGGTGGCCGTCTTGCGGTATCCAATAGCGACGACATCCTCGAGCAGCGGGCACAAAATATCGTTGCGGAAATGGCGCTGGCCGCCAATATGCCCGTGCCTCCTCTTTACATTCTTGATCAAGAGCGAGGCATCAATGCCTTCGCCGCCGGCGTGAATCCAAGTAATGCCGTCGTTGCGGTCACCCGCGGTGCGCTTGAGCGCCTTAGCCGAGACGAACTGCAAGGGGTCATCGGGCATGAGTTCAGTCATATCTTAAATGGCGACATGCGTCTGAGTGTTCGGCTAGCCGCCATGCTCAGGGGCATAACATTCATTGGTGATATCGGATCGGTGCTGCTGCATAGCGTAAGCTACGGAGGCCATCGCCGACGTCATCAAAAAAATGATTCAACGGCTGCGCTGTTAGTACTGGGGTTGGGTTTATATCTGCTAGGTCTTCTGGGCGGCCTGTTAGCAGGGCTAATCAAGTCTGCCATCTCAAAACAAAAAGAGTTTCTGGCAGATGCCTCGGCGGTGCAGTTCACTCGGAACCCCAATGGCATTGCCAACGCACTGAAAGTGATTGGAGGCTACACGCCGGGAACCCTAGTATACAGTGCCAGAGCCGAAGAGCTGTCCCATCTGTTTTTTGGCCAAGTCAAACATCGGCTGTGGTCTCTATTTGCAACCCATCCGCCCCTGGAAACACGTATTCGGCGTATCGATCGGTCTTGGGATGGCGCGTTCCTTGATCGGCCGTCTATGGTCGATGCACCAGCGTCTCAGCTCGATAATCCGATGCCCAATGCCTCAGGCATACACGGTGAGGCTGCGCCACCGCTACCCGCTATTAACCTTGATTCTGTGGCACCCCAAGTCGACAACATGGGTTCTAGCGCCTCGATGACCACACTGCCCACAGTGGTTTTGTCTGAGACGAAAGAGCCCTTGGGGGCCGTGGCACTGATACTGGGTCTACTCTGGCGAGAGCCCATAGCCAAAGACCTCAATACAATCCTTGCCAAGGGACATTTACCTGGTCTAGACCAACTGGTTGCACAAAGGGGTCGTGAACTACATGAACTCGATGCCGCTTTGCGCCTGGTGCTGGTCGAGCTCTGTTTGCCCACCTTGAAAAGTTTGTCCTACGAGCAATATCGGCATTTCAAGGATCTGCTACTACAATTTATTCGCGCCGATGGTCGTGTTGATTTGCAAGAGTGGTGTTTGTACCAACTGGTCCGGCACTATCTCGATCCAGCGTTTGGACCAACTCGATCCAGCAAACCACGCTTCCGTACCTTGGCAAAAGTAACATCGGAGCTCGAAATAGCGTTTGGCACCCTAGCAATGCTAAGTCACGGCGACACCGAAGCAGCGTTCGCTCGGGGCGCCAGCAGCCTGCAGCTACCACTCATACTCCCGGCCAAAGACGCCTTAGGTGTCCAGGCGTTCGGTAAGGCTATCGACAATTTGGCTGACTGCTATCCACTACTCAAGGTCACCCTGCTTAAAGCCATGGCCGAGGTGGCGTCGGCGGATGGTTCCGTATCTGCCGCTGAGCTGACACTCATCAAAGCCATTGCTGCGGTCATTGACTGTCCAGTCCCCGATGCCATGCTTCCCATTGAGCAAAGGCAACCAACCAAAATCCATCAGTGACTGCACGGTAACTAGACAAATACCGTCAGATGCTTACACTGAAGGTCGTGTGTTTAGACCAGTCTTGGTCCACACGAGAGGGTCGACAGGAAGTCGCCCCGACCAACAGCCATGAGGTCATCGCACAGGAGGTGCACAATGACACAACACAGTACCGGCGTTCACACTCGCGGGAACGCAGTCACTCTCAATCGTTATCAACCTGTTTATCGAAGTCGGGGGGCAGCGTTAGGTCGTCCGCTGAAAGTGGTACCGCCACCCAGCCCCGTCGATATGGATCAAATTACCGAGCTCACCCAGCGATCGGCCGAGAACCTGTCCAAAACCAGTGTCCACGTTCTGGCCTTGCTGCTCGATGGCGATTTGAGCCGATTGCGCTCAGACATTGTCGCCGATGAACTCGGTATTAGCCCAACCACTTTGCGACGTCGCCTACGAGCAGATCGGTTGTGCTATCAAGAACTGTTGGATCTTGCTCGCCAGCACCGCTGCGAACAACAACTTGGAGAGCGCTGGGTGCCGGGGAAAACACTTGCCTTTGAGCTAGGTTACGCAGAGGTTAATAGCTTCTATCGAGCCTTTAAGCGCTGGACTGGCGCCCGCTACAGCGAGATCAAGCTACAGTACATTTGACGCGGCTACCACCCTGTCAAGGAGCATCAGGTGATCACTAAAGTTTGCCTGAGATGTCATACACCCAGTAACCGACCCACTCGTGAATGGCCCGTGTTGAGCGAGCCATGTGGTCGGCCTGGGGCAACCAACTGGGCACGACCGACGGATAACGGGGTATTTGGTGGTCAGTGGCAACTGCCGTTACTTGCAGGTTTTGCGCTTGAAATAGGGCTAGTGCACGACGCATATGGGCGCCGCTGGTCACCAGTAAAATATGGCGATGGCCCGCACGCGTCAGTAGCTCGGCAGACAGAACCGCGTTATCGGCGGTGGTTAGGCTAGCGGTCTCCAACAGCAGAGCATTCTCGGGTACTCGCAAGGCCTTTAGAGTATCAGCCATCACTTCCGCTTCGGTTCGCTCGGGGGGTAAGCTGCCGCCACTGACTAAAATGACTGGGGCTTTACCGGCAAAATAGAGTTCCGCCGCTACCAGTAGCCGATCGGCCGCATGATTATAATCCGCACCCCGACCGAACCGCGACTCCCCCTCGATGGCGCCACCCAGAAGAACAATGGCATCGGCATTAGGTAGCTCTTCAGGCGCAAATGCAGGATGACGCCCCTCCAAGCCTTCCATGAGCGCATTAGCGCCAAATTCTGTTGAAGGGAAATACAAAAGCCCAAACGCCCCCATCGCCAGCAGCCAACTCAAACCCCGCCGCCCCACCGAAGCCGTGGCAATCGATAACGCCAACATCAAAACACCCAACGATAAGGGGTACACCAACAGCGATAGGATTTTGGTGATGGTGAACATCAATCAACCAAAGGGGTGGCGTAATACAATGGTTTCCTCGCGGTCGGGTCCCGTTGAGATAATGTCGATGGGGGCACCCACCAGGGTTTGGATTCTTTCAATGTATGCGAGCGCATTTTCAGGCAATGCATCCATCGACTTGATACCCACGGTAGATTCGTGCCAACCGGGCACCGTTTCATATATCGGAGTGACCCCTTCGTAATCGCAGGCGTCTATGGGATTGGGGGTCGACTCGCCGTCTGAATCTGCGTAACCGACACAAATTGAAATTTCCTCAAGGCCATCAAGCACATCTAGCTTGGTCAAACACAAGCCCGAGATGGAGTTGATATTGACCGCGGTGCGCAGTGCCACCGCATCGAACCAACCACAACGCCGAGCGCGCCCCGTCGTGGCACCAAACTCATGGCCGCGTTCGGCCAATCGGGCGCCAGTGTCATCAAACAACTCGGTAGGGAATGGACCAGAGCCCACCCGGGTGGTGTAGGCCTTGGTGATACCTAAGACATAATCGAGATACAACGGCCCAAAGCCCGAGCCTGTCGCTGTACCGCCGGCAGTCGTGTTCGAACTGGTGACGAAAGGGTATGTGCCGTGATCGATGTCTAACAGTGAACCCTGCGCACCCTCAAATAAAATTTTTGCCTGGTTTTGTCGATAATCATGCAGCAGTGCGGTGACATCACCCATCATAGGTAATAGCTGCTCCCCCTCACCCATCGCTTGGTCAAGCACGTCATTGGCATCAAGGGCAGCGACGCCATAGTAGTGCACCAGGGCGTGATTATGGTAGTCGAGCACTTCTCGCAGTATGTCTGCAAAGCGCGTGGGATTACGCAAATCACCCAAACGTAAGCCGCGCCGCGCCACCTTATCCTCGTAAGCCGGACCGATGCCCCGACCGGTAGTACCGATCTTGTTATTCCCGCGTCTTAACTCTCGCGCCTGATCGAGGGCGACATGATAAGGCAAGATCAATGGGCATGCGGCTGAAATCGTCAGCCGGTCTCGAACGGGTACTTCACGCTGTTCGAGCTGCGCTATTTCCTTTAACAGGGCCGAGGGCGACAGCACCACTCCGTTACCAATCAGACAATGTACGTCGGGGCGTAAAATACCCGACGGAATAACATGTAAGATGGTCTTTTCACCGTCAATGACCAGCGTGTGGCCCGCGTTGTGGCCACCCTGAAACCGCACGACCGCCGATGCCTGTTCGGTCAACAGGTCAACGATCTTGCCCTTACCCTCGTCACCCCACTGGGTGCCCAGTACAACAACATTCTTACTCATAGTGCTTATTCCTTGCTCGGCGACAGAGGGTCACAGAGGTTGTAGTTGCCAGTTGTTATCAACCAGAACGAGGGTGTGAGTACAGCGGGGATCAGGCTGTCCCTGAAGGGCGCGAACGACAATGCGGCCCTGATGGCGCAGTTGCGCTATCTGAACCTGTAAATTCAGATCATCAGTGGTAGGCGCAGATATCCACCCTGATTGCTCTCCCTGTCCAGTGGCGGCGCTCGCCAACGCTTTCAGGTCACAGGCAAACCCCGTGGCAGGCCGAGCGCGGCCAAACACGCTACCGACGTTGTCGTAGCGTCCACCCTTGGCGACGGCAGAGCCAATGCCCTCTAGGTATGCCGCGAACACCAGCCCGGTGTGATAGCGAAAGCCTCGTAACTCGGCCAGATCGATATAGATGGCCACCTCGGGATGACGGCTCTCTATGGCCTTTACGACCGCGGCAACGTCATTGATGGCTGCACAGGCAACCGAATGAGACCCCAATACGTCTCGTGCGCGGTTCAACACATCGGATGCGCCATGGAGTTCGGTCAATGCAATGAGCTTTGTTGCAAGGTCCGTGGGTAATGTTGCAAGCACAGGTGCAAGGTCTGGGGCGGATTTGCGCTGCAATGCATCAAATACCTGCGCACTGGCTTCGTCACTGATATCGGCTTCGGCAAGCAACGCTTCGAAAATACCGACATGGCCAATATCGAGGGTTACGGGTAAGTGGTGGCTTTGTAATTGGCATTGATCGAGTAGTGCCAACAAGAGCTCTACCACTTCAAGATCTGCTTCTAGTCCCTTGCAACCGTAAATTTCGGCACCCAATTGAATGGGGGACCGACCCGCCATGACCGACTGGGGCATGCTGTGTAAGGTGGATCCGGCGTAGCACAAACGTGTAATACCTTGTTCGCCAAGACTGTGGGCGTCAATACGTGCTGCCTGGGGGGTCATGTCTGCCCGAACCCCCATGGTCTTGCCACTTAAGCGATCGGCAAACTTACAGGTCAGGGTCTCAAGGTCGGCCCCTAAACCCACTAACAGACTATCGGTGAATTCAACCAACGGTGGAATGACATAGCGATAGCCCCAGCTGGCACATTGATCGAGCAAAGCCCGGCGCAGTGTCTCAACCGCCGCCGCGCGCTCGGGTAGCAACTCGTCAATGCCATCGGGCAGCAGCCAGCGCGTATCTGAGGTCATGAAATCATTACGTGATAGTGGAACGAAAAGGCCGTTGTTGGCCGCGAAGTTAGCGCGGAGAGTCTACCATAGCCACAAAAAAATGGCCGCGTTATGCGGCCATAGCATCAGTGCGCTTCAGCCTACTTGCTGCCGCCCTTGGGATCTCGCAAGTATCGGAAGAATTGACCGTCGGGCTCTACCAGCATAATGTCACTACCGGCATTGAACGTCTCTTGATAGGCACGAAGACTTCTTACAAAGGAATAAAATTCGGCATCTCGGCTGTAAGCTTCCGCATAGATGCGCGTAGCTGCTGCATCCCCTTCACCGCGAGTAATCTCGGATTCCCGAAATGCGTTAGCTTCAATAATGGTGACCTCTCGATCAGCAGAGGCGCGGATACCCTCAGCAAGCTCCTGGCCCTGAGAGCGCAATTCTCGGGCTTCTTTCTCACGCTCGGCATTCATGCGGCGATAGACCGATTCGGACACGTCCGGGGGCAAATCAATTTTCTTCACACGTACATCAATGACTTCAACGCCCAACTCAGTGGCCGCTACCGTCGACAGGCGTTTCGTGATGGCCTCCATGAGTTCGTCGCGCTCTCCCGACACCACTTCCTGTACGGTGCGAACAGCCACCTCATTGCGCAAGCCGTCGTTAATGCGTTGGGCGAGCAGCGCAGCGGCACGTATCTCTTCACCGTTGGTGGCGGTATAGAATTTCTGAGTGTCAGATACTCGGAACTTCGCGTAGGAGTCGACAATTAGCGCTTTCTTCTCCTGAGTAAAGAAGCGCTCAGGACTTGAATCGACGGTGAGAATACGGCCATCGAACAGCCGAACGTTGTTCACGAAGGGCATCTTTATGTGCAAGCCCGGCTGAAGATCGGGATTGACCACCTCACCGAACTTCAGAAGCACACCTCGCTGGGTTTCCTTCACTACGTACAGTGCATTGGACAACACCAGAAGCACTAGCGCTGCGCCCAGACCTAACCACATTGATCGAGGATTCATTATCGACCACTCCGTCGGGTATCTGCGTTGTTGATATTACGGCGTAGCTCTTCGGTCACGCGCTCGGTGAGATTGCGTAGATCGCGCTCACTGAGACCCGCAGCGCTGGAGCCAAGAGCGCTGGCCCGATTGCCGGTAGCCGCCGGCACCATCTTATCGAGAGGCAAATAAAGCACGTTATTTCCGCCTTCGACGTCGATCATGACCTTATTAGTATTACCCATGACCTGTTGCATAGCATCGAGGTACAGTCGATCCCGGGTGACCTCTGGCGCTTTTCGGTACTCGGTAAGTAGCTGATTAAAGCGATCAGCTTCACCTTCAGCCTGCGCCACTACCTGATCGCGGTAAGCACTGGCTTCTTCGAGTGCGCGTTGAGCGCGGCCACGTGCCTCGGGCACGATACCGTTGGCGTAAGACTGAGCTTCGTTTTTCACCCGCTCTTCGTCTTCTCTGGCTTTAATCACGTCGTCAAATGCCCCCTGCACCTGTGCAGGTGGCTTCGATTCATCGATGTTGATCTTCGATATGAGAATGCCGGTGCCGTAATCGGACACATAACTCTGAAGACGATCGCGCACTTCAATACCGATAGCCGCTCGACCTTCGGTCAAGGCCAGATCCATGGTGGTATCACCCACAACGTGACGCAGAGCACTTTGAGCTGCGTGCTGCAAAGAAACTTCCGGATCGCGTACCTCGAGCACAAATTTCTCGGGGTCATCGATGACGTACTGCACTGACATGCTCACCTCGATGATGTTTTCATCTTTGGTCAACATGACCTCGCGCAAGCTCACTGCACGGATCTTGGTGGTATTGACCGTGATCACTTCATCGATGAGGGGTGGGTTCCATTGCAGACCCGGCTGCAAGGTGCCGTAGTATTCACCGAACCGAAGCACAACCGCTCGCTCTTGTTGATCGAGCTGGTAAAAACCCAAGAGTGCCCAAATAGTGACTGCACCCGCCAGTACTACGCCTAGGAGTGCCCCAGACAGCCGGCTGTTACCACCACCGGAGCTACCGCCACCGCCGCCGAACAAACCGTTCAGTCGTCGCTGCAGTTTTTTAAGGGCCTCATCGAGGTCTGGTGGACCTTGGTCGTTTCCACCCCAAGGATCACGGGGACGGTTACCACCACCGCCGGGCTCGTTCCAGGACATTGTGCATTCCTTGATTGAAAGAGATTGGAGTTTAGCAAACCTTTCGCAGTGACCCTAATAAGTTGGGGAACTACTGTGCTGCTGCAAGCGCTCCCAATCCCTGCGTGGCATGCGCACATCGAGCACAGCGCACCCGGTGTCATCATAATGTTCCGAGGCCACCGCACCGGCTGCAAATAAAGCGGCACGCAGCTTACCTTGGGCGGGCGTTAAGGTCACTTGTTCACAGAACATATCCATCTGCAATCGCTCGCGAAGTGCCTGCTCAAGCAGTTCTAGGCCGTCACCAGTCCGCGCCGACAGGTAGACTGCCACCGGCATACCAACTTCATCGCGCACCAATTTTGGCGGCTGCTCGAGTAAATCGTTTTTATTGTAAATACGGAGCTGGGGGATAGTCCCCGCACCAATATCAGCTAAAACAAGCTCAACCTCGTTAATGAGGTGATCCCGTTGCTCAGCAGCCACATCGACCACGTGCAGCAATAAGGTGGCATTTAGGGTCTCTTCAAGGGTGGCCTTAAATGCGTCGATGAGCGTATGGGGCAAATGGGCGATGAAACCCACCGTGTCCGCCATGACAACGGGGCCCAAATGTTCAATATCTAACCTTCTTAAGGTGGGGTCGAGGGTGGCAAATAATTGATCTGCGGCATACACATCGGCGTGTGTGAACCGGTTAAACAGGGTCGATTTACCGGCATTGGTGTAACCCACCAGGGACACCAAGGGAATCTCTGCCCGCTGGCGTGAACGCCGACTCTGGGCTCGCTGGGATCGCACCTTGTCGAGCCGAGCTTCAATCGAGCTGATGCGCGCTCGCAGCAGACGACGGTCGGTTTCCAGCTGAGTTTCGCCGGGGCCTCGCAGACCAATGCCGCCTTTTTGCCGCTCTAGGTGGGTCCACCCTCTGATGAGGCGGGTGCTCATGTGCTTAAGCTGCGCGAGTTCAACCTGCAGCTTCCCTTCATGGGTACGCGCGCGCTGGGCAAATATATCGAGAATAAGCCCGGTTCGAGCAATGACTCGACATTCGAGAACACGCTCCAAATTGCGTTCTTGGCTTGGGGTGAGCGGGTGGTTAAACACCACCAACTCGGCCTCATGGGCCTCTTTCGCCGCCTTAATCTCGTCAAGCTTGCCCTTCCCGACAAAATATTTAGCCGTGGGCGTGCTGCGACGCCCGGTAATAAAGTCTGCGGGATAGCCCCCAGCGGATCGCACCAACTCCTCAAATTCCAGTGGGTCTTGGGGGGCTTCCCCATTATCCACTGTCATCTGAACCAAAATGGCGCATTCGCCCCCCGTATGGCGCTCAAAAAAGCTACCGGCCAATGAGGGGACTCCGTTGTCGATGATGTCTTGCGCTTGTTGTAACAAGCACACTCAATTGGCGCAATTCAGGCCTCGGTCTCGGCCTCGCCTTCTTCGGCGGGCGCAAGGGGAATACGAATGTTGCGTGATGGTACAACGGTGGAGATGGCGTGCTTATAGACCATCTGTGATACCGTATTTTTCAACAACACGACGAATTGATCGAAGGATTCAATCTGTCCCTGAAGCTTAATGCCATTTACTAGATAAATCGAAACCGGCACGCGCTCTTTTCGTAGCGCATTCAGGTAAGGGTCTTGTAACGTGTGCCCTTTTGACATGGGAACTCCTTAATTTGTCTTGGGTAAACGAGCTATTGACTCAACAATAGCCCAAAAGGTCCGCTCTACGGAGAACCCTATTCTAATATGACGCTTTAACGCTTATGAAGTTCCCGCAACGCTTCCTCAATAATTTTCACCATTGTCACGGTGTTTGTCTCAACCCCATTAAACTTTTTGTCTATGCCGCCCGACACCCTTGTATTAGTGAGTGCCAACTCACCTTGTAACGTCCAAACATTCGGTTCATCGTCACTAAGAAGCCAGTCAAGCCTCGGCCAGCGCCGCAACCACGTTAACTGCCGCTTCGCAAGCTGACGGGTGGCTGCGATAGCCTTACTCCTCCCGCGCTCCAATGGATCAATGCCGGCGACGACGGACCAAAGTTGCCGATAGCCAACGGCACGCATGGCAGGCAACTCGGGCCGCAGATCGCCGCGATCATACAGCGCCTTCACCTCATCTAGAAAGCCCTCGGCCAGCATTTGATCGAAACGGGATTCAATACGTTGGTGTAGCACAACTCTGCTTGAAGGGCACAGCGCCAGACAGAGTGCAGGTTTTAACAACTGGTTAGTCGCGACGCCCTGCTGCCACTCACTCAATGGTTTGCCTGTTATCCGCCAGACTTCAAGTCCTCGACCGATACGTTGACTGTGATTGGGGTGTAGCCTAGCCGCCAAGACCGGGTCCACCACTGCCAACTGCCGATGCATAGCCGGCCATCCCTGCTCAGCAGCCTCCTTAGTAATGGTGGCCCGTGTCGCCTCGTCAGTGGCAGGAATATCATCAAGGCCCTGCAAGAGCGCTCTGAAATACAGCATGGTTCCGCCCACCAAAATAGGCAGACGGCCTCGGGCTCGCACCGCCGCAATGGTCTTCTGGGCATCACTAACGAAATCAGCGACGCTGTAGACATCGGAAGGATCCCTTAAATCCATCAAATGATGGGGCTCTACCGGTTTCGCGGCACCAATATTGA
>CBFHMA010000040.1:0-14628 GCA_965656775.1 Luminiphilus sp.
GCGAGATGCCGGCGCCCACTTTGCAACCGCCTTCGAGCGCGTGCCGGAAGTGGCGGCTTGGCTACGGAGCCTAGAGGATACGTCTAGGGATGAGTAACGGTCGGCTGATTAACCTTGGCATGCTGCTGGCTATCGTGGTCGCACTAACCGGTTGCGTGAATGCCACCGTCGACGAAATGACGTTTTTAGAGCCCACCGAAGGTATCGGTGACCGATCGGTGGTTATTCTTGGTCGACGTCATGCACCCGATTATGAAACCGAGTTCGAATTCATAGAATGCATTGGTGACCACATTCGCACCGGTGACCCATCCATCACCGTCATTAGGGAACGTCAGTTTCTCGATACCCTGTACCCGTGGTTTGAACCCCGAACGGCGCCACTACGCACTGAAGACATCGATACTCTGTTAGCCGAGACGCCCGTTGCCCAAGAACTGTCAGCACTTAAACTCGAGTATATGATTTGGGTTGATGGCACGACGGTGGAGACCAATAGCTCAGGCTCTATGACCTGTGGTGTCGGCCCGGGTGGTGCCGGTTGTTTTGGCTTTGGTACCTGGGGTAAGGCCTCCGACTACGAAGCCACCATCTGGGGTGTCTCCAACAGGGCCGAGGTTGGCCGTATTGCCGCTAATACCAGCGGTCAGAGTTATATGCCTGCAGTGGTGGTGCCCATACCCATCATTGCACCCGTGCAGGGCACGGCCTGTGACAGTTTGGGTGACCAGTTGTTGAAGTATCTATCGGCTAATCACTGAGGATGTTCATGCGCTCAGCCATTTGCTTACCTGCCGTATTGTTACTGTCGTGGTTGCTCACCGCCTGCGCCGGAGGACCATCGGTTAGCGTGGGGGGGCGCCAGGTCAGCGTCCCCGAATCGACCAAAGAAGAGCATCAGAAGCTGGTCGAATCAATCGGCATTTACGACGATCCAGAGTTGGCTGAATACATTGATCGCATTGGACAGCGCTTGGTGAAGAGCTCTAGCATGCCCAACGCCACATTCACGTTCACGCTGCTCGACTCCCCCGATATCAATGCTTTTGCCATGCCTGGCGGCTACATTTATGTATCTCGTGGGCTACTGGCCTATCTAGAGTCCGAGGCTGAACTGGCGGGGGTAATCGGTCATGAAATCGGCCATATCACCGAGCGCCATCACAGCCGGCGGAGCACCCAGCGAACCACCACCACAGTGTTAGCCACCACCGCCTACATTCTTACCGGTAGCGGCGACCTCTACGACGCCACTCAAATGGCGGGTGCCGAGGTCATCAGCGGCTACGGCCGCGAAATGGAGCTGGAAGCCGACGCGGCTGGGGCTGAATTCATGCACCGTGCTGGCTATGATGCGGACGCATTGCTGTCGGTGATTGGCGTATTGAAAGATCAGGAAATGTATCGGCGGGTTCAAGCGAAAGCGTCGGGTAAACCCTCAGGCACCTATCACGGTCTGTATGCCAGCCACCCCCGCAACGATTTACGTCTGCAAACGGTCATTAAAACCGCCAACACCCTAGACTTCGATGACCGACCTGAAAATCCAGAACCGCCCGGCGAGTTCCGACGTCAGACCGAGGGACTAGTCTTCGGGGCTAGCGCCCAAGCCCAAGCAGAACCGAATCGGTTCTACCACAACAAACTCGATTTTAGTTTCCAGTACCCCGAGGGTTGGCGGGTAACAACGGGGGCGCAAGCCATTACCGCAACTTCAGCTGACGGTTTAAGCAAAGTCGTCATTACCCTCTCAAAAGCGCAGACCGACGAAACCCCTAGCGGATTTCTGAGCCGCAGCGCCACGGGTACGCTTAGTGAACAACGCGAGCTTGAACAATTCGGCGTCACTGGCAGTACAGCGTTAGCAAGCGCCGGCGGCGTCACCAGGCGGCTGGCGGTTATTGACCACGGATATCGCTTTTTACTCGAGGGTAGTGTGCCCGACCTAGCAGGCCAGGATGATGAGTTGTTAACGATCATCGAGAGTTTTCGACCTCTGGTCCCTCGGGAAAAGGTCAAAGGCACCAGCCGTACACTGCACTACGTACAAGTCCCGCGAGGGGCTACACTGCAAAGCCTCGCGAGCAGCGCGCGCATTCCCGATGCCGAAGATCAGCTGAGACTGATCAACGGCTACTACCCCAGCGGCGAACCACGCATCGGCGACTGGATTAAAGTCATCCGTTAAGCCAAGCTGCAAACAGTAATAACAACGCGGTACGGTCAACGCCCTATGACACCACGACAAAGCCTACGGTCATTGCGCACGGTAGCTAATACACTATCGGCCAAAACGTTGCTGGCCGCCACGTGTTTGCTAGCCGCCAGCGCGGGCGCCGACGTCACTGTTTATACAGCTCAACACATTGTCACCATGGAACCGGCCATGCCCCACGCCACCGCAGTCGCCGTGGAAGACGGCCGGATTGTTGCGGTGGGCTCTGCTGAGAGCTTAGAGCCGATTCTCTCTCTAAAAGGTGGCCATGTAGATACGCGGTTCAGCGACAGAGTGCTGGTACCCGGTTTTATCGATCCCCATGTGCATCCCATGTTGCCTGCGGTGCTGACCCAGTTTCCTTTCCTGGCCCCCGATGACTGGTCGCTCCCTACCGGCGAATTTCCCGGCGCACGGGACCCTGCCAGCTATCGCCAACGACTCAGCCAGTTAGTTGATGAGTATCGTCAGGGCAACCAGGCTAATCCTCACCAAGAGGTGCCCTTTATTACCTGGGGTTACCATCCACTTTGGCACGGAGATATTGATCGCAATACCCTCAACCGCTGGTTTGGAGATACGCCAGTGCTGCTGTGGCACCGCTCCTTTCACGAGATGATCGGGAATGATGCAGCATGGCGACACCTCGGCATCACCGAAACCGATACCAAGGCCATCCATGAAGCCGATTGGGAGCGTGGCCACTTCTGGGAAGGTGGCCTGAAAGCCATTGTGCCCAAGTTTGATTTTTTATTTGCGCCCCAACGGTTTGGCCAAGGTATGGCCAATTTCCTGGCCATGATGCACCAAGCGGGTGTCACGACGGCGCTTGACATGGGCACCGGCATCTTCGGTGACCCGATACGCGAAATTCAAGGCATTAAAGCCGTCGCGGCTAACTACCCCATACCATCGCGCATTATTTTGACGCCCATCATTCTCGACTTCATTGGGCGCCAGCAATCTCCGGAGCAAGCGCTTGCCGAAGTACGAGAATGGCAACAATCGAATAATGACCGGGTACAAGTGGGCAATCATTTTAAGTTGATGCTCGATGGCGCTATTTTCAGTGGTTTAAGTCAAATGGGGCCGCCGGGCTATCTCGATGGTCACCATGGGGTATGGATGGCGCCGAAAGATCTCACCTACAACTATGCCCAGACCTTTTGGAATGCTGGCTTCCAGCTTCATGCCCACAGTAATGGTGATGCCGCCACAGACTGGTTCATTGAGCTGCTAAAAACCTTGTATCAATCGACACCCCGACTCGATCATCGCATGACGCTGGAACACTTTGCCTACAGCACGGAAGATCAAACTCGACAGTTGAAGGCATTGGGTGCTGCAGTATCGGCGAATCCCTATTACCACTACATTTTATCGGAGCTCTACGCCGACGACTGGCTGGGGCCTGACCGCGCCCAGCAAATGGTACGTTTGGGGAGTGTAGAGCGCGCGGGTATTCCACTGGCACTGCATTCAGACAGTCCCATGGCGCCGTTATCGCCCTTGACACTCATGTGGTCAGCGGTTGCCCGTCAAACAATCGAGGGCAATGCGGGTATTGCCACGGAACAACTAAGTCGAGCCGCCGCGCTTAAGGCAGTGACCATTGATGCCGCCTTTGTCATTGGACGGGAGGCCGATCTGGGATCCATAAGAGCGGGAAAAATTGCCGACTTTACGGTGCTATCCGATAACCCACTCACTGTCGATCTCGATCAACTTCGGCAGGTGCAGGTAATAGCCACCGTGTTTGCAGGCAAGCCCTATTCCGTTGCCCGTTGACTGGCAATCACTATTAACGATCCACCTTCACAATAGGACTCATCATGACTCAACTCGCCGACAGTCTCAGCTTTACCAGCGGTGCTATGCTCAAAAATCGCTTCATGCTGGCACCACTCACCAACCTGCAAAGCGCCGCCGACGGCACCCTAGGTGACGACGAATTGCACTGGCTCAGTATGCGGGCCCAGGGAGGCTTCGGTTTAACCATGACCTGTGCCACATCGGTTCAACACTCGGGGGTGGGTTTCCCCGGTCAACTGGGCGCCCATGACGATCGACACATCGATGGTCTAAGTCGATTGGCGGCTGCGTTGAAGGCAGCGGATAGCCACGCCGTTGTGCAACTACAGCACAGTGGTATGCGCTCTCAGCCTGATTATTGCGAGGGGACGCCCCAATGCCCCTCCGATGATGAAAAAACCAACAGCAAAGCCATGACCTATGACCAGGTTCAGCAACTCATCGAGGACTTTGTCACCGCAGCGGAGCGGACCCAGAGGGCGGGCTTTGATGGTGTGGAATTGCACGGGGCCCACGGCTACCTCATCTCGGAATTCCTAAGTCCCCAATACAATCGCCGAGACGACCAGTACGGCGGATCACCTGAAAATCGAGCGCGCCTACTGATGGAGATCATTGCAGGTGTCCACGAGCGATGCGGGCGGGGGTTCAGTTTAGGCGTACGCCTATCCCCCGAGCGTTTTGGTGTCGACACCGCCGACATTCGCGCACTTGCGGGGCAGCTGCTTACCGACCCGCGGTTAGATTACCTGGATATGTCCCTCTGGGATTTACATAAACCCTGCCAGCACCCTGAATTTGAGGGGCAAAGTCTGCTTCAGGTGTTCGCGTCGTTGCCTAGAGACGGAGTGTGTCTGGGGGCGGCTGGCAAAATTTATAGTGCAGCAGACGCCCAAGCCGGCTTAGAGGCTGGATTAGATATGGTGATTGTGGGGCGGGGTGCCGTGTTGCATCACGACTTTCCCAAGCGGGCCATCGCCAACCCCGCCTTCAAAGCCTGCGAGCTACCCGTCACCCGGGACTATCTTGCTCAGGAGGGATTGGGTCCTCGGTTTATTGACTACATGGCTAGCTGGGAGGGCTTCGTCAGCCCGTGATCGCCAACAGGCCTTAGCCGAACCGGGTATCGGCGACAAACGGATTGCTTTGACGCTCGGCTCCAAAGGTGGAGTCGGGGCCATGGCCTGGAATGAAGCGAATATCATCCCCCCGGGGAAACAGTTTGTCGCGAATGGAACTGAGCAACTGCTCGTGATTGCCCTGGGGAAAGTCGGTGCGACCGATAGAGCCCGCAAAAATGACATCACCTACCCAGGCGAGTTTTTGGGCTTCGTGGATGAACACGACATGCCCCGGGGTATGACCCGGGCAGTGCACCACTTGCAAAGTGGCATCGCCTATCGTCACAGTATCACCGTCGATTAACCACCGATCGGGTTCAAAGGGGTCTGCGTGGGGGAACTGAGCCATTTGGCACCACTCGGGCAGCTTCTCAATCCAGAACCGATCCCCTTGCTCGGGCCCTTCAATAGGCACACCAAGTCGCTGGCGTAACACATCGCTGGCGGCGCAGTGATCCATGTGGCCATGGGTGAGCAAAATCTTCTCGACCGTGGCCGACATCGTCTCTACCGCCGCCAGGATACGGTCGATGTCACCACCGGGATCAACGATAGCGGCACGTCCAGTGGTTTCACATTTCACCACTGAACAATTTTGTTGGTAGGGGGTAACGGGAACCACACGGACAGCAAGGGTCATGATGATCTATCCAGTAATTTAAGCAGTGACAGCATTGTCTTTGTCTTTGTTGTCGGCATCGGGGTCGTTATAAATTTGCTCATCGAGTTGCCCTTCGCGGTAGGCAACAATAGTCGATACCGCGGCATCGCCAGTGACGTTAACGGCGGTACGAATCATGTCGAGCAAGCGGTCAACACCAATAATGAGCGCCACACCCTCTGTGGGAAGGCCAGCCTGTGTTAACACCAACGATAACGTAATCAGGCCAACACCGGGTACCGCGGCGGTTCCAATCGACGCCAAGGTGGCGGTAAGGATGACCATGACGAGCTGCATAGCCGTTAGCTCAATGCCGTAAACCTGAGCAATAAAGACCGTAGCCACCCCTTGCATAATAGCGGTGCCGTCCATGTTCACGGTAGCCCCAAGGGGAATGGAAAAGCCGGCCACGCTCTTGGGCACACCCAACTTTTTTTCGACAGTGCGCAGGGTCACAGGCAGTGTGGCACCCGAGGATGCGGTACTAAAAGCAAACGCCCATACCGGACGCATCTTACGCAGCAGCGGGCCCGCGCTGAGTCGGGTAAACGAACGCAGCAACAACGGGTACACCACTAGGCCGTGGAATATCAACAGCCCCGATAGGGTTAAGAAGTACGCCGCCAAGTTCCAAATAGTGGCAAAACCCATCGTGGCAAATAGCTTTACCAGCAGCGCAAAGACACCATAGGGCGCTAGCTCAATGAGCACCCCAACCATTTTCATTACCACTGCTTCCATGTCACGAAACCAGGCTGCAATGCGTGTGCCAGCATCACCCGCACGGGTAATGGCAAAGCCCACCAGCAGGGCAAATACGATCACCTGCAGCATTTCGCCCTTCGCCATGGCCGAAAACGGATTTGAAGGGAAGATATTGACCAAGACATCGGTGAGTGGCGGTGCCGGCTTTGGCTCAAAACTGGCGCCAGCCTCGACATTTAAGCCAACCCCAGGACCGATGATGCTGGCGCCGATTAAGCCAAGGGACACCGCGATACCGGTGGTCAGCAAATAAAGGCTGATCGTGCGACCAGCGATAGCCCCCATACGTGCTGACGCACCCAAAGACGTCATGCCACAGATGAGCGACACCAGTACCAATGGCACTACCAATAACTTCAGAGAAGCCACAAAGATACGCCCCACGACATCAAACAGACCGAACACTAAAATGTCATGGAGGAATCGCCATAGACCGCTGTCGGTATCGATACGGCCCAAGGTGATTTCAAGGGCGGAGCCTAGAAGGATACCGGCGGCCATCGCCACGAGAATTCGTCGTGTTAGGGACATGGCAGCGATCTCTTAATGATTCATTTCATCGGCACAGGCGTTGGCATGGTAGCGGATAACCGCAACATCGGCACAAGCGTTGCACGCTGAGGCATAGGTGACGTCGTCACCCGATCGTAAACGGGCACAGACCGGACGGTATTCCATGGTGCAGATGGTTGGACGGGGAGCGCTACACGCTGTGCTAACGGGGACCGCTGGCTGTGGTATCGCCGGTTTAGGCGGCGACATGAGTGCATCAAATTCTGCACAACCTACCAGTGTGATCAACCACACTGGCCATAGGCATGTCAGTACACGTTTCACAGGTGTGCCCCCTTCAGTTGGGCAGTCTCTACTGCCCCGATGTTCATAGCGTTGATGGTCTCGGTTAGTAGCCTACTAGTAACCGATCGCGCGCCTCAATACAGTAGCGCTGTCGCTCAATCAACGCTTGGTCCGGTCGTGGTTTTTGGTATTGCAACGCCACACTGGCCACTCGGCGTCGACACTCATCGCTCGCCTCTGGCAAGACGTCGGCGAGGGCTTGCATGACGGCCATATCGCCCCAACAGTTTAGTGCCACATCGCAACCCGCTGTTAAGGAGCGCACTGCCAAAGACGTCACAGTGCCCGATAGCGCGCGCATATCGAGGTCATCAGTCAGCAGCAAACCATCGAATCCGATACGCTCTCGGATGACCCGCTGGATGACGATATCGGACAAAGTAGCACACTCATTGGGATCCCAAGCGTCGTATTTAACGTGAGCGGTCATGGCAATGGGCGCGTGGGCAAGGGCGACGAAAGGCGCGGCATCTGCCCATAACTCGTCTTCGCTTGCAGTCACTAGCGGCAGCGCGTGATGGCTATCGACAACCGCTCGACCATGCCCGGGTATGTGCTTTATGACGCCGGTAACACCGGCCGCTGCCAAGCCGTCGAGGACCGCTTGTCCAAGAGTAGCGACAACGATAGCGTCAGATCCAAAAGCGCGATCGCCAATGACATCGTGAGCGCCAGGACGCGGCAGATCGAGCACCGGTGCACAATCGACGTTGATGCCTGCCAGCGCCAAATCGATACCCAGGGCTTCATAGTTGTATTGGGTCGCGGCGATCGTAGCCTCGCGATCGCGTTGCCAACTTGCGGCCAGTACCGCTGCCGCCGGATAAGCCGGCCAAGCAGGGGGAGCTAATCGCGCTACACGTCCCCCCTCTTGATCCACAAGGACGAGTAAATCGTCTCGACCATGCAGATCCCGCAGCTCGGCGGTCAAGCCCTGCAGCTGCTGGGGGGAGACGGCATTGCGCGCGAATAAAATGTAACCTACCGGCTCGGCGACCCGGAAAAAAGCACGCTCCTCAACGCTTAAGGTGGTGCCTGAGAGACCAAAAATAACCGGTAACATGGGTCAGCTCCTACCGGTACTTATTCGCCGTCTCGGTAAAACAAATGGTATTTCTTCTTACCAAGACGCAGCAACCAGAAGCGATGGTACAAGGCTGAATTGACGTTAAAACACAGATCGAGTTGGGCGTTTTGTGCTGCGCCAACGCTGATGCCGTTAATGTAGACAGCGTTACGGCTTAGGGCATCTTTTACCTGCTTGCCGGAACTGACAACGCCTGCGTCGGTAATTAACTGGGTCAAGGTCGGTGGCAATGCGTTTATGTCTACAGACGAAGCCGACAGACCATCGAGACGCAATTGCTCTAAATCCGCGACCGATAGACCCTGGGCATCACCGCTAAACAGTGCTTGGGTAATACGCTGAGCGGCCTGTAAACCGTCAACACCATGCACCAATTGAGTGACTTCCCTAGCCAGTACTGCTTGCGCCTCTGGCCGCCCTGCTCGTTCTGCGTCTGCGCGCTCTAGGGCTTCAATGTCATTGACAGGTATGAACGTAAAGTAGCGTAAGAATTTGTAAACATCGGCGTCAGCGGTATTTAGCCAGAACTGGTAAAAGCTGTAGGGCGATGTACGTTTGGGATCTAGCCAGACAGTGCCGCTTTCGGTTTTGCCAAATTTAGTGCCATCGGCCTTGGTAATCAGCGGCATGGTTAAGCCATAGACTTGCCCACCGTGAAGCCGACGGGTCAAATCGATGCCGCCGGTAATGTTGCCCCACTGATCTGAACCACCAATTTGCAGTCCGCAATGGTACTGCCGATACAGCTCTGCAAAATCCAGGGATTGCAAGATCATATAGGTGAACTCAGTAAAGCTAATACCTGAGCCCTCGCGCTCGATCCGCTGCTTAACGGACTCTTTTTGGATCATGCTATTTACAGAAAAGTGCTTGCCAATATCCCTAAGGAAAGTGAGCACATCGATATCTTGGGTCCAATCTAAGTTATTGACCACTTGTGCAGCGCTGTCGGCGTCAGTGTCGAACGCTATAAACTGACTCACTTGATCGCGGATTTTTGCCACCCACCCCGCAACCACATCGGGCGTATTAAGCTGCCGCTCAGAGGCTTTAAAACTAGGATCACCAATAAGCCCCGTGGCACCGCCAACCAGGGCGAGGGGTCGATGCCCAGCCAGCTGGAACCGGCGCAACATGAGCAGAGGTACAAGGGAGCCGATGTGCAAACTATCGGCCGTGGGGTCAAACCCACAGTAAAGGGTTCGACAACCCCCATCGAGCCAGTCGGCAAAAGTCTCTTCGCCGGCAATTTGAAAAACAAGACCGCGGGCGCGCAGGTCGGCCAGAAGCGCACTGGACATGGCAACACAACTTTTCGTAAATAGTGATGGCTTAGTATCGCACAAACCATTAGAAACGCGGACGTGGACAGGGGCGTAAAACGGTTTATGGCAGGCTAAAAACTCGCGTATAGTGACATCGGACAAGGTTTTTACTTGGTGACGCCCCTGTTGCGCAAAAACACAAACTCGATGCGGCGCGGCGCGAGCCCGCAGTCAGACAGCTCAATGCCCCGAGTGCTGCCCCATTGGCTGGCTGTGGCTATGGCCTGTGCGGGTATAGCGCTGGTCACGCTCGCTATTTCAACGCCCCAAGAAGCGGCTAATCTCGCAGATGACGCCCCGATAGCCTCGGCCGATCTGTTGCAAGCCGTAGCTGTCAGCGCGCGACCCATCGACCTATCCAGTGCTGAATTTCAATGGGCGGAGCGTCTTCAGTGGACCCATCAGAAGGTTCGTCCGGGGGATAATTTATCGCTCATCTTCGCACGTGCCGGGCTTACCGATCGAGATGTCTACGAAGTGACACGTACCGACAATGGTCGCGCTCTTCGTAAAATTTACCCAGGCGAGACGATCGCCTTTAAAACAAATGCCGATGGGCAGTTGCTGGCCGTTAAACATATCAAATCCCGGTTGCGCTGGACGACCTACAGCCGCTATGAATCCGATCGATACGAAGCCGAATTGACCGTGCGCAAACCCGAAATACGCCAACAAACCGCCGCCATGGAAATCACCTCTTCGCTGTTCCTGGCAGGACAAAGCGCCGGGTTGTCTCAGCGTATTATTATGGACTTGGCTGGTATATTCGGCGGTGTCGTCGATTTTGCCCTCGACCCAAGAGTGGGTGACACCATTGAATTGGTATTCGAAGAGAAATATCTCGATGGAGACAAATTGGAAGATGGCGCCATTTTAGCCGCGGCCTTCACGAACAAGGGGCAAACCTTCGAGGCGTATCGCTACATCGACGGCCTAGATGATGTTGGCTACTACAACGCCGAAGGTGTGTCCATGCGTAAGGCCTTCCTGCGAGCCCCCGTCGATTTCACCCGGGTGAGCTCCAACTTTAATCCGAATCGCTTACATCCCATTTATAAAACCAAACGACCCCATCGTGGTACTGACTACGCCGCACCTACCGGCACGCCAGTGTATGCCGCTGGCGACGGACGTGTCGTAGAAGCTGGCTACACCCGAGCTAACGGTAACTATGTCTTCATCCAACACGGCGAATCGTACAAAACCCATTACCTGCATCTTCACAAACGGCAAGTGAAGCGAGGACAGCGGGTTAAGCAGGGCGAATTGATTGGCAGTGTTGGTTCAACGGGTGCAGCTACCGGCCCACATCTTCATTACGAATTTTTGGTTAACGGCGTGCACCGTAACCCACGCACCGTGCATAAAGTGCTACCGAAAGCCAAGTCGCTGCCTGACACGGAGCTAGCGCGCTTCCAAAGCCACATAAAACAACCTGTGCAGCAACTGGCCGCGCTACAAAGCAACGCCAAACTGGCACTTTCAAGTCAATAGACCATGACACCAGCGCCCTACTTCATCGGTTTGATGTCGGGCACCAGTGTCGACGGCATTGACGCTGTTGCACTGCGGGTTAATGGGCAGGTAGGCAGCGCCAACGCTGCCCAACAAAGCCCCTTCGACATTGTTGCGAGCCACTGCGAAGCCTACCCCGCCGATCTCCAAGACACCTTGTTGAGTATGGCGCAACCAGGTATCAATGAAATTGACCGACTGGGACAAGCGGACCGACAGGTCGCTGACTATTTTGCCCGCGCTGCGCTCAATGTCATGGCACAGGCGGGACTGAGTAGCCAAGACGTTGCCGCCATTGGTAGCCACGGCCAAACTGTGCGCCACCGCCCAACGGGAGATGCTGCGTTTACCCTGCAAATCGGTGACCCTAACCGAATTGCTGAACTCACCGGCATAACAACGGTTGCCGATTTTCGTCGGCGAGACGTCGCAGCAGGTGGGCAAGGTGCACCGTTGACGCCGGCGTTTCACCGCGCAGCATTTGCGAGCGCGGCCGATACTACCGCGGTGGTGAACATAGGGGGCATTGCCAACGCGAGCCTGCTACTCGAAGACGGTTCAATTGTGGGTTTCGATACAGGTCCGGGCAATACGCTGCTCGATGCGTGGACACGACGCCATCAGGGTCGCAGTTACGATGTTAATGGTGACTGGGCGGCCTCCGGTAGAGTCGACACGAGCTTGCTGCAACGCTTGCTCGATGACAATTACTTCCATCGCCCGCCACCGAAGAGCACGGGGCCTGAATACTTCAACAGCGACTGGTTGAGTGCCAAAGCCGACCCTCGCCAGGCCCCGGCTAACATTCAACGCACCCTGGTGGAATTAACCGCACTAAGCATTACAGACGCCATTAAGTCGTACGCACCTAAACGAGTAGCCATTTGCGGTGGCGGTGCCCACAACCGGTTCCTTATGGGTCGTCTATCGGGGCTTTTGGGGCCTGCCAAAGTGACGACCACCGAAACCATGGGTATTCACCCAGACTGGGTCGAGGCTGCGTGCTTTGCGTGGCTGGCTTATCGGACTTTGTCCGGCTTACCGGGAAACGAACCAGCGGCGACGGGTGCCGCCGGCCATCGCGTTTTGGGGGCTATTTATCCCGGGTAAGCACCGGGAGTGTACGGAAAGTCGGAGGCACTCATTCAAATCGAAAACGACGCGCCGCAGCCGCAGGTTGTTGTGGCGTTGGGGTTATTAACGACAAATCGGGAACCTTCCAATCCCTCGGTGTAATCGACCTCAGAACCTGCCAAATATTGGTAGGACATGGCATCGATGACGGCTGTAATGCCATCTTTCTCCACCAGCCAGTCGTCGTCGGTAGATGCTTCCTCAAAGGTAAAACCGTACTGGAAACCCGAGCAACCACCCCCAGTGATGTAGACCCGCAGCTTTAGGGCCGGGTTGCCCTCGTCGGTGACCAATGCCCGCACTTTCGCCACCGCGTTGTCAGTCAACCGAATTTCGTTAGGATCAAATGCTTCAACCACACTCATAGGAATACCGAGCCTGTCTATTTGCCATAGCGTACCGAAGAGTATACTCGGATTTGCTCACTATGGAATGCCTAAGTTTCCCGATAAACCCTTATAAAACAGAAGCTTATTCTGCTTCCTGCAAACGCTGTTCACGTCGATGCGCTAGATCGTCGGCAGACTCAGCAACGTGTCGTAAACCGCCGTTCACCTTGCAACCCACCATCATTTCGATGAGGTTATAGTAAACGTCACCGTGAAATTCCGCATTTTGTGCTAATTCAAGCCGCTGACTGGCGTGGATATCACCTTGTACCGTGCCGTTGATCATCGCTGCCGGCACCCGAATTTCGCCCTCTACGCGGCCGCCTTGCACAATACGCAACATGGCTTCTTTGCCTGGCTCGGCAATGATTGAGCCAACCACACGACCTTCAATATCGAGGTTACCCGAAAACTGAATATCACCTGTAATGACCGCTTCGGTAGCAACCAGTGTGGTGCTGCCCTGTACACTTTCAAGAGGCTTCTCTTTACGTCCGCGCATTTTATTATCCATAAGCTTGATGGGTGACTACCCCATTCCAAGGGCTCAAGGGCACCGGTACCCACTAGGTGGAATCGGCCTCTGAACCCACTGAGGGCTTGGCTGGTGGCATCCAACGATGCTCGCGATTGACTGTAGCAGCCTTAGGCCTGCTTATCGACGCTTGTAGTTCAACCCGCTCAGGTAAAAACTCTGGCGGCAGCGTGACACGTCCCTCAATACGCTGAAAATAGCGAAAATCGAGTACCAAGGGGCCCGGGGGCCGGTCCCCATCGAGCTCACCCAAGCTGTAGCTGGCGGGTACACCTGATGTAGTACCCCAAAACGTCACCAACAAGTCACCCTGGTACCTTGACTTGTTGGGTTTGCCCTGCTGCACCACCAGGGTATAGCGCCACTGCCCAGGTAACGCGGCCGGCACAAAACGTGGTGGCGCTAAAACGATGGGTTCCGAGGCCTGCTCTGGCGCCATGACATCTCGATAAAAAACAAGCTCGCGCTCCAACTCGTCGAATTGTGCCCGCAACTGAGTCAGTTCCCTGTGAAGGTTAATCACAGTGTCAGACTCTAATGCTAGCTGAGTCTCAAGAGCGACCACCTGTCGCCGAAGCTCATCTTCTACCGTTCGTATGGGTACGGGTTGATGGATTGTGTAGTAGCGCCCGACGCCGAAAGCACTCACCAAAGCAACCAGCGCCAGCGCCCCCAGCAAGACCCTTCGCAGGGGACTGTATATGGGATGCTCGCGTTTGACGACGGTGCGATGCTGGTATCGAGGCATGGCTAGGGCATCAGAGCAATGACACTCAGGCCTTGGTCTTCAGGCAGTCCAAACATGAGATTCAAGCATTGAACTGCCTGCCCAGCCGCACCCTTGACTAGGTTATCGATCACCGCGGTCACAACGACAGTGGACCGGCCCTGGGGTTGCGTTACCGCCAGCTGGCATGTGTTAGCGCCACGCACACTCCGTGTCTCAGGTAGTTTGCCGACGGGTAAAACATCGACAAAGGGTTCATCTCTGTAACGTTGCTCAAATAGCGCCTGTAAATCGACAGTTCCTGTAGTCAGGGTTGCAAATAAGGTCGAGTGAATGCCGCGACTCATGGGCACCAAGTGGGGCACAAACGTGAGATTGACTGAGCTTTGAGCCATCGCATCCAAACCCTGTTCAATTTCTGGCAAATGGCGATGACCAACCACCCCATAGGCTTTGAAACTGTCCCCTGCCTCGGTGAGTAAAT
>CBFHMA010000041.1:0-14608 GCA_965656775.1 Luminiphilus sp.
GTCACAAATTCCCGCAGGTTCAGTACTCCAGAGGAATTCCCTGGGCGTTGAGCTCTTCCGCCATAGGCTGGAGTTGGCTTTCGTATTGTCGCCATCGACCGATGGAGCGTGTGTGTGCTGGCTCGCGCACCTGCACCGCACTGGCGGTGGCTACTCCCTTATTAGAGCTGTGAAAATGGAGGCAGGCGTCTTCCCAGGGCAGGTTTAGGGCCTGAATCAGACGGCGGGCATTGGGTTCGAGGTCTCGCGCCGTGTCTTCATAACTCACGTCAATAATGCGTTCTGGAAATTCCTTGTGCCAGTGGGCCATGAGTTTTCGGTAGCGGGCATGGTGCCGGGCCATTTCCTGTTGATCGTAGGAGTGGAGGTACGCATCGGCGAATAGCTGTTTGAAACTGGCAAAGCAGGCATCCATAGGATTTCTTACCAAGTGCACGATGCGGGCATTGGGTAGTGCGGCCAGTATTAGCGGCACATACAAGTAGTTTAGCGGCAGTTTGTCGACGAAACGTGGACTTTTACCCCGCATGCGCGCCGCTGTTTGCAGGTAGGTCTTGCCAATGTCCGCCGGTGGCAAGAGAGCCGCGGCTGAAAACAGTGCAGCGCTGAAGCGCTTCGGATCACGATGTTGGCTCAATCGGCGTATAGCCAGCCCAAACTGTTGCAGCTCACCCGCCGAATGCACCTGTGAGTGACTGGTAATGATCCGTTCAATGAGTGTGGTACCCGTGCGAGGCTGTCCGAGCACAAAGATGGGTGCATCGCTGGGGTGGCCGGGGCCGGTTTGGGCTAACCATTGGTTGGTATACGTTTCATGTAAGGTATCGAACAGGGTTTGTTCGGCGGTCTCGTCGAATTCTACGGTCTGCCGACGTGCCGCTGCACCAGCGGCGAAAGCGGTGAATGCTTCAGGCCACCGCCTTAGATCCTCGAATTCTTTGCCCATGGCATAGTGTAAAAAGCCCATCGCGCGCGGGTTGGCTGCATTGCGCTCCAATAGCGGGCGCATGGCGTCGATGTGGTCGGTGGTAGTGGCTTTTACCGCATTCGCCAAACCCCAGTGCCCTTGGGGTGAGTTCGGTTGCAGGGCGATAATGTCGCGGAAAATGGCGCTGGCGGTGTCGATGTCTCCTAGAAACACCAGGGTGTTGGCCAAATTCATCATGAACTGGGGCGTCTTGGGAGAGAGTACATTCGCTTTTGCGAAAAAGGCTTTAGCGGTTTCGTACTCGCCCAATTGGGTTAACACAGCGCCAATGGTATCGAGCACCACCGGGTCGGAGGGCTTAATCCTGCGGGTCTCGTGCAAAGCCTGCTCCGCTGCCGCAATACGACCTTCCGATGCATTTAACCGCGCCAGCTGGGCCCATGCCGCCCCATGATTTGGGTCGATAGCAACCACCGATCGAAAGGCGCGGTGGGCATTGCCTCGATCCTCGGCCTCAATAGCCACCAAGCCCACTAAAAAATGCGCAGCTGCCGCTTTGGGGTCAAGCTTCAGAGCGGCCTCACAGGCGCGCCCTGCTGCGGCGAGATCCCCTTGGTTGAGTGCGGTGAAACCATTGCTGAGCAAGGCTTGAAGTTCAGTCTTCACGGCTTGCCCGGCTTACTTTGATAGGCAATAAGGGGATCGGTATTGCCACTGTTGGGGCTGTGGGCCAGCGCTTCCATGAATAATAAGAAGAGTTCTGCTTGGGACGACACATCGAGCTTGGCGTAGGCGTGTTTTCGATGCAGCTTGACAGTTTCAGTGGAAATACCCAGTTTTTCAGCGATCATCCGTGTGCTGTTGCCCAAGAGCACCAGCTCGGTGATTTGGCGCTCCCGTTTTGTCAGGATGCTGGCGCCAAACGCTGCCAAGGAGCAATGTAGTTGCTGCCGCAACCCTGGCTGGCTTGGCTGCTGGTTTCGCTTGCCGCGCCAGTGGTGCTGGACAATAGCTGAGACCAACGGAAACAGGTCTTCGAGTAAGCGCACCTGCTGGGGGCTGAACTGCGCGTTGCTGCCGGTGACCCCTAGAGCAAGATTAATAAACCCATCTGATAGGGGAATAAGAAGTCCGCACTCGTCATTAAAGCCGCAGTTACGATACCAGCCACGGTAATACTCGCTGTCGTGAAACCCCTCGGGTGCTAGATCATTCAGCTGAAAAACCCCAAAGCGATGTTCATTGGCAGCGGTTCGGTAGAACGGATCGAGTAGAAAAGGCCCTTTTAAATACGTTTCAAGGGTGCCTTGAACCACCGTACCTGGGGGCGCTGAGTAGGCAATAGTGGGTAGGCTAGTGGCGCCGTATTGGAGCAGGGTGACATCGTCGGCGCCAACAAGCTCACGCAAAGCCAGCGCTAATGCGCTGGGAAAGGCGTCGCTGCCCATGGCGCTCACAACTGGCGCTAAGGCAGCCGATATATCAGAGAGAGTCGGCATGGCTTGAAGCTTAGCCTCGAGTGGTACCCGACACAAACAAGGTGATGCCCAATCCTGGGCAGTTCATGGTAGGGTTTAGGCAGCCCACTAAGGCGTTTTATATCACCGACTCGCCGCTCAGTAGTAGGGGCGCGGCATCGAGCTCCTCTGCATCCATCATCGTGGCTACGCGTTCCAGCGCCGCCACAATGTGATGCTGTTCCCACGTTTCAAGTCGCCCAAACCGGTCTACAAAACTGTCCTGCAGTGGTTTGGGTGCATCGATACGTTTTTGCTCGCCGGATTCGGTAAGGGTTACGATGACTCGGCGTCGGTCGACTTTACTGCGCTCACGATGCACGAGTTGCTGGGTTTCCAAGCGGTTCAGGATGGTGGTCACGGTGGCTAAGCTAAGACTTACCGCCTTGGCAATATCGGAGACAGTAGGATCACGTAGTTCGCCGATGGTCCGAATGATAACCAGTTGTGGTGTGGTTAATCCGGTCTTTTTTCCGAGCTGGCGCGAATGCAAATCGGTAGCGCGAATAATCCGACGCAGGGAGACAAGCACTTGATCTGGTAGGTCACTCATAACCATCCTTATTTGGCAATATCAGGCACACGCGATGGGCTCTGTTCCAACGCGGTCGCGGTGTGTTTGGGTTTGTAAGCTGTCAACGCCGGCCCCAGAGCCAACTTAAGTTCATCGAGATAGGGTTCAAAATACTGCCAATTTTCAACACCGGATCTAAAGATAGGTTGCCTTACCTGCTCGGACGAGGGCGTTTTAACCGCTCGATCGGTTTGCCAATAGTTGATGCATGCCTCTTCGAATGGCAGCCCGCAGTAGTCGAGCAGCCTCCGCACCTGCCCTTCTAGGTCGTCGACTACATCCTCGTATTGGACATGCAATATTTCACCCGGAAAGCGGTGGTGCCAGTAGTCCATCAGGTTCACGTAGTCTCGGTAGTATTTTCCCAAGTCCGACAGATCGTATGAGAACTCTTGACCCTCAGCAAAAAGTTGCTTGTAGCAACTGAACGTGCACGAAAGAGGATGCCGCCGAGCGTCAATAATTTTTGTGTTGGGAAGGATAAGCTTGATCAGGCCTATGTGCCGAAAGTTGTTTGGCATTTTATCAATGAAATGAGGCGCATCCTCTCTGTAGGACCTAGTACCTTCGATGTACTTTTCACCAAGACGCTTAAGGTCATCCGCGTCTAAGCCTTCGATAGCACGAGGATAGGTCAGACGGTCAAAGTCTTTTTCTTGGTTCCTGAGCTGGTGAACTATCGCTAGGATATTCGGCAACTCTTGCGTGCCATCAACCATTGAGTGGCTGGACAGAATTTGCTCAATGAGTGTTGATCCTGCGCGCGGCATGCCTACCACGAAAATTGGGTCCGCAGCAGTCAAACCGAAGTGTGGCGTCGACAGATTACTAAATACTTTACGTTGCTCCGAGAATTCCTCTGTAATGTGCTCTGCAACATATCGAGATTCGGCGCGTTTAATCGCATTGCCGGCTTGATACATTTCAAAGGCCTTTGCAAAGTCCTTTTTGTCTTCTAGAGCTTTCCCCAGCGCGAAATATAAATAAACCCGGTCCATGAGTCGTAGGCTGGTATTCTGTGCGAGCTTGGACATGCGCAGTATTTCTGCGTCATTGAATTTGTATGTCTTTAGGTTGGCGAGGGACTGCCACGCTTCGCCATGGATGACGCCTTCACGACAGGCCTCGCGATAACATTTTATTGCATCGTCAGTTTGGCCGATTGTCTTAAGCGCATGGCCCTTAGATGTAAGCGTCACAGGCTCACCAGGTACGATCTGTAGAACTTTATTAAACAGATCCAGCGCCACGTCATACTCTCCCAATTGCATGCAGATCACAGCGTACTGGGACATGTAATGGAGGTTAGTCGGGTTTTCGTTAAACAATTCCAAGGCACAGGCTTTTGCTTGGTCGAGTTTTTGACGCTTGCGTAAGCAGCTGATGTACTCCACCTTCAAGCCTTGATTGGCCGGTTCAAACAAGACAGCGCTCTCCAGCAAGAACTCAGCTTCATCCAGTACGTTTAATTTAATCGCGATCTCTGCCAGCAGCCTCATACCCTCGACATGATGCGGATGTGTTTTTAAAAAATCCCGACAGGCTATTTCGGCTTTGGCAATAGCGCCCTGTGACATTATGTCCAACACGTAGACTAGGGGCTTTGGCAGTGCAGCGAGCCTTTCGATATGCGGTTTGATCCGTTCGGCCTCAGCGAATCTTCTCTGGGAAAGCAAAATTTCCGCTTGCTTAGCCCAACTGTAGTGCAGCGAAGGGTTCTCTTGTGTTGCCCTACCAAGTGCCGTGAGTGCGTCTTGAGTCCGGCCCAACGCTAGAAGAATACGTCCTCTTTCTTGAAAGGCGCGGCCATGCTTTGGGTGCATGGCAATCAGTTGGTCTAGGCAGGCCAGGCCATCTTGTAATTTTCCAAGACCGCGACAGCAGACCGCCTTCAGGTAAAGCCATTCGCTCTCCGGATTCTCACTATGCCCTAAAATGCCTTCAGCACGTTTAAAGTTTTCGGCGCTGATTGCTTGCCTGACGTCTTCAAATTGTTCCACTTCTGATTATTTCTCCAACACAAAAAAGCCCCCTATTAGGGGGCTGTACGGGCAGCTTGGCGCTCAGTTTAGAACTTGTAACTCAGCCTTAGACCTGCGGTTCTTGGTCTGGCGTAGGTGACTCGCTGACGATCGTTAACGAAATTGCGCGACAGTTCTGCACGCTCGTCAGTTAAGTTGTCAACATACGCGGTTAAGCCCCAACTTTCCGAGCTGATTCCAGCGCTTGCCCCCATCATTGTCCAGCTATCAATGCGATCCCTGTTGATGCGAATAATATCGCTATAAGACTCGTCAGAGTAAGCAATATTGTACATAACGTGGGCATCTAAGCCGCTAGAAAGCGTCCAGTTATAACGCGCGTTCGCGTTGAACTGCACCTCCGGGGCAAATGCCAGTGAATCGCCTTTTTGCACGTCGTCTGTAGGTGTCAACACATCGGTAATTTCCGTGTCGAGCAAGGAGAACGAAGCGCCCACCACCAGGCCAGGCACTGCTTGAGGGAGCCATGTCATTGTACCCTCAACCCCCATAACTTCAGCGTTGGCGGCATTGTCGGAGAAGAACAAATTGGTGATGCTGGGGTCGAAAATAGTGGTTTGCAGACGATCAACCTCTACAAAAAATGCGCTGCCGTTCAGTCGCAAGGTGCCATTGGCGAGATCCGCCTTCCAGCCTAATTCATAGTTCGTCACGTCATCGGTCTGAAGTTCAAAAGGTACCGAGTAGTCGCCCGGGCCAGCAGCACCACCGGGGCGATTGAGCAACCCAGGGCGATACCCCTCAGAGAAGGTTGCGTACACAAGGACATCATCCGATGGTGTATAGCTCAGCGTCAGCTTCATGATCGTGCCGTCGGTCTGCGCCACATCCGGTGCGTCGATTGCGCGCAGAAAGCCGCGGATCTCCGCGTCGCTAACGGCATTGGGCGCGTTGACATACTGCCCTCTGTCATAGCTGAATGAGTCATTAGCCTGCCAAAGTGCAACAGCCTCCTCGAAGGTCGTGCCTGACTCTAACCTCGGCGTATAGCCGCAGTCACCAACAAACCGCAGTGACCCATCACCGTCATATAGGTCAGAAATATTGGTGCCGAATGAGTCCTGGTCGTTAGCGAAGAAAGGATTACAGAAAGTAGCATTTGCACCGCCTTCTAGGTCCACTTCTACATCGTAGTAACGTGCACCTAATGTTGCTGAGAATTGCTCAGTGAAGTCAAAACTTACTTCGCCAAAGAACCCATACTGCTCGTCTGTTCGGCGTACATCATTTCGGAACACTGTATCGCTTGGGTAAGGCCCCTCTTCGGTGATCACTGAACCGGGGAAGGGTAAGTTCGGGACTGCGGTAGTGACCGATTCGTCGTAAAAGTCGAAAAAGTTAATTTGATTAATACTTGGATAGCTAAAATCAACTCGTTCCTCTAGCTGTAAATCACTGAAGAAAGCGCCCGCCGTGACCCTTAGGGATTTAGACTGATCAGTACTGAAACGAAGCTCGTGCGTTTGCACCTCTGTTTCTGAGTAACTGAGCGCATAGAGATCTGGCTCGTAACATGTGCCAAATGCTTGGTTGAGGGGCGCGCCTTCTTGATAGTAGTTGTACTCCGGATAGGTCACGGACGCATCGCAAATGTAATAGGGCAAGTATTGACCCACAAACATGTAATCGGTGTAGTCCACAATCTGATCGGTTTCGCGTTCGGTGTACGCGCCAGTGTAGATAACTTCAAGCTCCCCAAGTCGGCCCTCTATCGTCCAATTAAAATTGTTGAACGAATCTTCAAGGCGATCTGGACTGTATCGTTGAATACTCGGTGAGTCGGTTCCCAGAGTAGGGTCAGCGGTGAAGGTGCCGTCAGTTTCCATTTCCTGTGTCATGGCACCAAGCAGCACACTCCAGTCTTCTGAAAGGTCTGCGC
This sequence comes from Luminiphilus sp., assembly GCA_965656775.1. Lineage (GTDB taxonomy): Bacteria > Pseudomonadota > Gammaproteobacteria > Pseudomonadales > Halieaceae > Luminiphilus. The sequence goes on from CBFHMA010000041.1 coordinate 6,941, forward strand.
GAAGTGCCAAGCGGCCGCCGGTGTACACGGTATCGTTAAAATCTTCTTCGACCAGCGCTTCGTTATTCGCTTCTCTGAACTCGACAAGTGAGTTGGGGTCATACGGATCAAAGGGTATGCGGGCGCTGGTATACGCCACTTCACTTGGAAGGCTGTTGATGTAAGTTGCGCTCTGCAAACCTGCCCGGCGATCTGAAACAGGAACCCCATTTGATCGCATAACACCAGCGTCCCGGAAGCGAGCACTCTCGTGGGCAGTAATTGTGCCCGGTACATTATCAACCCATCCGCCTTGGTTATCTCGATAAACGACTGCACGCAACGCGACCGAATCTGAGATTGGCAGGTTGTACATGGCCTCAAACTTTGTACTTTCTTCGCCTTCCTCTGTATACGAAAGATCGGTGTCGAAACTACCGTAAGCTTCAGCCAAGTCGGGTTTGTTGGTGATTAAGCGAACAGTTCCAGCCTGAGAGCTTGCGCCAAATAGAGTGCCTTGGGGGCCCTTTAGAACTTCGACGCGATTCAAATCCGCGGTATACACGTCGAGGTTTCGACCCGGCTGTGCCAGCGGCTGCTCATCCAGGTACAGAGCGACGTTTGGTGCCAGACCAGCAACCCCTGCTGTGGTCAAGTTTGGCGTGGTCGATGCAACCCCTCGAATGTAAATCGTATTTTGGCCCGGGCCACTGCCACCAGCGGTGACACCGGGTAACTGGATTAAATAATCTTCAAAATTAGAAATGCCGAAATCGTCTAGCGTATCGCTGGTAAGTGCATCAACTGAAACGGCAATGTCTTGGGTGCTAGCCGCACGCTTGGTGGCGGTTACAACAACTTCTTCCAATTTCTGAGCATAGGCGCCAGAGGCTGCAAGTGTAGGCACGAGTGCTGAGCTGAGTGCGACCGCCAGGCGGTTACGACGAAATGTGCTGGATGCGTTCATGTAGGCTCCGTTTTGTTCTATGAAACTTTGTGGTCTAACCATTTGAACTCAACACTTTAACTGAAACTTGTCCCTTTGTGCAGGGGGGGGCTTATGACTATTGCTAGGTTTCAGCAGCCGTCATTTGAGTAAAAAAAGTTATGTCTCATAGTGTTGGGGAGTCGCAGAGAGCGCTTTTCACTGGGTATACTTCGCGCACACATATCAATAAATGGTTTTACATGTCTGCTAGCCCTCTACGCCGCTTTCACGTGGATTCAGCTGTATTTACCCCAGCCATCGTTATCTTGTTGTCGGTTGTCGTTCTGGTAGGGCTGATGCCCGAGGCGTCGGGCAAGTTATTGGTAGGCTTGCAAAGCGGTATTGTCAGTACCGCGAGTTGGTTCTACGTGCTGGTTGTGGGCACCGTGCTCATCGCCGTGTTTGTAATTGCCTTATCTCGTTACGGCGACATTAAACTGGGGCCCGATCACTCTCAGCCGGCTTACGGTTTTGTCAGCTGGTTTGCCATGCTGTTCGCGGCAGGTATGGGCATTGGCCTCATGTTTTTTGGGGTGGCAGAGCCGGTGATGCACTACTTATCACCCCCTGTGGGTGAGGGTGGTAATGTCGAGGCCGCGGTCGAGGCGATGAAACTGTCCTATTTCCATTGGGGTCTGCACGCATGGTCGATTTATGCGGCTGTCGCCTTGGTACTGGCTTACTTCGCTTACCGTCATGCCTTACCACTGACTTTGCGATCGGCGTTCTACCCGCTGATTGGCGAGCGCATTTACGGTCCGTGGGGCGCTACTATCGATGTCTTTGCCATTGTCTGTACCACCTGTGGTATTTCAACCAGCCTTGGCTTTGGGGTCTTGCAAATAAACGCAGGGTTGAATTACTTGTTCGATGTGCCCGTGAGTGAGACCGTCCAAATTGGCCTTATTGCGATGACCATGGTGGTTGCCGCTATTTCGGTGATGTTGGGGCTCGATGCGGGTATCAAGCGTCTTTCAGAGCTCAATATTGTGCTTGCCGTTCTGTTGCTGGTGAGTGTGCTGGCCGTGGGGCCCACTATTATGCTGTTGTCGAGCACCGTGCAAACGTTTGGCGCCTACGTAGCCGACATCGTTCCGAAAACCTTCAATCTGTATGCTTACAACCCCACCGATTGGTTGGGCGGCTGGACCATTCTTTACTGGGGCTGGTGGATTAGCTGGGCACCTTTTGTCGGTATTTTCATTGCGCGTATCTCTCGGGGGCGCACCATTCGCGAGTTTGTACTGGGAGTCACTATCGTACCCACCTTGTTCATTGTGTTGTGGATGGGGGTATTTGGTGGGTCTGCCATTGAGCTCATCAGTGTTCAGGGTGCCGCTGAATTGGGCGAGGCGGTACAGGCTAATCAGGCTGTGGCACTCTTTAAATTTCTTGATTACCTACCTGCCACCGAATTGTTATCGATGGTCTGTTTGGCCATGATCGTGGTCTTTTTTGTCACCTCTGCGGACAGTGGCGCTATGGTGCTCAACATGCTGAGCGCTGGCGGCGAAGACAATACACCGCTGCTACAGCGCATTTTGTGGACCGCTTTGGTGGCGGCCATTGCATCGGTACTGCTGTTGGCAGATGGCTTGGCTGCCCTGCAGACAGCCACGATTGCCAGTGCCCTCCCCTTCTCATTGGCGGTGCTGGGATCCTTGTGGGGATTTTGGCGCGCGCTAATCGTTGACGGTGCCAAGCGAGAGGCATTTGTGGTGCATCCACCCTCTAGTGATACCGCCGGTACTTGGCGGCAGCGGCTCAGCAATATGCTGCGTTATCCTGCGGATTCAGCGGTACAACAGTTTCAGCGCGAAGTCGTCTTTAAGGCTATGCACGGCTTCGCTAGTGAACTGAACCGCCATGATGTGCGCACCAAAGTCACCAATGACATCACCGAAGATGGGCGACTGCGCCTTGAAGTGTTTCATGGGGATGAAATTGACTTTGTTTATGAAGTTCGTAGTAGAGGCCATCCCATGCCCGACCAGTCATTATCGGGTAAATCCTTGAGCGAAATGGGCGAGCACGAGACCTTCTACCGTGCCGAGGTGCACTTAGCTGAGGGCGGCCAAGACTATGACATTATGGGGTGGACTGAAGAGCAAGTGGTCGTCGATATATTGAATCAGTATGAGGACCACCTGCACTTCTTGCATACCGTGCGCTAGTGGTTATGGCGGTTATTGTGCAATCTCAATTTCAGTGACCGGGGCTTTGTTGCGGGTAGGATTGAGTCGCAGCATATCCGGCACCATGCTCTGCAGTGTTGCTTGACGATTATCGGGGGCTGGGTGGGTACTCAGAAACTCGGGTGAGCGCTTGCCATCGTTCAAATCACCCATTTTCTGCCACAGGGTCACTGCGGCTTCAGGGTCATAACCCGCCTGAGTCGCCAGCTGCATGCCCAAGCTATCGGCCTCGGTTTCGGCGGTACGACTGTTGGGTAACTCGAGTGCAACTTTGGCGGCAAGGCTCGCGCCAGTGACAGCGAGATTGCTGTCTGACGCCGCCCCTATCGCAACCACGCCTAAGGTGGTGGCCATTGCCCGCGACATACGCTCGGCAGTGTGGTTGGCCAGAGCATGGGAGATTTCGTGACCCATGATGTGGGCAAATTCGTCGTCGGTCAGCTTGAGTTGATCGAACAATCCGGTGTAAACGGCCATCCGGCCGCCGGCCATACACCACGCGTTCACGGTATCCGTATCGTCGATAATCGCGACGCTCCATTTCCAGTCAGCGCTGTTCGGATAGTCCTGCTCCGCAACGGTCACCAGACGCCCGGTAATGCGTGCCACCCGTCCCATGATGTCGGGGTCTGTCACCAGCTTTTGCTCGTCGTCTAGTTGTTTTACGGTGCTGAGATAGGCGGTCTCCGACTGCACGATTGCCGCTTCCGGAGAAATGAGCATGAACTGGCTGCGCCCCGTTGGGCTGGTAGCACAGGCTGTCATGAGTAAGGCGGCGAAGGTTGCGGCCCCTACCTGTTTAAACGTCATCATCAAACCTCAAAGGCATTCATCCTTAGCCGCCTATTAGAGCAACACTCACGCCCAAGGTTCAACGCCTTCACAGGGGGCGGTTACCATCGAGGCTTGGCACGTTTGATCAGGAAACATTACTAGCCTGGCTCAGATTCGGCACCCGCTGAGGTACGCAATAGTCCTCGGTATGCAGTACGAGGGTCTGAAGTACCTGTGATGACCTTGTAGACATCCTCGCAGATGGGCATATCAAGGTCGTACTCTCGCGCTAGTTCAATCACTGTGGGTGCGCTTTTTACGCCTTCAGCCACCATATGCATGCTGGCGATGATGTCATCAATTGAGCGTCCTCTGGCCAGTTCGATACCCACATGGCGGTTACGGCTTTGGGGGCTGGTGCAGGTGGCGATCATGTCGCCCATCCCTGCAAGGCCTGAAAACGTCCGGGCGCGACCACCCAAACAGGTGCCCAGTCGCGTCATTTCCGCCAACCCGCGGGTAATGAGTGCCGCCCGGGTGTTATCGCCGGCTCCAAGTCCATCACCCATGCCCACCGCGATGGCGATGATATTTTTGAATACACCGCCCAATTCGCAGCCGACCACATCGTCGTTGGTATAAACCCGAAACAGGCCCACGTTCATAAGGGGCTGTAGTTGCTCTCGAAGCGTTTGATCGTCAAGGGCCAGCACACTGGCCGCGGCCTGCCCCGCCATAATTTCCCTCGCCAGATTGGGTCCGGTCAGTACGCCGGCAGGGTGCTGGGGCAGCACCTGAGCACACACTTCGGTCATGCGTAGCCGGCTTCCCGCTTCAAGCCCCTTTGTTAGGCTGACAAGTGGCGTACCGGGTGTAATGGTATTGGCGCAGGTCTCTAATACATCTCTAAAGCTGTTTGAGGGCACCGCCATAATGACGACATCGGCGCCCGCTACCGCCTCGTTTATATCGTGGCAAGCACGGAGCTTTGGGTGCAAATTGGCTTCGCCTAAGTAGCGGCTATTGCGGTGTTCGCGATTAATTTCGTCGACGGTGTCGGCATTTCGCGCCCACAGGGTGACGTTAACATTGCGACTGATCAAGCTGGCCACGGTGGTGCCCCAGCTGCCACCACCGATCACTGCGAAATTATAGTTCTGCACGTACCGCATCCCTCGTTGTTGGTGTTGTACGCGACGCTATGGAGGTCGCGCGACAGACTTCTACTCGACGCACTAGGGTTTGCAATTGCTGCTGTTGTTGCTGTCGTTGAGCAAGCACGTCGGCGCCGTCGCTATTGGTGAGTCCTCGTGCAGTGAATACCGTCCAGGCGTTTTTGAACAACAGTTTCCCCATTGAGGCCTCGCTGGCGACACGACGTTGTAAATAGGCTTGTCTACCATAGTTCATGCAGCGCTCGATGAAATCGTTTTCATTAAGGACTTCGTTGGGCGTCAAATCCAGTAGCAAATCAGCCCCAAGACTGTAGCTCTCGACAAAGATTTGCAGCACCATGTGAGCAGCTTGCGGGGACATGCTTAGCAGTAGTTTGCGGGCACCCTTGGCCCCCCGTTGCAATTCTTCCCGCCATGTAGGCAAGGCGCGATTGAGCTCTTCAATGATTTCTCCATGAAATATATCGGAGGGCGGGTAGAAGAACTCAAACTTGAATAAATCCCTTAGCTCATTGACTTCGCGCCAGAACAGCTCTGTGCCATCGCTGTCGTGAGCGTCTATGTCGCTAAGGGCAATCAGTGCCAGCTCAATAATGGCCTTGTTCACGAAGTAGTGAACAATGGTGTTGCGGTAGTAGCTCGCTACCGCAGCTCTTCCCGCTGCTACCCCATAGACTGTGGCCGGCCCACCGTCGAACCGGGTCAATATATTCTCATCGATCATCAGCTGTAACAGCTTATCGATACCTGCTTCATGCTGCCGATCGAAATCCAGCGACATACGAAGCGACCGCTTTCGAGCCCATGTCACGATACGGTCAACTTCTTCGCTAACTTCGGTTTCCGTTAGGGCTCGTGGGTAGACGCCGAGTAGCGCCATGCAGACCACTGCTGGGTAGGTGATGGGTGTGACTCGATTGGCCTCCACGGCCACCTGAAACGCTATTTTTGACAGCGCCAGTCGATCGTCTGGGGCAGGGGCTTCGGGAAGCACTACCGGTTCGCCAAAGTCTACGTAAATCTTACCCATGGGTCGTGCCAAACTTCGCACGTAACCCACTAGCCAGCGTAATGACTCGGGTGCTTTCGGTACCCCCGCCTGCTCTTTGGCGTACTCTTCAGCATCCCTGATCAAATCGTAGGAGACGGTCACGGGGATGATGTGCACGTTTTGTGCATCGCTGTTGTAGCAGCCCTCCAAGACATACTTTAGAACACCGTACTTGGGTGGCATCAACTTCCCTAAACGTGATCGAGTGCCTTCAAATGACCAGGTCAGTGGGAAACGCTTTTCCATTAAGTAGCCAATGTACTGGCGCAACGCCGATTTGTAGGCTTCGTTGTCACTGAACGAGCGCTTAATAAAGATGCCGCCTGCTCGGCGTACTAGAAATCCCAGCAATGGAATATTGAGATTGGCGCCACCAAAAAAATGGGGTACCGGAAAATCGTTATCGAATAGAATTTTGGGCACGACAAAACCATCGATGTAGGTTTTGTGGGTCCAAAGCAATGCTGAAGGGTGGTGGCGAACAATGCCTCGAATACGCTCGAGGTCGTGTGCTCGATAATACAGTTTGGGCTCATACCCTAGCCCAAGGCAGAAATTACAGAACTTCATCCAAACATCCAGCCAGAAACTGGTTGGAATCGAAATCATTTCACCGAAGTAGTCGTCGACCTCGCGCATCACGATCGACCGTGGAACCTTGCGTTCCTTGGAAATGGCAGACAGTTGTTCTTTAAAGGCTTGGTTGTTGCGCAGGCTGTGGGCCACGTAGCGGGGCACTTTATAGCGCCCGCCTCGCAGTCGCCGCTCTGCCATATCGAGTACGATAGCCCCTTGACGCGCCACAAATACCGCAAAGTCCTCCTGATGCTGACCGGGGTGCAATGCGTACTGATGGGTGTACCGCTCGGCCATGGCGCTTTGCTGGGCAGGTGCCCCGGCAATCAAGTGCACTCGATCGGGTTGGCTGCGCAGTATGTGACGCCCCCGCCAGCGGCCGGGATTACGGTTGCCCGACACCAAGTCCGATAAACGAGGCCCTGTCTCAAGGGCCTCAGCGTCGGGCATCCAAGCGACTCGCAGGGGTGCTACCACCCAGTCGTCGCTGGAGTCCAGCTGCTTGCTGAGAGGTTGTTGCACAATGGGCTTGCGATCATCCCGTAGCGGTAGCGTCAGACGAGCGCACTTACGCCCCTCTGGCTGATGTTGATCAATCCAGGTCTCTAGGAGCTGATGTTCAACGCTGTTGCTGGCGTCGAGTAAAAACAGCGTTGGCCCTGTACCAGAAGGCCAGGGAGAAACGGCCATTTTGTCTGCCAGCCGCGTGTAGCGCATTGGCATTTAACCCTCAGATAAGCGCTTTGGCCTCACCGCAGATGGTTTGCTGGTTTTTCGTTTCGCGGTGCCGCTCTTAGCAGGTGTTGTTATTGTGGCCGATGTCTTGGGTGGTCGGCGTGTTTTTGCGGTTTTGGTTGATGTTTTTCGCTTTGGCTTCGAGGCTTTTGTCTCGCTAACCTCGATAGCCTTGTCTTGTGAAGCAGCCTTTTT
>CBFHMA010000042.1:0-14606 GCA_965656775.1 Luminiphilus sp.
CAATTGGTCACCGACTGCAACACGGAGCTCGGTCACTACCCCCGCTGTGGTTGCCGGTATTTCCATCGATGCCTTGTCGGACTCCAGGACGATGAGGCTCTGCTCAAGCTCAATGCGATCGCCCACTACCACCAGTACTTCGACGACCTCCGCGCCCTCGGCGCCACCAATATCAGGAACCGTTATCGTTGTGTCAGCCACTGTCATGCTCCTTAGTCTTGTGCCGTTAAGCGCCGCGAGGATTGGTTTTGTCAGGGGAAATGCCCAAGCGGCTCATGGCATCGGTCACAACGCTGGGCTCAATACTACCCTCATCGGCCAACGCCTTGAGTGCCGCTAGCACGACAAATTCTCGACTTACCTCAAAGTGCTCCCGCAGTTTCTTGCGCGTATCACTGCGCCCAAAACCATCGGTACCCAGTACCGAAAAACGCCCCGGAATGAACTCGCGCAGTTGATCCGTGTGCGCCTTCATGTAGTCAGTAGCGGCGATAAAAGGTCCGTCACTGGAGGACAGCTGCTCGGTGATGAAGGGCACACGAGGCGTAGCCTCGGGATGCAGCATATTCCAACGCATGGCGTCTTTGCCGTCACGGGCAAGCTCGTTGACACTGGTCATACTCCACACATCGGCGGCAATCTGGAACTCACCCTCCAACATGTCAGCAGCAGCTTCGACTTCCCGCAAAATACTTCCTGCTCCCATGAGCTGCACCCGATGGCGGCTATCGACCGTGGATGTTCGCAACCGGTATAAGCCTCGTACAATGCCGTCATCAACACCCTCGGGCATATCGGGGTGATGGTAATTTTCATTCATAGTCGTTATGTAATAGAAGCAGTTTTCACCCTGCTCAAACATCCGCTTCACGCCATCTTGGATAATGACAGCCAGCTCATAGCCGTACGTTGGATCGTAACTAATGCAGTTGGGTATCGCAGCCGCCATCAGGTGGCTGTGTCCATCCTGGTGCTGTAAGCCCTCGCCGTTGAGGGTTGTTCGCCCTGAGGTGGCGCCGATTAAAAATCCACGGGCTTGGCTATCACCTGCGGCCCAAGCCAAATCGCCGATCCGTTGGAAACCAAACATCGAATAGAAAATATAGAAGGGGATCATCGGGTAGTCGGACACGCTATAGGACGTAGCGGCGGCTAGCCAAGCGGAAAAGGCACCGGATTCGTTAATGCCCTCCTCCAGAATCTGACCGGTCTCGGCTTCTTTGTAATAAAGGATGCCATCGGCATCATGGGGGGTGTAACGCTGCCCTACCGACGAGTAAATGCCCAATTGACGGAACATACCCTCCATACCAAAGGTTCGCGCTTCATCGGGAACAATCGGTACCACTCGGTTGCCTATGTCTTTGTCTTTCACTAGAGCAGACAGGATACGAACGAACGCCATGGTGGTAGAAATCTGGCGTTTACCACTGCTTTTAAGCTGGCTGGCGTAAGTAGCGCGCGTCGGAGCGGCGAGCGAATAACTCACAGCCCTACGTGCGGGCAGTTGACCACCGAGCTCTGCACGCCGCTCACGCATATAGCGGATTTCCGGGCTGTCCTCAGGGGGACGATAGAACGGCACATCCTTCAAGTCTTTGTCACTGATAGGCACCCCGAAGCGGTCGCGGAACGCTTTCAAGCTTTTCAGGTCGAGCTTTTTCAATGAATGGGTTTCATTGCTGGCTTCGCCAGCTTCTGACGTGCCGTAACCCTTCACAGTCATGGCTAGAATAGCCGTTGGACGCTCAGTTTCTTCACAGGCAGCCGCATAGGCCGCATAGACTTTGTAGGGGTCGTGGCCGCCTCGGTTTAAATACATGATGTCGTCGTCACTGAGCTGCTCAACCAGTGCACGGGTCTCTGGGTATGCCCCAAAAAAGTGCTCTCGGGTATACGCGCCACCGTTGAACTTACAGTTCTGAAGTTCACCGTCACACACCTCATCCATACGCTGCTGCAGCATGCCGGACTTATCGCGCTCTAGCAGCGGATCCCATTTCCGCCCCCAAATCACCTTAATGACATTCCAGCCAGCGCCCCGGAACACACCTTCAAGCTCTTGAATAATCTTGCCGTTACCTCGCACCGGGCCGTCTAGGCGCTGCAGATTGCAGTTCACGACAAAGTGCAGGTTACCCAGCTGCTCACGACCTGCCAGCGCGATGGCGCCGAGTGATTCAGGTTCATCACACTCGCCATCACCCATGAAACACCAAATTTTTCGGTCTCGGTGATCAACCAAACCGCGCCGCTGTTGGTACTTCATCACATGGGCTTGGTAAATAGCTTGGATGGGGCCAAGTCCCATAGATACCGTCGGGAACTGCCAGTAATTGGGCATTAACCATGGATGAGGGTACGAGGACAGCCCGCCACCCGCGACTTCTCGTCGAAAATTCTCTAACTGCTGCTCGTTGAATACGCCTTCGAGATATGAGCGGGCATACATACCGGGTGCACTGTGGCCCTGAAAAAAGACCAGATCACCCGGGTGGCCATTGCCTGTGCCTCGGAAGAAATGGTTCATCCCGATGTCATAGAGCGTTGCGCTTGATGAAAAACTAGAGATGTGACCGCCCAAGCCCTCATCATTGTCATTGGCCCGCATCACCATCGCCATCGCATTCCAGCGCACTAACGAGCGGATACGTCGTTCCATGAACATGTCGCCCGGCAGCGGACGCTCATTCTCAGGGGCAATGGTATTGCGAAAGGGTGTCGTAATAGCCTGCGGCAGGGGTACGCCATTGCTCTCGGCATGGTGATAAACGGATTTCAACAAATCGCCCGCTGCGCTCAAGCCACCGTGCTTGACGACCGAATCAAGGGCATCTACCCACTCTTGGCGTTCCTGCGGGTCGAGTTGGGGGTCACTCATGACTATCTCCTTGCTTTCGATAAGGGGCGCGGCAAACTCATCAGTAGCCTTACGTAAAAACTCATAGTTTTATAAATGAACTGACAATGCGCGCCAGTCACAAGGGAAAGGTAGTTTATTTGTCGATCTATTTCACTAAAGTTCCATTTAAGAACTATAAAAAAAGCAAAAAAATACCCCAAGCATCAATGTTTGGGGTGCTTAGGATGTGACTCGTGGCGGGTTTAGGGTTGCTTTGGCATGCGCTGATGAAACGCCGCGATATCGTCAATGACTGCAGCATCCTCTATGGCAGCGAAGGGCGCGTCGGCGAATGCCTTACCCCGCATTTGAATGAGGATTCGCGACTTATCCGATGACAGCACCGTATCACGGTAGAAATTCCTTATACCCTCTAGGGTCACGTTTTCCACCGCCGCCACCAGACGCGGTTTACTGTCGAATGTGTAGCGCTCCCGCTCCCAGTCACTCACGAAAGGACCAGCCTCTTCTGATAAATTCTTCGGTGGCTTATTTAGATCGGTCAGGATACCTGCCTTAATGCGCTCGAAATCCTCTTCGCTGAGATCCTCGAGGTCTTGCCTAAACTCTTCAGTGTAGGCGTCAAAACGGGCCAGCATATCCGCGGGTGCTTTGATCGGCGTTTGAATATAAAAGCCAATAAACGGATGGTCGTTCAGACGAGAAGCAAACCCCCCTGCCGCATAACCCAGCTGTTCCTCGGTGCGTAGTTGATTGAATGCCCTATTGCTTAAATGGGCAGCCACCACATCGGCTTTGGCTTGAGCCTCGAAACTCGACTCGGGCGCTGCAAACAAGTACATCATTCCAAGATCTTCCACCGGAAGATCTTCCACATAGACCAAGGTCTCACCAGACTGGGGGGCATATACCGCCGACCGGACATATTCCGAAGCATCACGCTCGGGAAGCTTAGCGTCAATTAAGCTTGCCAGTGTATCTGCATCGCTTTGACTGTAATTACCGAACATGTAAACCCGAGCAAGTGCGGTTGACAGCTCACCGTCGATAAATTGCGTTAACGACGCGTTAGTAACCTGCTGTGCGATACCAATCAGCGTCTCATCATCGTAGCTGCCGCTTGTGGTCAACTTGCGCAAAGCAGGCCCCAGCTGTCGAAAGGGAAAGCTTCGCTTGCTATTGCGGATTCCCCGCACAAAGCGGTCGATGGCTTGAGTCAGCGCTTCATCAGTGGGCTGAATGCGCAGTGCATCCAAGGCCTGCTCTATGAGTACTGGCTGCTTATCTGTGAACCCCGAAAATGTCAGTTTGACGCCATTGGCCGTTGACATGCCCGCGCTCATACCAGCGATAGACGCCTCGGTGAACAACGTGCGCTGTGCCATCGAGTACAAGTCATCCCACAGCGCCATTAACACAACGGCCTCGGGTCCCTGCTGACGAGAAGGGGTGTTCAAGTAAATCTGTGTGAACCCTTTGGGTTGCTCGCGGTAGATTTCGCTCCCTTGGAGCCAAATATCGATGCCGTCTTTCACCGCGACGCGAACCGGGCTTGAAGAGGCATGGGCTACCTCGAAGGATTCAGGTAGCAACGAGTTGAGTGCTGGCAGCGCCAAGTCGTACTGCTTGGCCAGTACCTGTTGCGCAGAGGCATCTTGAAGCTGCAAATCAGTGACAGCGTATTCACCCGCATAATAAGTGATGGTCTCCTCTACCGGTTCCTCTTTAGAGACGTACCATACCCGCAGTCGCTCTGGCACCAACTGGGCGAGCACATTGCTCACTGCGTCGGCATCGAACCCATCAAACACGAAGGCCGCATTGACGGCATGTCGGCTGGGAAAGTCTTGCATAGCCGCCGCCAATTGGGTGGCATATGAAAAATCACCGATCTTTTCTAGAAAACGGAAACGATTATCGAGGGATGTTTTGAACTCGGCAGCATAGCGATCGTCGACGCCTTCGGCTCTTATCTGTTCGATATAGCCCAACAGCATATTGGTGATCGTCTCGCGGTGAGCCATACCCTCTTCGGTGAGATCTACCATCAAACGAAAAGTACCGTAGTTGCCATACTCATTGGGTGACGCGGAGACATTGAGCGCGCTTGCCCAACCCAGCTCCTTCAAGCGGACCGCGGGCGTGTCGGGCATTTCAGAGCCCAGGATATAAGCCAAATATTCATTAGGCTTAGTCGCAAACTGATCGATGTTGTTATCGATCAGAAACTCCAGCTGCAACATGCGCTGCTCTTCTTGGGGTACGAAGTGCACTAACTTTCCAGCCGACGTCGCGAAATCAACAGCCTCCGTCACGACGGGATTCGATACATTCTTGTTCGGGATGTCGGAGAAATATTGCGTGGCAAGCTTGGCCATATCGGCGATTGGAAGGTTACTAACCATCGCCACCTTCATGAGATTGGCAGAGTAGTACTGCTGATAAAAGTCGACGGTCGCGGCGTGCAAGGAGCCACCCTCCTTGTCGGCCAGGCTCTCTAGGTTGCCGATGAGAAAACGGTTAGCTGGATGATTGCCCAGCAATAGCCGCCCCAGTCGAAACATGCCAAAGAAATCCATTTCCCGGCGCATAGACCATTCCGCATTGACGGCACTTTTCTCTTTCTCGATGTACTCGGGATCAAGTAAAGGGCCCTTGAAAAATTGAGAGAACCGATCGAGAGCACCGTCATAAGCCGAGTTCTTTACTTCAAACTGGTAATTGGTGATGTCGAGCCACGTGTAAGCGTTACGCGCGCCACCATTCTCGTTAATAAATGACATGTACTCATCGGGCTCGGGGTATTTTTCGGTACCTAGGAACAACATATGCTCCAGGTAATGGGCCATGCCCTGATAATCCATAGGGTCAAATAACAACCCAACGCCAACGCTCAGCGCCGCTGCCGATTTTTCAACATCAGGGTCGGAAACCAGCATGATCTCCAAATCGTTATCGAGGGTTAAAAGCTGGTACTCGCGCTGGTCATTAGGGCTAATAGGAATGGTACTGGGGGTTGAGGACACATCACCACTTGCATCAGATCCAGTCATTTTTTTTGAGTCACAACCACTCAACCATAGGCCCATAATGCCTGCAGCTAGCAACATCGACCCGCTCGCCATGACCTTTTGCCATCGACTACTCATATGCTCTCCCACCCATGTCGTATCAATGTAGACACTGTTACTGTTTATTGGTTCGACGCTTATCGCCGCAAGGCGACCCTCGCAACTACTGGTCGGCTAACGACTCGAGGTTAACTTTACGCGTTGGCCATGCGCCCACCACCGCGTTGACTAACGTGGCCAACGGTATAGCGAAGAAAACACCCCACACACCCCAAATTCCACCGAAAAATAAAACGGCGATGATAATAGCCACCGGATGAAGGTTAACCGCCTCGGAAAAAAGTAGCGGCACGAGCACGTTGCCATCCAACACTTGGATGATGGCATAGCCCAACACTACGTAGTAAAAATCAGGGCTCACGCCCCACTGAAAATACGCCACCATCACCACAGGGATTGTCACCAAGGTGGCGCCTATATAAGGAATGATGACCGACAAACCGACTAACAACGCCAGCAGAGCAGCGTAATTAAGCTGAAACAGGGCGAAGCACGCATAACTAAAACCGCCAATAATGATAATTTCGATGACTTTGCCTCGAGCATAGTTGGCGAACTGCTGGTTCATCTCCAACCAAATTTGGTTCAGCAGTGGCCGCTCATTGGGCAGGAAAGATAAAGCCCATCCTAAAATTCGCTCTCTATCAGTGAGGAAAAAAAACACCATCATTGGGATGAGCACCATGTAGACGAGGAGAGCCAGCAAACTTGGGATACTGCTGACACCCTTGGTGACCACCAACTGCCCAAAGCTTGTTAGCTCCGTCTGCAGGTTGACAGTAAGCTGATTTAATTGGTCAACACTCACCAAGTCTGGATAACGTTCAGGTAAGACCAGCAGTAAAGAGCGTACTTCGTCGATCATATTGGGCGCCTCGCGAACAAGACTAGCAAGCTGTCGCCACACCAAGGGAACGAGCCCTAACATGAAAGCGAAAAAAGCCCCTGTGAAAATGAAGGTTGAAATCCAAACGCCCAAGCGGCGGGATACACCCCAAGCACTTAGCGCATTAGCCATACCCTGCATAAGATACGCCAGTACAATGGCCACAAATACCGGCGTCAGCGTGTCGCCCAAGGTCATCAATACAACCAAGGCTGCGGCCAGCAAGGCCAATAACAGCACTGATTCCTCTTCGCTGAAATAGCGCTGATACCACTTTCGAAACACTTCCAGCATGATTAAGCCTTTACAATGAGGTGGCGCAAGACACCGTCGCCAAGGGTCGAAGTATGCACGGCGTGACCGCCTAAACGCTCTAAAGACTGGAAATCGCGAGTCGAACCCGGGTCGGTCGCGAGCACCTCAAGCACCTCGCCCGAAGCAAGCTCACGCAAGCCGCGCTTAGCCATGAGTAAGGGCATTGGACAGCGCTGCTGCCGCGCATCAACTGACTGCACCGGCTCGAGGTGCACAGACTCAAGTTGTTTTGACATACCCAATCTCTATGTGCGGTTGTTGCGAGTATAGCGCCAAAAAACCTCGGTACCTCGACATCAACCACGACAACTTACTGCGGAACTCTGGACAAAATTCCCGATCAATACCGACACAGTTGCGCTAAAGTATTGTTATGTTGCACATCCCATTGACCCATCCTGCTCTGCTGGCACGCACACTGGTGTGCTGGCTCTGCTGCCTGCTGCTGAGCGGACAGTCAATTCTTGCCCTAAGCGCAACGGAAGGCCTGAAAATTCCAAACCTAGGGCAAACCAGCACCAGCTTATTTTCCACCGATTATGAACATCAGTTGGGCAGAACGTGGCTCAAGATTTTTCGCAGTCAAGCACCGATTGTGGACGACCCGTTACTGTATGCGTATTTAGAATCACTGGTATTTGATCTCGTTACTCATAGCGAACTCCAGGACAGACGCATTGAATTGGTGATTGTTGATAATCCAAGTATCAACGCCTTCGCTGTACCCGGAGGCATCATTGGTGTTAACAACGGGCTGTTCATGTACGCCCAAACCGAAGACGAATTCGCCACTGTTATCGCCCACGAAATTGCTCATTTGAGTCAACGCCATTTCTCTCGTCGGGTTGAGCAAGCTCAGACCAATGCCCCCCTCAATATTGCGGGCATGCTCGCCGGCATTCTGCTCGCGGCGACCACAGGCACCGACGCCGGCCTCGCAGCAATGACGGCAACTCAAGCCGCGCTGCAAGATCAACAGTTGCGCTACAGCCGAGCTAACGAAGCAGAGGCCGATAGAGTGGGCATGCGAACGCTCTACGAGGCCGGATACGATCCCTATGCAGCTCCCACCATGTTTGAGCGCATGCTAGCTTCAAACCGCTATAACAGTGGTAACCGAATACCCGAATTTTTACGTACCCACCCCTTGTCGGAAAATCGTATCGCGGACACCCGCAACCGAGCTATGCAGTACCCGAAACTGATACGACCCACCAGTCTCGACTTTCAACTGATGCGGGCGCGCGTGGCCAATCATCTGGCCGACACCCCGGAAGAAGCTGTTGCCATGTTCCGAAGTCAACTTGAGGGGTCACCGCGCTCACGGGAAGCCGCCCTGTACGGACTGACATTAGCACTCACCGCTGCCGGTCGGCCGCGGGAAGCCGCTTTGACCCTTGATGACCTATGGTCAGATGATCGCAGTCGCATTGAATATGTGCTCGCCAACGCAGATATACAACTGGCAATGGGGCAACACGAAGCGGCAGCACAGGGCTTGGCCAAACGACTCCAGCTATCCCCCGGCAACCATCCATTAACAATGGCTTACGGTTTTGCTTTGCAACAGGCGGGACAGGCACATTTAGCGGAAGAACTGATGATTGATCAATCTAGGCGCCAACCCCAAGATCCGGCGCTCTGGTATCTGTTGGCAGAGGTACAGGGACTGTCGGGCAATATTCTGGGTTTACATCGCTCCCGTGCCGAATACTTTATCTTGGTGGGCAACCTTGATGCAGCTCAACGCCAACTCAACTATGCGTTGCAACTGGCGAATGCCGACTTCAGCACAGCGGCACAGATCAATGAGCGCCTTGGGCACATCCGAAAAATGCGAGCGGCACTCGAAAAGAGCTGAGCATTTAGCTTGCGCAAAACTCGATGGTATTACGCCTTGCCAATAACGTTGGTACCCAAAGTCGCTGCAAAGTCGAGCATTCGATTCAGAGGCTTCATCGCCGCTTCGCCGACTTGCGGATCAACTGAAATTTCATTGCCTACTCGATCGAATACATGTGCTAGAGCCTGCAGGTCATTCATTGCCATCCACGGGCAGTTGGCGCAACTACGGCAGGTGGCACCGGCACCGGCGGTCGGCGCAATAATGAAATGCTTATCGGGTGCTGCTTGCTGGAGCTTGAAGAAAATGCCGTGATCGGTGGCAACGATAAAGGTGTCGTTGGGAAGCTGTTGGGCTGCTCGAATAATTTGAGTCGTAGAACCCACGTGATCGGCAATTTCCACAACCGACGCCGGCGACTCTGGGTGGGCCAAGACGGCGGCCCCCGGATGCACTTGCTTGAGGTTCAAAATACCTTGAGCCTTGAATTCCTCATGCACAATGCAGGCGCCATCCCACATCAGAATATCGGCGCCGGTGGTGCGGCGAACATAGTCCCCCAAATGCCGGTCCGGAGCCCACAAAATTTTCTTGTCTTGCTGGGCTAAATGTTCAGCGACATCTAGCGCAATACTCGACGTGACCACCCAATCTGCTCGAGCTTTCACCGCCGCCGATGTGTTGGCATAAACAACGACTTCCCTATCGGGGTGTTGATCACAAAATGCGCTGAACTCATCGATGGGGCAGCCAATGTCTAGGGAGCATGTAGCCTCGAGGGTGGGCATTAACACGCGCTTTTCAGGGGTCAAGATCTTAGCGGTTTCGCCCATAAATCTGACCCCGGCAACGACCAGGGTGCTGGCTGGATGGTCACGCCCAAATCGCGCCATTTCAAGGGAATCGGAAACACAGCCACCTGTGGCCTCGGCTAGAGCTTGAATGGCCGGGGCTGTGTAGTAGTGAGCCACTAACACAGCATTTTCTCGCTGGAGTAAAGCTCTAATTTGCGTTTCTAATCGAGCCTGCTCATCGGCATCAATACGTTGCTCGTGGGCACGACGCAGGTGGTCTTGCACCTGTGTGCGGATCTCCAACAGTTTGGTCTGGGCAATAGACATGGCATTAGGGAACGAAAAAGGACCGCAAATGATAGCACAACGGACACCCACCAGAGGGTGATGCGCAGCCTCCATAGTGGTACCCTTCGAAAAACCCATCAGGCTGCTTGCAAGTGACCGAGGACGCTAACAACCCATCACGTCCCACCATACTGGTGTGCGACGACGACCCTATGGTACGCCTATTTGCTCGCGAGTGTCTCGAAAGCGCTGGTATGGCAGTGGTCGAAGCGGAAGACGGCGATCAGGCCCTCGAGCGCTACCATGAAAGCTCTCCCGATCTGGTGTTCCTCGACGTTGAAATGCCAGGCAAAACCGGCTTTGAAGTGTGCCAGGCTATTCGACAATCGCCGCTGGGTGCTGACATCCCTGTACTTATTGCCACCGGCTCAGATGACAAAGCCTCTATCGATGCGGGCTTTGAAGCAGGCGCGACCCAGTACAAGACGAAGCCCATCAATTGGGCTCTGCTGTCTCGGGATATTCGCTACATGTTGCGAGCAGCCGACAACTTCCAGGCACTAAAAACCCAAGAAAAGCGATTGCGTTATTTGGCCTATTACGACCAGATGACCGAACTGCCCAACCGGCGACGGTTTTCTGATCAGCTTGAGCAGCGCATGCTGTGGGCACTCAATCACAATCAACCCTGCGCGCTCTTGCTGGTCAACATAGACCATTTCAAGCGCATCAATGATTCCATTGGTCACGAAACTGGCGACAGGATTCTGACTGATATCGCAGCTCGGCTGCGCAATCACTTGAGTACCTGCGCTCGACTTATTGATAACGACGATAGTCCTAACGCACTGACGATTGATGCTGCGGAGTCAGGATTGATGGTAGAGCTCGCGCGACCGGGTGGTGATGAGTTCACCATTGTCGCACGCAATTTCACCGGTGAGGCACAGTTGTGTGAACTGAGCACCAGTATCATTAACGCGCTGTCGGAACCCA
Organism: Luminiphilus sp.; assembly: GCA_965656775.1. GTDB lineage: Bacteria > Pseudomonadota > Gammaproteobacteria > Pseudomonadales > Halieaceae > Luminiphilus. The sequence goes on from CBFHMA010000042.1 coordinate 11,117, forward strand.
TGTCCATTGACCGCCATAATTTGGTCATCACACCCAGCATTGGCGTGGCTATTGCGCCTCTGCACGCCGACAACACCACGACATTAATGCGCAGAGCTGATTCGGCTATGCAGTTCGCCAAGCGGGACGGACGGGCGCGCTATCGACTGTACGATGCGTCTCTTAGCGACGATGCAGCCGAGCGCTTACGACTTGAAGCTGACCTCCGAACGGCCCTGCGCGATGGTGATCAGCTGTACATGATGTACCAACCTCAAATTGATACCCGTAATGGGCGTATGTTGGGCGTGGAAGCATTGGTACGTTGGGAGCACCCAGAGCTAGGTAATGTCTCCCCCGCTAAATTCATTCCGGTGGCGGAGAACAGCGGGTTGATACTTGCTCTCGGGGACTTTGTGTTGCAACGGGTTAGGGATGATGCCTTGAACGAGGCATATCAATTCCCCTTGGGTATCACCTTGAGCATTAACCTGTCTCCACTGCAATTTTCGCAATCCGATTTTGTTGAGCATTTATCGACCTTGTTGGCACCCCTCAAAGACTTATTCCCCGTTGAGCTAGAGCTCACCGAAGGGGTCATCATGTCCGACGCCCAGCACAATCTCAGCAAATTACAGCAGCTCAAAGATATATCCTTTGACTTGGCGATCGACGACTTTGGTACTGGCTACTCGTCATTAAGCTACCTACGCAACTTCCCCATAGACACCCTTAAAATAGACAGGAGCTTCGTTATTGATCTTGCGAGCAACAGCGGTCGGGGTATTGTTCGCGCCATACTCGGGCTCAGCCAAGCTATTGGTCTTAGGGTTGTTGCAGAGGGTGTAGAAACAAGGGAGCAAGCTGAATTTTTGGTGATCCATGGCTGCGAATGCTTACAAGGCTTTCTATTAGCGCGCCCTCTTCGAGCGGAGCAAATCGCTGAAGCAAGTCGCCAGGATTACCGGGAGCTACTCATGACCGCAACGCAACCCGACCTACTCGCAGCCATCGAATAGAAAAACGATGACGTGATTCGACTATTTGCTCTCCTTGCCGGATGCCTTTGGGTAGCTGAGTCCGTCAATGCTCAGGTCCACAAACCGAGCGTGCAGGTGTTGTTGCAGGGGGACGATCCGCAACAACTCGAGGCAGCGCTCGAGCATGTCGGTGGGAAGATGACGCATCAATTACCGATTATTAACGGTATTGGGGGCGTTGTGGCTGCGGCCACACTCACAGATTTAGAGCGACAGCCTGGAGTACGTCGGGTAGTTGAGGATTTCAATCCGCCTAAATCGGAGGAAGCTCGGGACTGCATTGTCGTGGCCGGGCTCGATCTTTTACCAACACCAGCAGGCTCCTTGTGGCGTGTTCACAACCTGGCCAATGAACCCGTTACTGTCAGTATCGAATCCCTCAGCAATGACGAAAATGGCCGCCCCATCAGCCTCAATGGTCGTAGCGTGGGCGCAAACTTAGAACTGACCCCAGGGAAAAATGAGCTACTGCTGTCCCGAGGCATACCAGATACAGACAGCTCTCACTCAGAGTCCTCATCACAGGCTCTAAATCAAAATAATCTTGATGTGGTGCTAAGTCTGCCGACCTGTCGCGTTCAACTACCTAAGGCATACGACAACAATCAAAACGACTACTATTACGCTGGGTTAGTGGGCGCTGACTTACTCAATGACTCAGGCATTACCGGACGTGGAGTAGGTGTTGCCATTATCGATTCGGGTCTCTGGGATGTCCCAGCATTGACCACCGACAGCACAGGCATGCCCCGGGTGAAAGCCCATTTTGATGCACGGCAAAACCGGATCTCAGACACGTTAAACGACGCTGGTGGGCACGGCTCTCACATGGCCAGCATCATCGCAAACAGCAGCCCCAATACCCGCCCCGGCGGAAAAGGATTCAAGGGCATAGCACCCGATGCTGACCTCATTATCGTCACCGCCTTCGCACCTGAAGGTGACGGCGATTTCCTCGATATTATTCGTGGCATTCAGTGGATTGTTGACCAAAAAGACCAACTGAATATTCGGGTTTTAAACATGTCGCTGTCGGCTACTCCGCGCTTCGAATTTTGGGATGACCCCATGAATCAAGCGGTATTGAAGGCTTGGGAAGCCGGTATTCTGGTGGTAGCAGCCGCCGGTAATGATGGCCCCGATTGGGGCACCATCGGCAGTCCAGGCAACAATCCCTTTGTGCTCACGGTGGGAGCAATCACGGATTCATGGACACCTTATGATCGATCCGATGATTATATTCCTGATTTTTCATCCCGCGGGCCCACAGCCGTGGGTCACTTAAAGCCCGATGTCGTTGCGCCCGGCGGTCATATGACGGGCTTAGTGCCGCCTGACGCCACATTGGCAAAAGAGAGCCCAAACTACGTGTTGCACACCGGGGAATTTGTATCCACGGGCTCATCCCAGTCAGCCGCTCTGGTATCGGGTATTGCGGCATTGTTGTTCCAAGCTGACCCTAGTCTAACCAATGACGAGGCCAAGTGCCTGATCAAAACATCAGCGGAACCCGCCATCAATCGCGACGGTCGTTTGAGTTACAGCCCCTTCATTCAAGGTGACGGGCTGGTATCTGCAGCCCGAGCGCTGACCTTAGGCGACACCCAATGTGAACAGCAATCGCTCAACTTAAACGCTGTCCTAGATGGCTCTGATAAACCGATTGGTCCGGCTATTGCCCTGCCCGATGGCTCTCCATCACTACCGGGATTAGAAACAGCTCAAAGTAATAAAACGCCCGCAAAGGGCCCCAGCGATGATCGACGCTGGGGTGTCAAAGCGCATATTGAGCGACTCGACCCAATGGGTTTACGATCGCTGCGCCGCAACACCAATATCATCGACTGGTTAGGACTCTATGAGCAGGAACGACAACGCCTAGAGGCCTTGTCTCGCCCAGCGCAAGAGCAAAACTGATCACCCTACTTCTTATTAGTGCGATCTTACCCATATGGGTAGTTCCAATCCTTAACACAATCGATACCCCCTCCTATTATCACTCTCAACGGACAGCGGATCTCATTTACATCTGAGAAATGAGATCTACATCACACAAAGCGTCGCCGCAAAGCGGTGGGCCAAATGAGATTGATCGAGGACACAGCCATGAGCTTCAAGACTATTTTGAGCGTAGCAGCAGTAGCCGGTGCAATGACTTTTATGGCCAACAATGCCGCAGCCGAGGGGCAGTTGCGTGGTTCGATGACCGCTGTCAACAACGTAGCCAGTGCTATTACGCAAGAAAGTGGTTACGGTCGCTTCAAGTGGGCCGAATCAGATCGCAGTTCAGGCCAGGCAGTGAACACGGCCGATCGCGGTCAGAGTTCTAGCTTCAAGTGGGCTGGTCGCAACGCAGAATCTGGTCGTAAGACAGCTTCTATTGATGCTCAAGCGAGTCGTCATCGCTGGATCCTTCGTAACGATGCTGATCAGGCTCGTCACCGCTGGATCCTTCGCAACGATGCTGATCA